>JAZDFO010000033.1:0-13202 GCA_043807785.1 Microcaldota archaeon | reverse complement strand
GCGGCGCAGGTTACGATGCCGTGCTCGTTGTGCAGGCACGCCGAGAGGCCGTCGTGGGCGGAGATTTCAAGAGCGATTTTCTCAAGAAGCGAGGTGGGAAGCGCAATCTTTTGGTCGATGTGCTTGTGGCCGGATTTCTTGGCCTCCTCGATTAAACGGAACGACAAGTTTTCGGCAATCTGCTTGTGCGCGCGCTCGACTTCGTTGCCGCGCGACTTCCATTCCTCGAAAAAGCGCGCGCTGGTCTTGACGAGCTCTTCCGGAATCACGGAGTACACCGAGGCGGAATCCTGCACTAGCGCCTCGTTCTTCTCACTGTATTCCAGCGCGCGCAGGCCTGCAACATAGCGCAACCGGATGACTCCGTCCTGCACCTGCTCGACGGACTTTATCTTGAACGAGCCGAGGTCGGCCGTAGTGTGGGTGTGCGTGCCGCCGCAGCATTCCACGTCGAAATTCTTGATGTCGACCACGCGCAGGATTTTGCCTATTGCGCCGCTGCCCTGGTAAAGCCTAAAGCCGTACTTGCGCTCCGCAAGGCCGCGGTCGAGCCAGCGGGCCGTCACCGGAATCTTTTCAAGAATCTTCTCGTTGACCATCCTTTCGATGGCGTAAACCTGGTCTCGCGTGGGGCGCTCGAAGTGCGTGATGTCGACGTGCGCCTCGTCCTCGTCCTTGTTGCTGCCCGTCTGCCACACCTGCGGCCCGAGCACGCGGAACGCGGACTGCAAGACCATGTGCGTCGCGGTGTGGTGGCGCATGATGGTTATCCGGCGCACGCGGTTGACGCTGCCCTTGACTGTTTGGCCTCCCGAAAACGCCTTGGCGTCTGCAACGTGATGAAGAATTACGTCGTCAAATTTTTCGACATTCTTCACTTTGATTCCGTCGATTTCGCCGGTATCATGCATCTGGCCGCCTCCCTCGGGATAGAACGCCGTCGCATCCAGCACGACGGAATCGCCAAAGACTCCCAGGACTTTAGCTTCGAAATCCATGGTGTCGACGTCCTCGTAATAGAGCGCGCGCGTCTTGGGCATCTTTAGGAATTTCGCGTCGTCGGCAAGCGCGTGCTTTTTCTTGTCCGCTGATTCCATGACGTGCCTTTCGGTTAGCTTGTGGTAAAAGTCGGTCGGGACCTCGACTTTTGCGCCCTGCTGCTTGGCGACGCGTTCGATGATTTCCGGCGTGAGGCCCTGCGACTCGTAGAGCGTCATCATCTTCTCGGAAGACACGCTGCCGGCTGCAACGATTTCCCCAGCTGTTTTCCTCGCCTTTTGCGCGGTTTGCGCGAACTTGAGCTTTTCGGCGTCGAGGATTTTCCTTGCGGTTTCAAGGTTCTCGGAAAGCTCGGGGAAAACCGGCTTGTAGTCCCTGGCCTGCATCGCCATGATGTCGAAGAGCGAGAAGTCAAATCCGTAGTCCTCGATGAACGAAAACGCGCGCCGCGCCAGCACGCGCAGGTTGTACCCGCCGGCGGTGTTGGAAGGCAGCGCGCCGTCACAGAGCGCGAAAAGCAATGCCCGGGAGTGGTCGGCGATGGCATAAATGCCTTGAAGCGGGAGAATCGTCTTTTCAAGCTCGTCGGGCGACAGGCCCAGCGCGGAGGCAATTTTCTTTTTCTCCAGCCCGATGTTGGCCACTTCCTCAATGTTGAGCTTGGAGGCGAGCTTGGAATATCTCGTGAATAGCTCGTTGGAGATGTCGACTCCGGCCTTCTTCTTCATGAACTCGACTTCCTTGGGGAACAGCGAGTCGTAGACGCTGGGAGTGCCGTTGTAGAACCACAGCAGGCGCTCGAAGCCCCATCCGACGTCAATGACCTTCGTGTCAAGCTCCTCTTGCCTGCCGTTGCTCCAGCGGTAGTTCATGAACACGGAATTGACGAGCTCAAGGCCGCCGGCGAAGCTCTCGATGCTCGGGCCGTAGGCCGAAAAGTCGGGCATCGCCCACAGGTCCTCGCCATAGCTTATTTCCGCCTTGGGAATCTTGAGCACGCTGGTCAGAAAATCATAATTGTATTGGATGCACTCGTCCTTCCAGTAGCCGGCCTTCTTGCCCTTCTCGACGAAGGCGTGCTGGCCGGCCATCGTAAAGCAGCTTAAGTGCCTGCCGGTAACGCCGACGTTGGCGATGTCGACAAACCGAAGGCAGATTTGCGGCACGACCAGCGGGTTGGCGGGATATTCGAAGACGACCTTTCCGCGTTCAAGCCTCTGGAAGTCGACAATGCTGGCGATGGTGAAATACAAGTCGTCGCGCCACCTGGAAATGACGGGATAGCGGGGGACGACTTCGTGTCCCTTCTTCTTCCAGAACTGCGCGTACTTCTTCCAGAACTGCGCGTAGTCGAGCCTCTTGCTTCCCCGCTTCTTGCCGATGAATGAATAGTCGTTGTGCGAGCTGTCGCCGCAGTTGTCGGTTTCCCCAACTGACCAGAAGGCCTTTCCGCAGGACGCGCACGCGTGCCTGGAGAAGCCTTCCTTGCGGAAAAGCTCGACTTCGTAGTAAGCCTTGTAGTCCTTGGCGAAGTCGGCCTTGAGGGATTCCTTGGAGAGCATGCTGTTGGTGTGCCCCGAGGTATTTATTAAAAGTGCCGGTATGGAGAAATTTTTTGAACGACAAACCTAGGGTTTCTTCCTTTTCCCGCCTTTTGGACTGTCCTGCGGCGGCCTCCAATCTTTCGGGGCGGACCTTGGATTTTCCGACCAATGCCTTTCGATTATTTCCCTTGCCGCCGGGGAAGCCAGAACCCACACTTTTTTCGGAATGGCGTGATAGGGCTTCCGTTTATCGTCGATATGCCACCTTATCCGGACCACCCGGGTTGACGTTTCGGGGAGTTCGGTCCTCATGAACACAGTCTTCATTTTGCCCGAGCCATCGTCTATGCTTGCGCCGACTATCTTGTACCAGTCCGGCCGGTTGAGAATTGCGGCAGTGACGTAATTTCCCCTAAATGGCGCGACAATTGGCTGGTTTGTGGCGTCGTCGATCTGGATGACGTTTTGTTCCCAGAGCATCCTCTGCAGATCGCCCTTGAGGCGTTCCTTATCCGCGCCAGTTGCAGACACTACTTGCTGGGCGGTCAACAGCATCGGATTCGCGCCGCTGCCCTTGTAACCGCCGTGGTGGGCTTTCCCGTACTCGGCGAAGTCGTGCATTGCACGGGTCCGGGCCTGGACTGAAATCCAGTTATAGCCATTGGGAAACGGCTGGACATGATAATGCAGGCTCTGGTACCCGTTGTCCTTCGGATTAACCACAAAGTTTTCAAAGTCATAACGCAGGGCAGTGCGAAAATGGTCGTGCAGCGCAGTGTCGACGTGCTCGAGTACTGAACGGTCCTCGGTAGGGATGATGAAGCGGACGCCGAACAAATCCTGGACTTTTTCCTTGCGCAGGGCCTCGCGGATTTTTGCCTTGCTGATTTTACCCCAATTCCGTTTCTTGAAATCCTTTTGTTCTTTGAAAAGTTTCTTGAAAATGCTGTAATAGTGTTTTTTCCTCTGTTGCATCTCCAACTGGCCCTGGAGGTCTCGTGGAAGCGAGTTGCGCACGATAGGCAACAGTGTTTCCGTAGCATAAGCCCTCAAATTATTGAGCTGCCCTTCGGAAAATAAACGGTCTACCACTTCTTTTACGTTTTTATACGCATCGGGATGGCGAATCTCGAAACACTCGTCTTCAATGTCTCGGGCGAGCTCATAATAATTTCCCGCGTGCGTCACATCGTCTGAAAGTTCGTCTTGAAGCTCCTTTGCAACACTGAGTCTTTCCAAGGGAGCCAAACGCCCGTAGCGGAGCTGATCCAATTTCTCGAAAGCTAGCATCATCTTGACGCGTATGTCTAGGTGTCCAACTGACGGGGGCTGGTAATTATTGACTAGCATTCCCGAAAGTTTCTCTACTGTCGCTTTAGGCATGTTGCCCTGGGAGCCTAAAATATTCCAAAACCGGGTAGCGACTGCCATGGATACTTTGCGCACTTCTTCTGGCCTCATGCTCTCGACAAGGTTGGGAAGAGGGGTAGCTTGGCCGCTTTTGGTGAAATTTTGATATTCGCCTACAAGGTCGATTACTTCAGAAGGAATAGACCGGGTGTGCTGCCGAAGAAGTTCAACTGGCACTCCGCGGTAAAGAGTCGCCAAAACTATCGCATTTCCATTGGGGCCGGCTTCATGAAGACGCGTATATCTCTGCAGAGTGCCGGCTGTGCGCAAATAATGGTTAAACGCATTATCCGGAGTGCGCAGATCCGGGCCATGATGAATCCGTTCGAAAATCCGGAAGTGCTTTCGCTCCTCCTCGTTTTCACAGTCCGTCGGCCTGGTTCCAAAAACCATGAATTCCTCAAGAAATTCAAGCCTAATAACTTATCGGAGGATGTAATCCATGTCCCCGCGCGCGGCAAGAAGGGAGCCGAGGCCGAGCGCGCCCCCGACTCTTACCGCGACATCGACCAACGGGTTGGGAAGCAATCTGTAGGCGCGGTGGACTAAGTAGTGCAGGCCGAGGATTTTTCCGTGCTGGCGCCGCCAGGCGCGCTCATAGTTAGGCGGCTTGCCTTCGAGAATGAATTTTGCAGCCTCCTTTGCGGCCACGCGCGCGCACTTGGAGCCGAAGATTACCCCGCCGCCGGTGGTGGCCTTCACCTGGCCCGCAGCGTCGCCGACCAGCATTGCATACGAGTGCGAGCCGGCCTCGCCTACGCACTTTTGCGTCTGCCTGCGGTAGCGCAACGGAATCGAATAATGGAATTCCGAGAGTTTCCTGGCGCCCTCGAGCTGTTCGGCGATGTACTTGTTGGCAAACACAGCTTCCCTCGCCTCGCCAATCTTTTGCATGTCCGTGGTGGCGACGCCCACGCGCACGCGGGATTCATTCACCGGAATCGTCCACGCGAAGAAATTCTTGTAATGCCGGTTGTCGAGAAGAACGTCAACCATCTCGCGGTCGAAAACCCTTGCGTTGTCGAATTCCGCCTGGTAGGCCAGCACAATGTCCGTCTGCTTAAACGCGGGAAATCCGAATGACTTTGCGGCAAGAGAGCCGATGCCGTCGGCAGCGACAAGCACGCGCGATTCAAAACTTCCCTTGTCGGTTGTTGCCCGGATTTTTCCATTGGTTGCGGTAGAATAGGCGTTGACGCGGTGCCCGAGCCTGATTTCCGCGCCCTGGGCATTAGCGTAATCAGCGCAAATCTCGTCGAACGACTGCCGCCGGAGCACGACGCCCTTGACGGTTTTGGCCTTGACGGACATGACCGCCTTTGGGGAAATTATGCGCACGCCGCGGACTTCGTTGAGGACCAGCCGGTGGTAAGGCACGCCGGTTCCATCCAAGCCTTCCTTGGAGAATATGGCGCCGCACTTGTCGAACTTGCCGGGCTTGGAATCCTCTTCCAGCACCGTCGCATCCAGGCCTTCCTGGGCAAGATAGGCCGCGCTAAGCGAGCCAACCGCAGACGCCCCGACAACCACTACATTTTTATCCACTGCCACCGACAATTAGTTTCCATTCGGGGTTAAAAAACGATGGTTGAAATCGCGTTGGTATTGCAGGGGATTGCCGGCGGCGCGCTATTCTTTGCAACAGGATACCTTCTCTCGCTGTGGCTGCTCAAGGACGAGGGAACAGACCCCGTCGAACGCGCGGTCTACAGCATCGCGTTTAGCATCCTGATTCCCGCAACAGTGGCGTTTGCCCTCAATTACGGCCTCGGTCTAAAGGTATTCAACACGATTTCAATCTACGCCATTTACCTCGGGCTGTGCGCGCTAAGCATCTATTTCGGGGCGCAAAAGGGCCGCAAGCTCAAGCTCCCCAATCCCGCGGCCCTGTTCCGGAGGCAATAAACAACCATGCGCCTTGGCTCGATACTAGTATTGTTTGCATTCGTCAACGTGCAGGTGCTGGCGCTTGTCGTTGGCTGGCTGTTCCTTTTCAAGCAGGTCCCGCCCATAGTCGACAACCCTGCGGACGTGGGAAACAGCGTCTACCTGTTCGCCCAGATACTCGTTGCGGCAGTCGCGATGCTGCTCGTGCTGAAGTATTACAAGGGCAACATGCTCTTCCGGTTCTTCGAATACGCGCTCATCTTCATAACGTTCTGGACGTTTGCAGGGCTCTTGGCAGAAGACGACCTTGTCGGGATTGCCGTCGCTACGGCGGCAGTATTGCTCCGCTGGCGCTACCAAGCCGCCAGGAACCCGTTCATGCTCTTCTCATCCGCCATCATCGGCTCGCTTCTCGGGGTGTCGCTGGACATCCTCCCTGCGGCGGTTTTCGCCATCCTGCTTTCGGCGTACGATTTCGCAGCCGTTTTCTTGACCAAGCACATGATTGCGCTTGCGGAAGGCCTGCGCGGGCGGGGAGCCGCGTTCAGCATATCGTTCCCATCCGCTCCATTCGACAAAAAAGCCCAAGCCACTACCGCCACTGCCAAAGGAATGAAACTGGCCAAGGGCGAAAAATTGGTGAAAGTCAGGGCAGAGACCGTCGAACTGGGCACCGGGGACCTCGTGATTCCCGCAATACTGGTTGTCTCGGCGCTCAAGGTATCCGTTGGCGCTGCGGTTGCGGCAATGGTTGGCGCAACAATCGGCATCGCAGTGCTGTTCTATTACATCGACAAGAGGAAGGGCTACTGGCCGGCGCTGCCGCCCATCGTCGGGGGAAGCCTGCTCGCGCTCGGGCTGTACACTCTTATTGCTGGAATGGTTTTCGGAGCGGCTTAGGGGAAGGGCATTGCGGTAAACGGGATTTGCGGAAGCTTGAAGGGAAGAACCAGCGAACTCGGCGGGAGGATAGGAACATCCGCGCTTTTGAAAGGGTTTTAAAGAAAGCGCGGGGAAGAATGTGTTTGCATGGAAAGGGCTCTGGAAATACTTAAGGACAGCGTCATTTCTGACACTCGGACGAAAATCGAGGCCCTGCGCGCAGAACGCGACAAACTCACGGCAAGCAAAAACCCTTTTTTCAGGAAACGACGCCTCTCACGCGCTGCAGAAATAGGCCGCCGAATCCAATCGCATGAAAAAAGCCTGTCCGCATACCAGTCCCCCAAATTCGCGCAACACCTATCCAAATGGGAACCGTGGAAGCTTGAACCCCAAAGCGTCAGGAAAGGCCGCAACCTCCACTTGCGCTTATTCCAAGGATACGCTTCCGAACACTTCCAAAATGAAATCGCCCGAATCGCAAAAGATTACCGGGTCAAGGAAAGAAGCGTATGGATAGGACTCGTTGAATCCATCCGGAAAGCGCAGTGGATGACCTACAAGGAGCTCATCGAACACGAAGGCTACGCCAGGACTTCGCTGCCTTACACGATAGCCCACGCCGGCCCAGCAGAAGGAATCGGCGTCCTGCAAAACGCGTTAAAGAAAGCGCGGAAAACGAAGGATGCGAGCGCGTTGTTCGACTTCCAACCCGCAAGAAACGCGGAAGTCGCCGCAATAATGCGCGGCCTCAACAACGCATTCCAGCACGGGTTCGTGACCTTAGGCGCTTCAAGCAGCAGCATCGTCGGACTCGACACGATGCATGTCCTAAGCGGAATCCAGCAATACTTGCATTCTCCCGGCAAGGTGCACCCCGACACGAAAGACTTGTTGCAGACCATCGCCCGCGAAGCAATCTTCACCGCACACCCCCAAAGGCACTACACCGCGCTGCCTGCCTGGCTAAAAATTAACACCAACGACCGGGCACGAGAACAATTGGCCGCCGAAGACGCCCTGGTAAAGCGGAAAGAAGAACGGGTTACGCGCACGTTAATCGCACGACACGAACAAGTATTCGAACCACTCACCCGCCGCCTCGGAATAAAACCACGCTAAGACACGCTGAAATTAAGAATGACGTCCTCCCAGCGGCCTAAAGGCCGGGGTATCCTCTGCAGCGTTAGGCTAGGCGGGTTTGAAATGGATCGTTATGCGGCGCGCGCACGTAATCGCGCGCCACCTGCAAGTCAACACCAAGCGTCCTGCGCGCCTTCCCTGCACTCCACAAGTGCCCACGAGGATAACGCAACCGCATTTTTGGAAAACGCCGGAACAAAATGTAAGAACTCCCGCCCTTGAGCAACTGCGTGACATACGCCAGACTGTACCGCGCGAACGCGCGGACAATACAATGCACGTGCTCAGGCATCACCGCCAACTCAACCACAATAATCTTGTGCCTCGCACAAACATCGCGAATTGCCTCCTCGCACGCCTTAAAAAACTCCTCCTTGCCAAACATTTTGTACCGGTACTTCGTACACCATTCAACCTTGTAAACCACGTCATCAACCGCATGCGACGCATGCGCAAAGCTTCCGCTAACCGAATCCGTCATGGGATTACCTCGGCGGCGGCGCAAATTGATGGCCCGGCGGCAGCCGGGCCGCGCCGCCACTAAGGAAAAATAGAAGACAACCAAAAGAAAAACTACGGCCTAAAGGCCGGAGGTATCAAACCCAAAGGGAGGAATAAAAGTTGCGATGTGGTCTTACGCTGTCCCTCAAGACTTGGAAAAAAGCTCGGCGTATCGGGAATTGCAAGAAAGGCACCCGGGTAGGTTATCCATTATCACCGCGTATGGAGACGGGCTAAAAAACTACCTCGAAACGCTCAAAAATCGAGTTACCCCTAGCGCAAAGACTTCGCAAAAGCCAAAGACCAACCTTACCCATCGAAAATTTTTCAATGAAACAAGGAGGTTGATAACACGCCTATACGCCCAAGCTCCTTACGACTTAGACGAACTTCAGAACGGCCGCCCCAGCGCCGTGGCAAAATACGACCGGCTCAAAAAAAGAATCAGGTTATTCTCAGTGGATAGAATAGCTTCGGCGACAAGAGGCACGCGAAAAGAAAAAAGAGAATTGAAAAAATTACTTCTAAAAGCATACGGAAGGTCAGACTTCACCCAGCACGCCTTATCCGCAGCCCAAATCTACGGAAGCCCAGAACGCGCGATAAAAAGAATGATGCCTGCCTCCCGCAAATTTTCGCCAAACGACGCCGAAGTAACGAAAGCCATGCAGCATCCAGACATATTCACCCGGCCAGACCACAACCTATTTGCCCTACATCAAGCCTATCTTGCAGACTACCGAATCATACTAGAAGAACTCAAAGAACTCGCACAAAAAAAGAAGACCGCCGCGTAGGGGAAAACGCTCGTCGCGGGGACTGCGCGGCCTTGGATAAGTACCGCGACACAAGAAATGCCCACCAGCCCACGCAAGGGCGTTTCCGCAGCAAGGAGAACCCCGCGAGAAATCTACTAATTCTTTGCCTTTCTCAAATGAAAAACCCGTTCGCTACGGGGTTCACCTTTGTTTAGATAGCCTATCAGCCTTACCTTGCTGTTCCCGAAATCCCACGTTCTCGGCTCATAATACGGCTCTTTCTTCCAATTCCCCGCATCCGGCACATGTCTTCCGTCTACAAACGCAACTTTGGACTCTGGAAGATGGAATGCCAGGATTCCCCCTTCTTCAAGCGTTCCAAACAAGTCGCGCGTGAACGTTTCAGAAAGCCGGAATGCGTTCCCATGGTATATGCTGCCAAGATTGTCGATAATAATCGTGGGCCGGACGCCGAGTTCCGCAAATTTTTTGGGATCCATGTTGTGGAAAACTACCCCACTTCCATTATGGCTAGCTTGGAACCTGCGAAAGACCCTGTCTTCGGCCAAATGCAAACCATGCAATTCGAGCTTGCCCGATTTTACCGCATCACGGAATTCGGCTGCAAGCGTTTTTAGGGCAGCCGCTTCACTTCCGCAGCCACTGTCGAGCAAAACCGTTTTTCTACCAGTCTTGAGCGCGTTCCTGATTCTGCGCCTAAGCCCGAGTTTCAGCCTTTCCTCCACATCCTGCAGCGGAGTGTCTTGAACGTCCCAATCGGCTTTACTGAGAACCATGCGCCTGTTTCTCAAACGCCGGTCAGGAACCGTTTCTTCAGGCATAGACTAAGCAATTTGATTGAAGATTAAAAAATACGACGGGAAGCACTCTGGCCCCTCGCTGCCTGCAGACTTGAATTGAAACTCCCGCACGCGTCTTCACTGCTTTCCTACAACACCAGCATACCGCTCTACGATTACGCGCCTGCGCGCGTGAAACGCCGGCGCCGGATCAGCAAGCCCGTCTTGGCGGCATAGCTTGCGCCAGAGCCCCTCGACCCGTTGGTCGTCCTGCACCACGCTTTCATGAGTCCGGTCGTTGTATCCGTAGTTCCCAAGGTGTTCCATCGCGTGCCGCACGTGGTGGCGGCCCATAACCACAACAACCGGCATTACGCGCAAAACGCGCTTCAACGCAATGTCCGTTGCAGCCTCGGAAATTGCGGAAAACCTCCGCAACGCCTCCCTGCGGTCCACATTGCGCGCAGCCGAGAGGCGGAACCGAAACGCAACGCGGTAAAGAAGCTCGGAGTCAATCTTGCGGCTTGGCGAGGCAGCCAGTTCACGATAAGCAAGCAGCCTGCGGGTAACTGGAACATAAGGAAAGGGGGCACGGACTTCCAAGCCAAGTGCCCGAGCCCTACTCGCAAGAAAACTGAATGCGCTCAAGGGAAGCGAAGCAGGCGCATCGCAAGACTCGATGAAAACCACTGAACCAGGACTGCGCCGGGCAGCCAACTCCAACTCCCTTACGCCACGCCTGAACCCGGCCTTCTCCAAGGGATTGCAACGCAAATGCTCGCGGAACTCCCCTTCATTGCGGAAAACACCCGACTCCGCAACGCCAACCGCGACACCAGAAAAACGCTTCATAACGACAACCGCCAAACAACCAAACCAACGAAAATTAATAAACGCCAGCCACAAACGCACGAAAACCACGCGCCTGCCCCCTACCAGGATGCCAAACCATGTTCCCAGCGCAGCATTTTAAAAACGCTGACACAATTAATCAAACTATGAGCATGACCGACGCCGAATTCAGGGAACAACACGCGCGCACGCTACGCGAAGCACTCTCCAGAACCGAAGGACTGCCCCAACCCCACCGCAAGCGGATTGCCTCGCTCCTCAAAGCCGCCCTGCACGTCCAACCCAATCCCAGACGGAACGGTTCATATCTTGCGTTAATGGAACGCGGTAGGGCGCTTGTCGACCTCAACCCCGGAGAAGCACACGCCGCCAGAGTCGAGCTAAGCCTGCCAGACAGCCAAAGGACAGCCCACCTCGTTTTCCCAACAAACGGAAAACCGGAAATGAAAATCGAACGCAATACGCCAAATAGACTCATCCGAGTAGAGCAATCCCCCGCACCCGGCGGCAATCCCAACGATATAATGCTCAAACGCATCGACCCACCCTCCACTCTCAAGGCATTCATGGCATTCGTGCGAGAAACCTCGCAACAACTAGGCGTAAACGCGCCGAAAACCACGCCGCCTGCCCCAAAAGAAAAACGGGCTCCGCCAGCCGAAAAGCCAAGAGCCAAACCAACTGCACCGGCGTCAAAAACTCCTAAAACACCGCCGAAAGACGATGCTCCCAAGAAGCCTTACTTGGGCCGAGAGGCGACATTGGAAACCATACGAAGATGGCAGCGCGAAGCCCGGTAAAACACTCAAGGCAACCATTCAACCCATACCTGACGAAAAAACACATACCGGAAAAACGCCAACCACCCCGAAAGGCAAACCCAGCTAACCACCAGCTCGCACCTAACCGGGCGCGAATGCCAAACGCGTTTCATTGTTCGCCAAAAGACGGGATAACAATAAAAAGAGGGGAACGCCTACTACAGTCATGCAAAAAGTTGGGCCTTGGCGTGAAAGCCCCCTTGAGGACATAACCAGCGACTTTTCCCTGCTATTTGCCCGCCGCCCGTTTGGCGCAAAAGTACGGCGGTTCGTTTCGACCCCAAGCATGGAGTCTGCAGGAAGAAAAATAATCAAAGAATTCGAGAACGCAGGAGTTGACTTTATCGGCACTTCAAGAATAGCCCGTGGAAAAATCGGAATAGAACTCGGGAGGTGGCGGCTGCTTCCATCTCATTATCTTGAACTTCAAGCGATAGCCAAAACCCACGGCGTCACCCGCCCCAACACCATCGCCGTACTCGGCCTAAACATCATCAACTCACTCCACAAAGGCGTTTTGACGCCCGAATCCATTCAACGACACCAGAAATTTATTGATGAACGGTCGCTTGCGAGCCCGAAACAACTCCGGGAGATGAAGTCGGAAACCGAATTCCTCCACGAACTCGCCGTCCGAAGGGAACAGAACGCGTCCTTTCGAAGAATAGCCGACGCCATCATCGAACGGGCGAAAACCGGCACCGACAACCCCAAAGCGCTTAACGCATTCGCAGCCGAACTGGCGGAAAACCGCGCGAAATAGCCAAACGGCTAATTAAACGAATCATAAAACCGGATAGGAGGATGCCGAGACGCGCTTCCCGGGTAGAGTCTAAAATACGTATTTTTATAACTAGAATACGAGAAAGAAAATTATGCAGCCATTATCCTCGTTATCAAAAAATGAAGTAAACGAGTTAATGGAAGGCAGCAGGCGCGTCGTAAGGGACACAAGCCGGTGGGACTTCCAGGAAAGCCACGAGTTGGGCCTACGCATGGACCTGAAGGAATACCGCCAAAAAGCCAGAAAACCGGAGGAAAGCGAAGAAAACCATGAAATCGGAAGACTCGTAGAACACGAAAAAACGCTCATCGCCTACCTCAGCAAGCAAATTGCGGCGCGGGTAGCTGCCGGCAACATTCAACGCAAGGCGCTGGAAGCGGCCATGAAAAACTCGATGGGCAAAATACCACCATTCAGGACTTTTCATGCAGACGAACACCGAATCCCGCCAGGCCTATATCAAAAGCTGGCACAAAAAGTCGGAGGACAACAAGAAGCGCGCCAGCTCCTAACCGAAGCAAGCCGCGTCCTCACCGACCTCTCTTGGGCCCACCAAGAAAAATACGCCCAAGACCTCGAAAGAGAACACGGGCCAAGCTTCCATGTAGCCCACGTATTCACCCACACAATCGCCACCTTCAACACAATACTGACCGGCCTAGCAACACAATAAAACCAGGGGAGGACACCAAAATGTGATTCCTGTGACTCCAATCTAGAGGATTTTAATAACTCCACCACCCATCTTCCAACTATGGTATCGACGCGCAAACTCATTGGAAGAATTGAAAGCAAGTGGACACCCAGGCGCACACTCTCAC
>JAZDFO010000032.1:0-4424 GCA_043807785.1 Microcaldota archaeon | reverse complement strand
CGGCAGGTCGATTGCAAGGAAAAGCCTCATGCTTAGTAATAGGGGGCGGGTGGCTTATAAGGTTTTTATTGGCTTGCGTATAAACATCAGTTGGGGGTAATGGGTTTGCCGATGGCAATTTCAGGCATGGAAGTTCCAAAGATTGTGTGGATAGCGGTTGCCATAATCGTTTTCGGCGCAATCGCCTCCCAAGCCAACAGCGACCTTAACAACGCCACTTACCAGGCTAAGTCGTGGATGTCGCCGGTTGTAACCAAGGCGGAATCCAAGGCATTGTCCTGGGTTGTGCAAAATTCCCTCGAACGCGACGTTTTCGTAACCGACATTTTCGGCGGCGAGCACATCATGGGCAACACGCTGCGCGAGGGGACCGAAGGCGGCGACTGGGCGATTGTGCCGGATGTTGTCGCGCGCATGGGCAAAATCGATGAGTTCTACAAGTCCAAGGACCCCAAGCAGGCGCACGATATCGCGGTCAAGTACAACGCTTCGTTCGTTCTTATGCCTGACCGGCAGGTTTTTGCCGGATTCGGGTGGTACGAGCCGGAGAAGGACAAGATGCAGCGGCCTTATTTCACTCAAGTGTACCAGGACGGGGGGCTGACGATTTATTCGGTGAACAAAGTTGCGTAAATTGCTTAACAGAATGATTTCTAACCCAAAGGCGTTGCCTTGGCTTCTCCTGGCCGCAGCGGTTATTGTGAGCCTCTATACGCACTTCATGGTATTTCAGGAGTGGACCATGCCGACTTACGGCAACACTTTCATCCACGTCGCAAGCGTCCGGCATGCAATTGAATACGGCGATTACCCGCGGATTGATTATTCTTACGGTGGCGGCATCCCAAACCTTTACGTGCCGTTCTACCGCATTTTCATCGCCAACGCCGCGTTGCTGACGGGGCTTTCAATTGATTTCGTCAGCCGCATGGCGGTCATGCTCTTCGCCCTGATTTTGCCCCTCGCATTTTACTCCCTTGCCCGGCGCATGTTTGGCGTCGAAGCAGGGTTGTTTGCCGCGTTTTTTGCAAGCCTGCCGGGCGAGCTGCTGATATACTCTGTGCGCCCGCTTCCGCAGTCGCTTGGCATGGCTCTCTTGCCAATTGCTTTCCTCGCAATTTATTCTGAAAAAACCCGCGTTGCCCTGTTTTTGTCGTTTTCAATCGCGTTAGTGCACCAGGAGGCCGCAGTTTTCCTGGCGGGGGTTGCATTGGGCTATTTCCTGCTGGTCATGGCATCCTTTGCGGCGACATATTTGTTCGGCGGGTGGAAGGCCGTTAACGGCGCCGGCGGGCAGTTGCCCGATTTTTTTGAGCAAAAGCGGGGCGCGCGCCTGGCATTCTATTGCTTTGCCGTTTGTGCCGCGGCTTATTTGCTGTGGCATTTCTCGGTAATGAATTCATTCAACATTTTCGAGCTCGCGCAGTTCAAGAACCACGAGGGTGGCATCGTTTCCGGGGAATCGTTTTTTTCAAAGACCGGCGTAGTTGTAATCGCCCTTTCCTCGCTGGGGCTCCTGCTTGCCTTGCGGGGGATGCTGCGCGACTTCCTTGCGCCGTTTTGCGTCAAGGAGGACTGGCTTGAAATCGGCGAATCTACGCTGGTGCTTGCATTGGTTTCCGCGTCGGCATTCTTCTGGCTCAACGGGTTTTCGGTGTCGTATACTGCAGCAGCTGCGCCATATCACGGGTTTAACTTGTGGGCATTGTCATCGTTTGGAGTGCCTTACGCTTTCTTGAACGCCGGTTTGGCGGTTTTGCTTGGCATCGTTGCGTCCGTGTTCGTGCAAGCCAGCGCTTCACGCGGGGCGCTTTTTGAAATTCCGGCCTTCCCGCACTATTTCGCTTTCGCGATTTTCTTTACCGGGCTTTTCGCAACACAAAATCATTTGGTCGGCATCCGCGTGTTCATGGACCGCTTCCTGGTTTACCTCCAGGAGCCCTTGGTGCTGTTGGCTGCATTGGGGGCATTCTCGTTATGCTCTTTTTTCCAGTCGGCCAACAAGCCCGTCAGCAGTCAATCCTGAACAAGGAATAACCGCCCTGCCCGATGGTTTTTTCAAAGACGGGGCGCACTTTCCCCGCATTCTCGAGCAATTCCTTTGCGTTGGGGTAGTCGTACTGCTCTTGCGGCCCGAGATAGACGTACTGCGCAAGGGGGTACGCCGCGCAGGCATTTCCCGTCCGGAATAATTCGTCGACGGTGGACCTGGCCTTGGAATAATTCAGGCCATGCGACCACATGTGCCCGTCGTAGCCCATTACCGTTTTCCTGCCCGAAAGCGAATAAGGCGCCGAATTGTGCTTCATTGCGGCCACGATGACCGCGCCAGGCGGGGTGTTTTCGCTTATTTTCGCCGCAATCTCGATGTCTCCCGCCGAATACAACTGCGAGCTGGTGGACTGCCACTTGGCAAGCGTTGCTGTGCCGGAGAATGTCGCTGTGAAAAGCACTGCCGCAACGAAGGCAAACGCCACAGGCTTGCTCGCCCTGGCTATCTTCAACCGCATCCAGTTAGCTGCAATGCCGGCAAAGGCGGCAGTGGCCAACAGCCAGTGCATGAAGTACTTCGTGTTGTCCCAGTCCCAAGGCTGGAGGCGGAAAAGGTTCGCAATCGCAAAAACCGCAAGGAACGGCAGGTATGCGGCGCGCTTTTTCGTGTTTGAAATCACCAGCCCCACTATCGCAAGCGGAATCAGCACGCCCGTGTTTTTCAGCCAAAACAGCCCCCATTCATAAACCCCGTTTGCGTTGGATAACCACCCGGGCTGGATGCCAAAAAAAGCCGGCATCCGCGGCTGTTCGTTCATCCAAATCAGCTGCGGGAGGGCAAGGGTGGCAAACGGCAGCACTAAGAGCATGAAATTCGCGTTCTTGTGCGGCTTGCGGATGTTGCCCTTAAACAGTTCACGGACTGCAAGGAACGCAAGCCCGAGGGAGGCAACGGCAAAAGAAGAGGCATGCACGATGGGCAGCAGGCCGGTTATCGCGCCAGCGGCTGCGTAGTCGCGTTTTTGGCCCATCCCTGCGTAAATCCTGTAGAAAAGAAAGTATGCCAGGACCGCAAGCGAAAGCCCCATTAGCACCGTGCGCTGCGGGACAATCACCGCGTTGATGAAATTCGGGATTTCAAGCGGGCCCGGGATATTGAAATTTTCGGGGCGAATGAGGAAACTGAGCTTGTCTGCGGAATTCCAGAAATCCGCCAAAAGGCCCGCGTTGGAAAGGCTGCCGTTCAGGAAGAAAAAGAGGATTGCGGCGCTCGAGGCGAAATCGCTCTCGGTCACTTCCAAAAACAGCCTGCGGATGAGGACTACCGCAGCGAAGGCGAAAAGGATTGCCGGCAGCACGACCGACCATTGCAGCGAAAAGCCTCCGACCAAAAGGATTGAAGAAAGGAAGTCGAACAGGACCGGATAACGCATTGGCGTCTCAGCCAAATTCGGGTATTGCGGGGGAAAATTGTTCCCGTAGGCAAATGAGGTGATTATCCCGAAATGAAGCGGGTAATCCCCCCAAGAGTTGGCGACGCTGTAGACCGCCCCATCGGAACCAATTGAAAACGCGAGCGCCAAAAAATAGGAAATAATGAGGAAAACGCCGGTGCAAACCGCGAAACCGGGCGTCATATTCCAATCCGGCTTTGGGAACTTGGCTTTTTTCCTCCCGAGCCACCAAAGCGACGAACCGGCAGCAGCAGCCGAGACGCAAAAAATAATCCCGTCATTGAGCGCTCCAATCGCATACGCCGCCAGGAACGCCGCGGCAGTGGCAAGCGTCAAGCCCAGCGCGCAAGAAACCGCGATTTCCTCGGAAAAAGACTTGCGGAACTTAAACGCGCTTGAAACCGCGTACCCCAGCAATGCGCTTGATGCCGCAAACAATAGGGAAAGGAACATCAAAAATCCCAGCAATGAGGGAAAAACCTTTTATAAATCCGAGCCACGCTTGCGAATTCCCGCAACTGGCTCTCCTTGGTGAATACGGGCCTTACGGGATTTGAACCCGCAACCTACTGGTTTCTCCCGCCAAAGGGGGACCGCGAAAAAACGTTTCGCCCCCTCAGGATCGAAGCTTCGACTTCCCTCCGCCGCCAAAAAAACGCATCGCGGAGGCAGCGTTCGGAACCAGTCGCTCTATCCTGGTTGAGCTAAAGGCCCAGTAAGGAAAGGATAGGCCGCGAAAGTTAATAAACTATGAGACGCCGGGAGGAGATTGTGCGGTTGGATTTCGACGCTCTGGAAAAAAAAGCCTAGAGTGTCGAGGTTGGGCGTCGGGTTAGCGAATAAGGTCTTCACGAGATAGGTTTGCCGTTCGCATTATTTCTTTGAGCGTTCCTCTTGCAATTACCGCATGGTTTGGTATTGTAAGCGGCGGCAGGGTCGGGTGGCGCAGGTGGATGTGGCTGCCTTTCTGGTCTCGAA
>JAZDFO010000031.1:0-7224 GCA_043807785.1 Microcaldota archaeon | reverse complement strand
AACCCTGCTGGAAGCCGGCACGGAAAGACTTGGCAAATCGTGCCTTGAGAACGGTGGCGGGCGTGAAATATCGTCTGCGGAAGATTTTTGACAATCCGAAAAACATGCCTAAAATGTATGAATATTTAAGCGATTAGCTATGATTCCTGGTGCTTGGCGTGTTTTCCGTAGAATTCAGCACAAAGGCGCTCAAGGCGATTCGCAAGACGGATGCCAAACTACGGCAAAGAATGCACGAACTTGCCGGCATCCTGGCAACCGAACCCGTCCCGGTAAAACGCTTTGACGTAACCAAACTATCCGGCAGCGACGGATTTTACCGAATTCGGTTGTCAAGCTTCAGGGTAAAATACTTCATCGACTGGTCTGCCAAGAAAATCCAAATACTTGACTTCCAACGGCGCGACGAACACACCTACGACTGAACCGCAAACAACTAGGCTCAAAAACACTTACCACACATTTTCGAACGGTATTGTGTGGTAAACCCCGTGCAGGAATTATCAGGGCGGTTAGGTTGAACCTCTAGCGCCTTGGCCGGGAGCGTCATTTGAACCTGTTCTTTCGGAATATTATCCACAGGCCCAGCATGACGACTACGGCTTGGAACATGGGAAATCCCAAGTCCTTTGGCAGGTATCCGTAGTATTGCGCGATGCCGAACCCGCCCCAGATGACTAGGAACGTGCCGAGGAAGAATCCGAAGCTCAAGCCCATTTCCATCCACCTGGATTTTGCCCGTTCCTTGCGGGCGGTTATCAGTTCATTTCTGTTCCTGGGAGTTCATTCACGTGCCGGAGTCGTTGGTCCAGACGCGGCATTTCTTTGGCCGCACGTTCCACGCCATCTTGTAGGGGTAAGTGCCCTGGCCCAAGTCGTAGTATTTGACGCCCTCCTGTATCGCCCATTCTATGTTTTTCGCGATGGCGTAGATTCCCAGGAAGCTGGTCTCAAAGCCGGGCTTTCTCAGGCAGAGCTGGTCGTAGACTATCTTGTGCCTTTTGCCGCCGCGCGCGGGGATGCTGCTTTGGAACGAGACGTTTACGGCTGCGAGCCTCCCTCCGATTTCGAAGCTTAGCATGCGCAGCAGCCCTTTCTTGAGCGCCTCGGACACGAAGATTCCGTACGCCCGGGCTTCCTCGCGCGGGCTCATCACGTCGAACTGCTCGCGCGTTTTGAAGTTGATGTTCCTCTCGAGCCGGCCGAATTTACCGAGGTCGTCGATGCGGTTGTAGAACACTTGCGTGAACTGGTTTTTGCGGTAGACCCTGCGGAGGTTCTGCCGGATTTTCGGCTTGAGCAGGGAAAAATAGTCGATGAAGCTTGCCGGCAGCTGTGCGAGGATGCAGGTCTCCATTCCCCTGCCCTGCGGATGGCGCCAGTGGATGTTGGACAGGCGCGTGCCTTTTGGCGCCTGTGCCTTGAATTCTTCCAGGTGCCTTTCCTTTACCAGAAAGTCGTTGTACGGCGCGACCTCGTCGTTGCCGATGAACGTCCATTGCCCGCCGTACTTCCACAGCGGGAGCATTCCCTGGAGCTTGCCGTCCTCGTAGCCCAAAATTATTTTCACGTCCCCGCCGAATTCGTCGACGAGGGATTTCTGTATGCCGAGGTTTGTGACCAGGTCGTCCCCGTAGGAGAGCTGCTGCCAAGAGGACGCGGCCTGTGAGCCGAAGCCGTTTGCCTCTTGGAATTCAAGCATTTCGAATATATCACGGTGGGCAGATTTTTTTTCCGCTGATTTTTTCCGCATCCATCAGCCACTTCCGATATTAAAACATTTCCATTGGCCGGAATTTTTTTCCGCGCGCGATGCAAACGGTTATTAATTTCGCAAGGGATAGTTTTTCCGCATTAGCTGCAATATTTGCGAAATATCCCCTGGTGATTCGAATGGGCCCCGTTCCCGTGCGCACTCTTCCGCCTTACAATTTTCCGGGCGTCGATCCGGTCAGCTTTGAGAAGGCCAAGGCAATCGTGATTCCCGTTCCGTATGATTCCACGACATCTTGGCACGCCGGGGCAAGGCACGGCCCAAGCGCAATCATCGCCGCGTCTCGCTGGCTTGAGACCTACGACGAGGAGCTCAAATATGAGGCCGTCGGCGTCGGTTTCCACACGCTTGACGAGCTCGAGCCGGATTATTCCTCCCCCGAGAAGATGGCTTCCGTTGTGGCATCCGTTGTCGGCAGCGTGCTGGATGCCAAAAAATTCCCGCTCATGCTCGGCGGCGAGCATTCCATTTCCGCCGGCGCATTTTCAGCGTTGAAGAAATGCCGCCCCAAGGCAAGCGTGCTGTATTTCGACGCGCACCCGGACCTGCGCGAGGAATTCGAGGGCACGCGCTTTGGCCACGCGTGCGCTGCCCGCAGGGGGTTGGGGCTTGGGCTCAAGATTGCGCAGGTTGGCATCCGTTCCGTGAGCGAAGAGGACGCCGGAGTCTACAAAAAGAACCCGCAGTCCGTGCGCCCGTTCTACGCATTCGAGAAGGACGGGTGGGACATTGCGAAAATCACGGATTTCCTTTCCGGCGAGGTTTACGTTTCTTTCGACGTAGACGCGTTCGATTCCTCCCTGATGCCTGCAACCGGGACGCCCGAGCCGGGCGGGCTGTCCTGGCACGACGCGATGCGCGTGCTTGCGGCAGTGTCGGGGGTGAAGAAAATCATCGGGGCGGATGTCGTGGAGCTTTCGCCGCGCCCTGGGCTGCACGCCTGCGACTTTTTGTGCGCCAAGCTGGCGTACAAGATTGCCAGCTACGCGTTTGCGCCGAAATCCGGCCGGTTGCGGGAATAAACTTTTAAACCAACGCCATCAATCACTAGCGTTGGCTTTCCGTGCTTGAATAAAGGGGTCGTTGGATTAGCAGATGTTTACACTCGATTTCCGGTCCGCAAAAAAAATCGTCTCCAAGGAGGGTTCGCCGGTTCTGGTCATCAGCGAGCAGCAGCTGGTCAGCAACTACTGGGAATTCAAGAAGTACCTCGGCTCGCGCGTGAAAGTCCATTACGCGGTGAAGGCCAACTCGCACAAGGGAGTCCTCAACGCGCTTCGAGACGAGGGCGCGAGCTTCGATGTCGCCTCGTTTGGCGAAATCCAGTCGCTTCTTTCAATGGGGGTTGACGCCACGCGCATGGTCTTTGCCAACCCCGTCAAGATGACCGAGGACATAATCCGGGCATACAACGTCGGCGTCGACGCCTTCATGTTCGACAACGACGCCGAAATCAACAAGATGGCCCGGTACGCCCCCGACGCGGACGTCATATTGCGCGTGTTCGTTTCCAATGACGACGCGTATTACAAGCTTTCGACGAAGTTCGGGGCAAAGCCCGACCAGGCAATCCGCCTGTGCAGGAAGGCCAGGAAGATGGGGCTCAACCCGATTGGCCTGACTTTTTCCGCCGGATGCCAGGTCATGTCGTCCAAGGCGTATTTGGAGGGCATTTCGACGTGCCGCAAGCTTTTCAAGGAGGCAAAAAAGGAGGGCTTGAACTTCAAAGTGCTTGACATGGGCGGCGGCTATCCCGTGGCGTACAACCATTCGTTTGTCGACCCCAAGCCGTTGATGCAGGAAATCCGCAAGGCCCTCGACGAGCATTTCCCCGAGTCGTTGGGCGTCGAGATTTGGGCCGAGCCCGGGCGTTTCATCTGCGGCAACGCGGCGGTGCTGATTACCAGCGTAATAGGGAAAAGCAAGCGCAACGGCGTAATCTGGTATTACCTTGACGACGGGTATTACCACGACCTTGCGGACGTGCCGTTCTCGAAGTGGAAATTCGATTTCCTCACCTCCCGCAGGGGCAAAAAGCACCTAAGCGTGCTTGCCGGCCCTTCATGTGATTCCTTTGATGTAATAACGAGGAGGGAGTGGCTTCCCGAGCTGGAGCTTGACGACCTCCTCCTGGTTCCCAGCGCCGGGGCGTATTCCAACGTGCTCACGACGCGCTTCAACGGCTTTGACCCCGCAAAAATCGTTTTCATAAAATGACGGTGGGGGGGCGGGGTTACCAGCGCATTTTTATATCGCCGATTCGTGGTGTTTGCATGCACGTGCATCGAAAGGCGCTGCGCCAAAAAAGCAGGGCAGCCGGTTCCCGTTTAATCCGCGAAGAGAATCCGTTTCACCCCGCCAGGCGCAGGTCCCACCCGGTTTCTGCAGTCAAGCCGTTTATTTTGATTCTAGCCCTCATGCTGGCGGCGATTTTCGCCATGCAGCAATCCGGGGTGCGGCTGTCGGCTTTTTCCATCATGCTTTACGGGATTTTCATCATGCTGGCGCTCTTTGCCGTCGCAGTCGCGTACCTGACCCACGCCCGCGAATACTCCTCAAGAGACGATGACTACGGCGGCCCGCTTGAACTGGGGGGAAAAAGGCAGGCCGGGTTGAAAGGCCAGCGCAGGTAATTATTTGAACCTGCTTGATTGCGCCGATTCCTTTATTGGGCCATGGAATCAATTGCCGAGCCTGTTTTTGCCCGCCCGGCGCGTTTTCCTTTCCTGGCTTGCGCGCCCGCGCCCTTTCGCCGCCTGCCCCAGCTTGGTTTTTTGGGCTATTTTTTCCCATACCTGCATTCCGAATGGCAGGGCCGCTGCCGAAGCTATTACGATGATTGCCATCGTGAGCACCAGCCATTGGAATGCCAGCGCGTCGCCAATGAACGCGTAGAAGAGGATGCCCGGAACCATGCCGACGACCGTCGCCGCCATGAACATCCAGAATTCCATCCGCACCAGGCCCGCGCCGTAGCTCACCGCGTCAAAGGACATGACAGGTATGAAGCGGGATGCCACTACCGATTCGAACCCGTGGCGGGCGAAGAACAATTCAACGGTTTCCATGTGCCTGCGGGAAATTACCTTGTGCACGAAGCCCCTCCCGAACTTGACGGCCAGCGCGTAGCAGATTGCCGCCCCGGCGAGCGAGCCGATGGTCGCGTAAAGCGCGCCTTCGAATGTCCCGTATATCGAGCCCGCCACGATGATGGGAATGCTGTTGGGGAGCGGGGCGAGGACCGAGAAGGCTATCTGCATCCCGATTATTGCAAGCGGGCCGAAAACCCCCCATCCCAGCACAAGGCTCTTCAATTCCCCCGGGTCGACGTAATGGGCGAACAGGTAAAGCAGCAGAAACAGAACTGCCACCCCGACGAGGATTGCGATGTCAGCCTTTTCAAAGCGCTTTTTGCGCATATTTTGCTTAATCGCAGCGCATTTAAATACGCGGCTCATGCATTCCGCCATTGGCGCCGCTTGATGCTCCGTCAGAAGAGACGACCCAGCCTTCGTCAGGCTCACTGCCTGCCGGTGCCGGATTGGCCGCCATGGCAATCACTTGCGCCATCCTTGCCGCACCTTGTACCAGCCTCGGAGTTGGCCGCAGCAGCAGCGCATCGTCGAGGACAACGAGGCGCCCGCCTATCATTGCGCTAAGGCCCTGCCAGCCGCGGTCGTCAATGACTTTCATTTCAATGTTTCCGCCGGAATTCCTCCACGCGACCACCATTACCTCCGGGTTGTATTCGAATATCTCTTTTCTTGAGACGCTCCTGTGCGGCTGGCCTTCGCTGTTTAGGCCGCTTGCCCCTCCGGCGATTTCGACGAGCTTCGGGACCCACAATCCCGCGCACTCCGGCGGCTTTCCGGCAACCTCGACGTAAACCCTGGGCTTCTTCCCCGGAGTTCTTGCCGCGTCGGCGATTGCCGCCAATCCCTGCCGCATCGTTGAAACGATTTGCTCCGCAGCCTCCTGCTTTTCCAGAGCGGCCCCCATTTGCATTATCCCGCTATAGACTTCCTCCAGCGTGGAGGGGCGGATGGAAAATACTTCGATTCCCTGCGCTAGGCATTCCTGGATGGATTTTTCAGGAACAATCTGGTCGGTGAATATCGCGCTTGCGCCCCATTTCCTGGCCAGCGGCACGCTTGGCTGTTCCCATGGCTCTATCCTGTTTTTGCCCTTGGCGGCAGGCGGGTAGTCGCAGTGCCTGGTGTTGGCCGCAAGGGCGTCCTGCGCCCCCAGCGCGTATATTATCTCCGTAAGAGCCGGGGACAGCGATATGATTTTGCCTGCCATGCACTGTTTTTGACGCAAAAGCCTTTTATTGTGGCTTGCAGGGGGGTTGCATTCAACCAACCGCTTTTAAATTTCTCCGTGGCTGCGTATATTGGCGCCCATTTGGTGCCCATGATGGCGGAGGAGGCGGTGGAGATGGTGGAAGTTAAGGCCGGGGAAAAGAAGGTGCTGATGGTCATTGCCGCGAGGAACTTCCGTGACGAGGAGTACTTCCATCCCAAGCAGGTTTTCTTAAACCACGGCCTGGCGGTCGTCACCGCGTCCACGGAACGGGAGGCAGTGAGCAAATTCGGCGCGCGTGTGAAGGCCGACTGGAAAATCCACGAGGTGAGCGCCGGCGATTACTCCGCGGTAGTCTTTGTCGGCGGCTCCGGGGCGTCGGTTTTCTTCCATGATCATGCGGCGCTGGAATTGGCAAAGGCATTCTTTGCTGCCGGGAAGGCGGCCTGCGCAATCTGCATCGGCCCGTCGGTCCTTGCCAACGCGGGAGTCCTGCAAGGCAAGCGCGCGACCTGCTTTGAGGGCGAGGCGGAAAACCTCAAGGCGCACGGCGCCCAATACACCGGCGAGCCGGTTACCGTGGACGGCAATATCGTCACCGCCAACGGCCCGCTCGCGGCAAAGGAATTCGGCGAGGCGGTCGTCAAGGCCATTTTGTCGCTTAATCCGCCTATATCGTAAGTTTTCAATCCGATTCCAAGAATCCGTTTCCATCTTATGAATCTTCAAGAGGCAAAGTCGGCTGTTGATTCGTCGCTTTCGCAGGGCCGCCTTGCAATAGTTGTCGGGAGGTGCCGCGTGCAGTACGAGGGCAGGGCGGCGAGCAAGCTCTCGGAAGGCGACCGCGTGCTGATAATCAAAAACGACGGCACTTTCCTGGTCCACCAGCCTACGGGGATGGCGGCAATCAACTACCAGGGCCCCGGGGCCAGCATCCTTTCATCGCTTGAGCCGGATGCGTTGGTTGTTTCTGCCGTGCGCAGCAAGAAGGACGTGAAAGAGCACATCCACGTCCGTTTCTTCGAAGTCCAATGGGCCGGCTCGTTTTCCCTCAAGGACGACAAGAGCCTCGCGCTTTTCGGCTCCGAGCGCCAGCTCTCCGGCCTGCTCATGTCCGACCTTTCAATCATCGAGGACGGGATGGTGCC
>JAZDFO010000030.1:0-2987 GCA_043807785.1 Microcaldota archaeon | reverse complement strand
GCGAACTTGAACACGATGTTGGCGATGCAGAGCAGGGCGACCAGCCAGATGTTTGCCCACACGCTGTGCAGGTTGATGAGCATGCCGATGGAGACGAAGAAGATGCTCGAAAACGCCAGGCTGAACGGAATGATGCTCTCTTCAAGGATTTTCGCGCGCGGCATGGACGCCACTAGGCTGCCGGCAAGGAACGCGCCGATGGAAGGCGTCAGCCCCAGGTATTGGGCAAGGTAGCTCAGCCCGATGCCTATGCTCAGCGCCAAAAAAATCATGGTCTCCTTTGCCTGGTAAGTCGTAATCCAGTCGAAGACCTTGTTGAGGGCCAGGAAAAGCACGAAATAAGCGCTCGAGAGCAGAGCAATTGCCCACACTATCTTGCCAAACACTGCAATCGGCCCGATCGAGCTGACGCCGAGGCTTGAAATCATTGTCAGCGCGAACACCGCAAAGACGTCCTCGATTACCAGCGTGCCAAGCAGAAGCGGGATTTCTTCGCGGTCCTTTAGCCCCCGCTGCTCGATGATTTTGATCATCAGCGCCGTGCTGGTAATCGCGATGATTGCCGCGATTGCAGCCGAACTCGTCGCATCCAGACCTGCAAGCGACGAGAGCTCGAATGTTAAAAAGAATATGATGGCGAGCTTGACCAGCGCAATAAAGAAACTGCGCTTGCCAAAGGCGAACAGCTTGCTTAAGCTGAACTCAAAGCCGATTGTGAACAGAAGCAGGATTGCGCCGATGTCGGCAAAGCTGACAACAACGCTGTTTTGCTCGACCCACCCCAGTACATTTGGGCCTATGACCGCGCCGACGGCAAGCAAGCCCAGCACTGGAGGCATACGCAGGCGGTTGGCGATGAGGCCGGCGAGCGTCGCGAAGATGACCAGCACGCCGGTAGTCAAAAGCAGGTCGGGCATTTCACGCCAAGAATGCCGGCATCGTATTTATGGGTTGCGTTTCCCCTCGCCGTTACAGGCTGGTTTTGCGCACGGTCCCGTTGGCAGCATCCACTTCCACAATGTCGCCGTCATGAAGCACTTTCGTCGCAATTTTTGTCCCGATCACGCACGGTATCCCCAGTTCCCTGCTCACTATTGCCGCATGGCAGGTTACCCCGCCCTGGTCGGTGACAATCGCCGCAGCCTTCTTCATCGCCGGCACGACGTCCGGGTTGGTCGCGTAGGCCACGAGAATGTCGCCCTTGTTCATCTTGGCCATGTCGGCTGCGCACAGCACGATTTTGACCGCCCCCCGCGCACTGCCCAGGCTTGCGCACTGGCCGATTAGCTCTCTTGCGTCCAAGTCGATTGCGACTTCCGCGCTTTGCGCCAGCTTGTGCGCCTCGTCGCCTACGAGCACTTCGGTAAACCCCTTTTGCACGTAGAGCGTGCAGAATTTCGTGCGCTCGAGAAGCAGTTCGCGGTCGATTTTCCCTTCCAGCAATGCCGCTTTCATTTCCTCGAAAGTCATGCACCTCGTCTGGTGGTTGCTTATGCCGAGCCGGTCGCCGATTTCCTGCAACAGCGCGTCGGCGTGGTAGAGCGACTTTATCTGCGCGAACCTGCGGTACCACTTGGTTATGCGGAACTGTGCGTATGCCGCGAAAAGCTGCCGGTGGTATTCATCGAACCCCAGCCGCGCCTCCAATTGCATCTTTTTCTCGCGGTGCTCCTCGATTACCTCGTCGACTTGTTCGAACTCGTCGGCCGCGTTCTTGCCGCTTGCGAAGTATTCCGCAAGCTCGCGGTAATAGTGCTCCGCCGGATGCGGCGTGCCGTAGTACATGAAGCCCAGCGACTTGTACTTCTCCCAATGCTCTTCAATCATTTTGCGGATTTTCGGCGGCAGGCCGATTCGTGCAGATTCAATGCCTTTTGCAAACAATGCCTTGATGTGCGGGTCTGCCTCGATTTCCATTGCAATGCGCAGGAACGCCTTTTGCTGCACGTTCTCTTCGCTTTCAGTGTCCGATGTGGTCAGCGAGACCATCCAAGTGTTGATTTCGGATTCGCTAGTCGCCTTCTTGCGCAGGTATTCTTTGAGCAGGTTGGTGTATTCGGGGAAGAACATGTCGGTTGCGTTGCTCAGCCATCCCCACCCGTAGAGCCGCGTGTGCGCCGAAAGAAAGCCGTCCATGAGAGACCAAAGCTCGGCGTTGCTCTTGCCTGCCAAGTCCTTCCCGTAGATTTTGCTTTCGGTGTACGCGTTCATCTCATCCGAGAGCTTCACGATGTTCTCGTTGATTTTGTGGCCGAATCCGGGGTCGTCGGAAATGAGCTTTAGCACGTGCATTGTGAATTCCTGGCAGTCGTTTTTCCCGTAGTAGAACTTCATGTCCGTGCCTAAAAATACCCCGAGCACCTTGGCGTAGTTGCGGCCCACGGAATTCTCCATGTCGTTGGCAAACGCGCGTATCCAAATCTGGGCGAAGAAGAAGTCGAGGTTGGGGATGTCCTCGGCCAGCATCCACGCGTCGTTTTTGTTGTCGTTTTCCATAATCGCAATCGCCTGCCGCGCCAAATCCTTCGGTTTTGTAACCTTCTATTAGGTTTTCCCCGCCTTTTTATTTATGCCCGCGCATGCGCGGCTTTACTGTTTTTGGCGCGGTTTGCCTCTTTTCACGCCCTCTGGAACTGCCGCAGCGCCACCGGCAGGAGCTTTGATTCCGCCAATCGCAGGTGCTCGCGCAGTGCAGAAGGCGAGATTTTCATCTTCTTGGCCATTTTTCCCAGGTCGGTCTTTCGTGGATACCCGTAGTAGCCGTCGTCGACTGCCCGGCTAAGTGCCTCGAACTGCCGGCCGCTGAGCTGCTGCAATACGTCTGGGACGAAGAGGTTGGCCGGCTCTTCATTGAGGCTCACAAGCTCAATGGTTGCGCGCTCTGCGGTCTTTTCAATCTTCTTGTAGAGGTGCGTGATGCTTTTTTTGTCCCAGCTGGCAACAGTCCAGTATTCAAAGCCGTCTTTAAGCACGAAGGGCTTGACGAA
>JAZDFO010000029.1:0-23497 GCA_043807785.1 Microcaldota archaeon | reverse complement strand
TTCCAGAGTGAGATATTCGTTTAATCGAATTGTCTTCAACTCCATCACCGGGAAGGCAGCACTTCGTTGAACTTGCGCTTGTAGTCCGCGGCTGCCTTTGCGGGGTCGTCCGCGTAAATCAGGGAGCGACCGACGTTGATTAGCACGTTTTTGCCGGCTTTTGCAAGCGCCTCAAGCGAGCCTCCCTGTTTTCCGATTCCCGGGATTAGCATCAGCGTGTCCTGGCCTATCATCTCGCGGATGTCAGCCAGTTCGCTGCCGTCGTTTGTTGCCCCGGCGACGACGCCGTCTGCGCCCGTGCGCGCGGCCTCCGAGCAAATCCACTCGTAGCCCTTGCGGTTGTCGACGATGGACTCCCGCATGAAGAATTTCGCTTCCGGGTTGCTCATGAGCGCCAGCACGATTACGCCAAGACCGGACTTGTGCGCCATGCCGACGGTTTCCTCCACGTTTCCCGCGAACGGCGAGAACGTGAACGCGTCGAATCCGGCTTTCTTCATCCAGTATGCCGCCGACTCGTTGGTGCTTCCTATGTCGGAGAGCTTGAGGTCGTAGATGCTCAGCGAGCCGGATTCGGCAATCTTTTTGTTGAGCTTTTGCATCTGCGCAAGCGAGAACGGCATGACGTACTGCGCGTTGGGCTTGAATGCGGCTGCGTGCGGGGCTGTCTTTTCCACAATGTCGAGGCAGAACTCGAGCATGCCGTCGGCTTCCCCGTTTTTCTCGAAATAATGGCGGGGTATGGAGTCGGTTTCCTTGAAAAATATGCTCGCCGGGTCGAGGCCGACGCAAAGAGCGCTTGCCTTGCTTTTCTTTGCCTGCCGGAGTTTTTCCAAAAAGTCCATGAAACCACCGCGTTGAATCGTTTAACATGCCGTGTCTTTCCGTTCCCGCCTTTTTTCACTCCTTGAGCTTGTCCACGAATGCCTTGCGCGCTGCGGGATTTGGCAGTCCGTAAAACGCGCTTCCCGTGACGAGGGAATCCGCGCCGGCGTCTTTTGCAATCTCGGCGGTCTGCTCGTTGATGCCGCCGTCGACCTGCAGCCTGCACTGGCGGTTGCATTTGTCGATTGCCTTGCGCGCGGTTTCAATCTTTGGGAGCATTGACGGCATGAACTTTTGGCCCTCGAATCCCGCGACCACAGTCATTATGAGGATGTAATCGAGATTTTCGATGACTTGCTCGATTCCCTGCAGCGGCGTAGAGGGGTTGAACGCCAGGCCGGCCTTCTTGCCAAGCAGTTTTATCTTGTGGATGGCCTTGTCGGCTTCCTTGTACCCGCCGGCGGCCTCGATGTGGAACGTGATGTTGTCCGCGCCGGCCTTGGCGAACTGTTCGAGCCACGAGTACGGGCTTTCGACCATGAGGTGGGCGTCGAAAAACAGGCCCGTCTTTTTGCGCAGGTCGGCGGCAAGCTTCCAGCCGTATGAAAGGTTGGGCACGAAGTGCAGGTCCATCACGTCAAGCTGGATGCCGTCCGCGCCCGCCTTTTCCGCTTCTCTCACGCCGGCGGTGAAATCCGAGAAGTCCGCCGAAAGCAGCGAAGGAAATACCTGGATTTTCCTCATCTTTGCCCCCTTGAGTGCCTTCCCTTGAATTCCTTGGATTAATTGTTGCCGGAAGGATTATTTAAGGCGATTCCATTGGCCGAGAGCACGCGCCTGCATGCCGGCGGCTCGTCGAATTGCAGGGCCAGGAAGAGCTTGAGGTACCCGATGTACGGGATGCGCGCGATCATTTTTCCCCTGATGTCCTTGTCCGTCGGGGGCATTGCGATGATTCCCTCGATGTCGGTGACTGGGTTGTTGTCGCCTTTCGTGATGTAGTACGCCTTTCCGTCGATGCGCAGCTTGAGCACCGCGCGGTGGACAATCAGGCCGATGCTGGATGGCGCGGGCGGCTCGTAAACCACGATGTCGGTGGAGTGGCCGAACTTGTATTCCGTGCCGTTGAGGCGCAGGCCGCTTGTGCACAGCGTGTTGAATTCCGCGCCGGTTTGTGTGTCCGCAACCGTGCAGATTTCGCGCAGGAAGTCGGATGCGGCAATGGTTGCCTTATCGTATTCTACCGTCGGGGCGTTCACGGCGCCTCCCTGCAGGATTATGAGGTCGCCGCGGTCGAGGTTTGGCACCATCGAGCACGAAGTCACCACATCGAGCGGCGTAGATGTGTTGAGAATGAAGCCCATCGCCAGCCATGCGAAGAGCGCGGCGAAGAACGCAGAGTCCAGCTCGGCAACCGCTCCCGGCAACGATTCCGACTTGAATCCCGCGTATTTCGCTCCAAGCGCCGCGGCGTTGGCGAAAAACAGGATTGCCGAAAACAGCCGGATGATGTCGGCCGAAAAGTATGCCGCGGCCAGGCAAAGCAGTGCGGATGCGGCAAGAAGCGTCGGCACGCGCAGGCGCAGGCCGAGAAGTTGGATAAAATCCTTGTACTGGCGCTTTTCGCCCGAGAACACGTCGCGCGCCAGCAGCGCAAGCAGCACTGCAAGGCCGCCCATTCCGGAAAGCGGGTTTTTTGTCGCGGCGTAAATCCCGACTGCGGCGGCCAGCGCCACGAGAAGCCCCCAGTCGGTCGGGTTTATTTTCCAGCCTTTTGCCGCCTTCATAGCCTTCATAGGATTACCCGCATTAATCTTTATCCCCCGCAATTATCTTCGTTCAATCAAATCGTCCGCGTCTTATTAATCCTTCGCCGAAATTCTGCGCCCAAATGTGCTGCGCTCTAAGCATTGCCTGCATCCGCCACTCCAGCTTTGCTAAACAACCCTTGAAAAACGAGCCGTTGGTTAGCAGGTGAACGCGTTAATTAGCAGGAATATAGGAGCGTGGCGGGCTTCTATGTTGCCATAAAAGCCACGCGCCCCAACGCTTTCTGAATATGGAGTTACTTGCTTCCTAAAAAACTTATCTTTTCGGGTGCGACACCTGATGCAATAAAGTCGATGGGGTTTATATTGCATGGTTGGCTGATTTTTTCATGGCTGAAGACGGGTTTGAGAAATTAGCCACTTTTTTCGTTTATCTTGGCGCGGTTGCAATATTGTTATGGGCATTGCTAAAATCTTTTGGAATAATACATAGCCCGGTTTGGGTGGACATGATACCCTTTTTTGGAGGCGGGGTAAGCATTCTGGCATTAGCATACCGTGCAGACAGATTTATTCAGAAAATAGAACAGAAAATTGATGAAATGACTGCCGAAGTTAAGAAAATAGCTGGCTTAAGCGATAGAATACTAACGATTGAAACCAGATGCGAAGAAAGACACTCTCCCAAAAAACGTTAAACCTTAAAGTCAGGTTTAATTCCCAGCTCGTGCATTTCATGGATTACTACCGTCAGATTGTATGCCAGAATCTTGCATAGCAATTCGTTCTCTTGAGCTATCGGGTTCTTTGACTTTAGAGTATCGCCGAGCTTCTTCTTGATTGCCGAGAAGGTAGTCTCGACATTGCTGCGCTTGTGGTAGTGTTCAAAAAACTCCTGCTGGTTCAACTGGAAATAGTGATACATCTTGCGCCACAGCCGATATTTGATGCCGTGCGACTGCCCGGAAGCGTTGCTCTTGAACGGAATATACGCCTGTCCTCCCAGCCCCGCCACGGCATTGTAGTTCTCGGCAGAGCCATACGCCTTGTCCGCGCTGACTTCCTTAACCGTGAAACCTCCATCAGCAGTCTTTTGAACCAAAACCGGAAACTTGGGCGCATCCGCGCCGTTCTCTGGCGTGATTTCCACGGCAGAAACGATGTTTGTCTTAACCCCGGTAATGATGTGCGCCTTGACGAACTTGTGTTCTCGCTTTAAGTCATATTTCTGCTCGGCATACTGGCAGAAGCACCGCGTCCTGAACCCCGAAGAATCTACCGCCCAATCTGTTTCAACGTCCTTTAATGGCGCGGCGGTTACGCTGATTAGCTCTTGCAGTATTGGCGTTAGTTCCGGTTTGTTTAGGAGTAAGTTTATGACATTGTAGTTCGGCGTCTTGCCGACCTGACCCCTGTTCTTGGAGTGCCGATAGAGCGAGTATGCCCTTCGGCTGGAAAGCTGGGAATAGACCTTTTGGACGGCGCAGAACACGGCGTCCTTGTAGGGTGTGAACGGTCTGCCGGTCTTGTGCGCCGGTGTCTCTATTCCGGCGACCAAATCCGACAGGAGTTCGTCAAAGAGCTTGACTTCCTCATTTTGAGCCTTCGTATAAGCAGCCCATGCCTGTGGATAGGTAATGCGCTTCTCTTGAATGACTTTGCCCTGCGGCGTCTCGATTTCAGCCTTGATGAAATACCGAACTGCGTAAGCGTGCTTGCAGGTTGCTTTGTGGAACTGGGCATCCGGGCACGAGCAATTGAATAGCTCGTCTACTTTGTAAGAGCCTGCCCCGCTCTGGCTCTGGACGAGCCAGCCTTCACGCGTGGGCTTGACCTGTTTTTGCTTGCAGATTTCCATTCCTTTTTGTTGTCTTAATTCCATGTCTTTCACCCATACTATAACTATATCCCTTTAGGTATATATACCTATCGGTAGTGAAATCAGATTCCGAAACATTTATATACTTGTAAAGGATTACTAAAAGGGATGATTAAAACCATACATCAAAAAGAGTGTTTTAAAAGGGTGCAGAGTAATGGGTAAGATGGTGCGCTGTCCCCATTGTGGTTTTGAGTTCGATGACATTCTGACTTGCATTAGGTGCGGGTATAAGTGGAAACCCCGCAGCGACCAACCGCCAACAGTCTGCCCCAACCCAAAATGCAAAAGCCCGTATTGGAATAAACCATACCAGCATAAACACAAGAAGATTGTCAAGGAGAAAAAGATATGAAAGTCGAACCCAACCAAATTTACGCTATGGACTGCCGCGACTTAATGCGCAATATGGATGACAACTCAATAGACTTGACAGTTACTTCGCCGCCATATGATGACCTTCGGAATTATGAAGGGTATTCTTTTGACTTTGAAGGTATCGCAACCGATTTGTTAAGGGTAACAAAAAACGGCGGCGTTCTTGTGTGGGTCGTTGGGGACAAAAGAAACGGCGATGTCAGCTTAACCAGTTTCAAGCAAGCCTTGCGGTTCAAGGAAATAGGGTTCAACGCCCACGACATAATGATTTACAGAAAACGCAATACGCCATTCATGCGGAAAAACGCATACACTAACTGCTACGAGTTTATGTTCGTGCTATCAAAAGGCAGACCGAAGACATTTAACCCTCTCAAAACAAAGACCGTCCGGCAAGGATATGAGGCGTTGCCATTCAACAAGAAAGCCGATGGAGTGAACCATAAGGCTATGGGGAAACTGAATGCTGAAAAAGTCAAGACCAACATATGGGATTACGCGGTTGGAATGGGAGGGTCTACTACGGACAAGATAGCGTTCCAGCATCCAGCAATTTTCCCAGAAAAACTTGCGGAAGACCATATCCTTTCTTGGACAAACCCCAGCGACCTCATATTCGACCCTATGTGCGGTTCAGGAACTACCTGTAAAATGGCGTTGTTAAATAACCGCAATTACATCGGCTGCGATATTTCAGAGAAGTATGTGCGCAACGCGCAGGAACGTATCGCCAACGCTCAAAAAAAGCTCTTAATTTAGGGCAAACCCAGTTACATCTAAAACGTGGTCTTTGTAAGTAAGCGTTATCGCTTGCCTAAAGTGTATCCAAACATCTACAGTATCTTTATCTTCTAACCGGGGTTCATCTAAGATGCCTCGGATTTGTGCTAATGGAATTACGAGACCTTTACCTCTTGGCACGATTAGAAATCCTTTGCCGTCTACGAGACATTTAATGAAGCTGCCTTCTTTTTTACCGCGAATTGTTATTTGCCATCCTGTTGGTTTCTGACTTCCGGGTCTGATGAACGCGGGGGCATTATTGATTGTTGCATTCTTTTCGTGCCATTCCCCTATTCGGTAGCCTTTTGATATGAGTAACCTTCGCAAATCATCGCTTAAAATGCGTTCTTCGCCGGGAGGTTCTTCGAAGGTTGTAACGATTCCTTTTTTCTCAAGAAGGAAATCTAATTGAGGGCGTAGCTCATTAAAGATAGCTGTTTGATTTGCGTTTAGTGTTCGGTCTTCTCCTTGCGCAAGCACGACTTTTCGGTTGAGTTTGAATAGTCGAATCAGGTAATATTCGATTTTTAATCGGATTGCATTATCGTTAAAATCTGATTGGGCGGAGGTTCTTCCATCGTTAATGATGACCGCCCTATCCCAATCTTCGAATTTCTCTTCTGGTGCGGTAATATGAGTGCGAAGCCGGTTGTAGATTGAGCTTGTTTCCCCAACATATATGTCTTTGTCGCCTTGAAATAACAAGTAGATGCCGGGGAACTCTACTTGAACTTCTTGTCGTATTGCCTCTAACGCGCTTTGTTTTCTTGGAAATTCCCAGCTGCGCAAGACACCTGTCCTTGCTCGGACAATTCCTTCAGAATCAGCCACGTCTTCGTTATACCCTAACCCCATTGTCATAATCTTGTCTTGAAGAATTAAAAGGTATAAAAAGCCGCGCTAAACAGACTTATTTAGCAGGATTTCTGGTTATTTAGCAAAACAGGGTTGTTTAGCAAAGCTCGCCACTCCGCAGCGTTTAAATACCTTGGCCGCGCAAATATTTTCCGCTCTGCTTTTAGCCAGCGCATCCAGATAGCAGCCATGCCTTTCAAAGCCGGCGGGCTATAGTTCAATAGGTCATTCAATGGCAAGATTGCATACCAGAAGGCGCGGAAGGTCGGCTTCCCACAAGCCCTCGCGCTCTACCGCATCGCTGTGGGTAGCCCAGTCGAAAGACGAAATACTCGCCTTGATTGAGCAGCTTGCCAAGTCCGGCAAGTCCGAAGCCGAAATAGGCCTCATCCTGCGCGACCTTCACGGCATTCCAAGCGTCAAGGCCTTGGCCGGCAAGACCATTTCCCAAGTGCTCGCAGAAAAAAAGATTGCACCGAAATACCCCTCTGATTTGATTTACCTGATCAAGCGCGCCATGCGCATGCGCAAGCACCTCGGCGCGTCGAAAAAGGACGTGCTCAACCGCGGCAAGCTCGCCCACGTCGAATCGAAGATCCGCAGGCTGGTGAAATACTACCGCGGCAGGAAACTGCCATCGGATTGGTCTTACGACCCCGAGACGGCGGCCCTGCTGGTGAAATGAGATGGCCACGAAAAAGCTCGTAGACACGTGGAAGTCCAAGTCGTGGTATTCCGTGCGCGCGCCGAAGTTCCTCAACGAAGTCGAGGTCGCGGAAGTCCCGTCCCTTGACGACGAGCACCTGCTCGACCGCATCATCAAGATACCGCTCAAGGACGTCACAAAAGACCTCAGCCACGTCTATACCACCATCAAGCTGCGCGTGAGCGAAATCAAGGGAAAGACGGCTTTCACGAAGTTCATCGGCCACGAGGTCAGCCGCGAATACCTGCACGCGCTGGTGCGCCGCAGGATGGACGCGCTCAACGTCGTGGTGTGGGTCACTTCAAAAGACGGCATCGAATTCAAGGTCAAGGCAGTCGTCCTCACCGCAGTGTCGTGCTCCGGCCAGCAAAAGAATTCAATGCGCGTGGCGCTCCTCAACGAAATCAAGGCGCGCGCGTCGTCAAAGGAATTCGGCCAGTTCATCTACGACACGCTTTTTGGCCGCACTTCCATGGAAATATTCAAGAACCTGAAAAAGATCGCGCCCATCAAGCGCGTGGAAGTCCGCAAGACCGAGCTGAAGGAAGTCTTCGACATCGACCCGTCCGCCATCCAGAAAGGAGGGCAGGCAAGCGAGGACGGCGAAGGCAGCCCAAGCGCGCCGGCCGCTGGAGGCTCGGCGTCACTGCCAGCGGCTGAATCCGAAACTCCCGCCGCAGCACCTCGAGAGGAGGCAGAGCCGGCAAGCGCGTAAATCGGGGCGTTGCTGGCTATTTTTGTTTTTTCCTTTTTTCCGTTGTCTTGTTGCCCCCCAGCGCGCGCAATACCGCGAACAGGGCCTGCGCCTCGTCGTCGGCAGGCCGCGCTCGCCGCAGGATGTTTGCGAACGCCTTGGACACTTTTTTTGCGTCGCGGACTGCGGGCTGGGAGGATGCGATTTGAAGGAACATCTTCTCCAATTGGGCGCTTTGCGCCCTCCCGGCGGCCTTGTAGTGGCGGATTCTCTTTCCGTGGACTGCCAGCGCGTAGAGCATGACCGCGGCGGAGTGCGAGAGGTTCATTACGGGGTATTCCTTTGTGGTTGGAATGCTGCATACGGCGTCGCATTGCGCGAGCTCTTTCTCGTTGAGGCCGACGCCTTCGCTGCCGAACACGAGCGCGACTTTTGCCTGGCCGCCGGCCATTGCCGCCAGCTCGGCGGGGGAGACGCAGTTCTTGATTTTCTTGCCGTAGCGGCCGATTATGCCGGTGGTGCCGGCGATGAAACTGCAGCCCTTGCATGCCGCGGCAACAGATTTCGCGGTTTTGGCGTTTTCCAGGATGTCTGTTGCGTGCTTTGCCAGCCGGATTGCCTCGCGGTCGACGCTCGCGCGCGGCTTGACGAGCACTAGCTCGCCTGCCCCGAAGTTCTTCATCGCGCGCGCGATGCTTCCCAGGTTGCCGGAGTACAGCGTGCGCACTGCGACGACGCGGATTTGTGGCAGGGCGCCGGCGCTGGCGCGGGGTTTGGGCATGTGTGCATTGCTATGTTTGGCAACGATTTTTAAACCAAGTGAGGGTACTTGTGAGCATGCGCTTTGCCGTTGCCGCCGTGACAATGCTTTTGCTGGCGTTTTCCCCCGCGGTTTTTTCCGTGTCGAGCGAGCAGGCCAAGGCAGTCGCCGAGGCTTATTTGTTTTCGGGCGAGGCTGCTGTCGTCGGGCAATTCAATCCCATCGAGTACGGCAGCGACCGCTATTGGCTGGTCTACATCACGCCCCAGGACTCGCCAACGACGAAAAACCTCGTCATTGCCGTGAAAGAGGAGGGCGACGGGGCAACCCTGGAGACCCGCCAGGGCGCGCTCGAGGAGGTCCTTGGCGTGGATTTCGGAATAGGCCAATTGCAGTACATCCAGGACGGCAAATTCTCGTACGACGACTTGGAAAAGACGGTTTCGGCAGTGAAGGCCAAGATTTCCGGCAATTCCCGCCCGGGGCTTGACCGCATCGAGGCCCAGCAGCCCAATTACCCTGACTTGTCGTTTGAGGAAATTTCCTCGCTCTTGCGGGACTTGGAGGACACCGCCGACCGCGCCTCGCAGGTCATTGCCGACGGCCGCTCGTACCAGACCTCGTTTGCGCAGTCCTTTTACGCAAGCGACCTCCAGGTTGCGCTGGACTCGTATCCCGCGGCTTTCGACGAGATGGATGCCCTAGTGCGCGCCGCAGGCCTGTACCAGAAGGCGGTTGACTCGATGCAGAAGGAAATCCCCAAAAAAGGGCTCTCGCTCGACGTCGGCAATTCGCTGATAAAGTCCCTTGATTCCGTGCGCGATGTTGGCATCGACAAGTCCTTTGAATCGTTCATTGCGCCGCGCAGGCGCGATTTTGAGGGCCGGCTGGCCAAGAAGGCGGCTGCCGTGAACAATTCGATTTCCGGCCTGTATTTCCTCAAGGCCAAGGTCGAGGCGCTCAAGTCCTACGCCGACCTGACTGCAAAAACCTATTCCCCTGAAGTCCTGCTTTCGGCTTACAAGACCGAGCTTGCCTCCTGCGGCATTGCGACGGCGGAATTGTCCAGGAAGTGGCTTTCAATCAAGCAGGTCATGGGCTCCCCTTCGGCAAACACCGAGCAGTTTTCCCGCATCCCCCTCAACGCCTCACAAACCGGCGCGCTGGCGGACTCGATTTACACGCGGCTGGAAAACTGCATCAACGCCCCTGTTACCGTGACGCCCACGCCAGTTAGCAAGCAAACGGACTTTACCCCGTATTTTCTTGTCGTCCTGCTCGCCGTTATCGGCTACGCGGCTTACCGGTTCTTGCAGGGCAGGCAGGCTGCGCAAGACCAGGAAGAATAAGCCGCGGATTCCGCCGCCATGAGAATGGCATTGAAGCGAGATTTAAACAAGCTTTATTAATCGAGAGCGCATATTTGCGTAGAATGCCCGACGGTGCATCAAAAAATGGTCTCCCTCCCGGCCGGAAAAGTCATCAAAACCGGCCTTGACTTGGCTGCAATTGACTTCTTTTCGCTGCTTGCCGAATTGAAGTCCAAGGCATTCAACGGATACCTTTCAATCACGGTATCCGGCTATGGCGGCCTTGAAGACGGCACACTGGTTTTCGACAACGGCAAGATAGTGGCCTCGTTTTACGACTACCTGCGCTATGACCAGAAGCTCGTCGGCGAGGCTGCGCTCGCGCGGTGCTTCAACGCCTCGCAAGCCAAGGTAGGCGTAATTGACTTATACCAGCTCTCCAACGAGCAGGTGCAGCTCATCCTGGCTTTCAACGAGGGCGCGATTTCCATACCGAGCGAACGCGACCTTGCGCGCTTTAAGGGCCAGCCGTTCTCGCAGGAATACGAAAAGCAGCTTGCCTCGCTTTCGTCGGTCGAGACCAAAAGCGATCTCCTTAAAAAGTACAAGCTCGGCGACATGTCGGCCGAAACGCAGCCAAAGCCCGGGTTGCTTGAAGGCAGCGGCCCGGCTTTCGAGGAAGAGGACCTGCTTTCCAAGCTGAAGAAAAAACGCGGCAAAACCCATTGAGTGCAAAGCAAATGCGTAGCATAGTGATTGCAAGCGGCAAAGGCGGGGTCGGCAAGACCAGCATCGCCGTCAACCTGGGCCTGGTGCTCGCCCAGCAGGGCAAGCGCACGGTAGTCGTTGACGCCGACGTGAGCATGGCCAACGTCGGAATCATGCTCGGCATAGAACGCGCTCCCATCAGCCTGCACAACGTGCTAATGGGCGAGACGAGCATCCGCGACGCCGTCTACGAGGGCCCCTACAAGCTCAAGTACGTGCCTTCCAGCCTTTCCCTCGAGCGCGTAAAGCGGCTGTCGATGGAGCGCCTCAAGCAGGCCGTCGAAGACCTCGAGCCGATTGCCGACTTCGTGATAATCGACTCGCCGCCCAGCCTCACCCGCGAAAGCGAGTTTGTCATAAGCTCGGCGCGCGAGATGCTCCTGGTGGTCACCCCCGACCCGGCGAGCCTGGCCGACGCCCTCAAGGTCATCAATTACGCCAACAAGAACGGCGTGGGCATCATGGGCATCGTAGTCAACATGAGCATCGGCGACAAGAATGAAGTGAAAAAGGACGACATCGAGACGCTGCTTTCATCAAAGGTCCTCGTGGTAGTGCCCGAAGACATTGAAATGCGGCGTGCGGCAATCTCGCAGGTCCCGCTGGTAATAAAGAACCCGCAGGCTCCTTCCGCCAAAAAATTGCGGGAACTGGCCGCCGCAATCACGGGAGAGGCCGTCAAGGATGAAACAAAGGTTAAAAAGAGCCTGTTGCAGAAACTCATAGACTTCCTGACCGGCAAGAAGCAGTAGGCCCGGATTTTTTTTAAAAACAAAAGGTGCGTGACACATGGTGGAAAAAAGGCCGTTTGACGTGCTCAACAACTCCCTCAACCACAACGTGCTGGTCAAGCTCAAGGGCGACGTGGAAGTCCGCGGCGTGCTGGCCAGCTTCGACGTGCACATGAACATCGTCATCGAGAACGGCGAGGAGCTCAAGGACGGCGAAGTCCGCCGAAAGCTCAACACCGTGCTATTGCGCGGCGACACCGTCGTGTTCATCTCGCCCGCGGGAGTCTGAAAGCCAACCCCCCTGCCCATGCAGGCTAAGGCTTAAAACCATTGTTCGTCCCAATCTAGATTCCGCCGTTTTAATTTACGGGCTCGTGGTGGAACGGTAACACGCCTGCATGGCATGCAGGAGACTCCGGGTTCGATTCCCGGCGAGTCCATGACACCTCCAGGGGGGTTCCACCCCCCCGCTCGAAGACCAAACGTCTTCGGCGCCTCGGAAACGGTAGGTTTCCGTGGTACGCGTGTCGCCTCTACCCCCCCGTTGCGTTTTTATTCAATGGGGCGTGCAATATTCTCCGCAGGGCTCATAGTCAAGTGGTTAAGACACCTCGTTGACGTCGAGGAGGCCCCGGTTCGATTCCGGGTGGGCCCATCAAGTCAATTTTGCGACAGAGGCATTGGAATGAGAGCATTTAATCTTGCACTTCTTTTTTCACTGGCGTTTTGCGCATTGCCGGCTGCGCTGAATTACTCGTGCTATTCTCTTTCCGGCTCGCCCAATCCTGCCATTGCCTCGACGTCGGTCAACATATCCTTCGGTTTCTCGGGCAACGCCTCCGCAAGCGTGGCGTGCCAAGGCGCGCTCGTGCCCCAGCCTCCCGTTTATTGCAATCCAGTTGCCAGTCAATGCATTGCGCAGTGCCAGTGGAATGCCCCCGGAAGCTACGCGGTGAACGCAGTCTACGGTCCTGCGAATTGCACGCCGTTTTTGCAGGCTGTCAACGCCGCGTCGACTCCGACGCCATCCCCTTCGCCTACTCCTTCACCCAGTCCGTCTCCAAGCCCATCTCCATCCCCTTCGCCTAATGCAACTGTTTCCCCTTCCCCTTTGCCGTCTCCAAGCCCTTCTCCTTCCCCCAACGCAACCGTTTCCCCTTCACCAAATGCGACCGCCTCGCCGTCCCCGGTTGCCAGCCCGTCCGTGAACGCCTCTCCGTCTCCTTTGCCGAATTCAACTTGCGCGAGCCAAAATGGCATAGTATGCACTGCCGGCCAGTCATGCCTTGGCCAGTGGTTTGCCGCACCGGACGTCCAATATTGCTGTTCGGTTGGTTGCGTGTGGCCGGTTTCTTCCCCCTCGCCGACTCCGCCTCCTAATTTCACGGCAGCGCTGTCAAATCCTTCGCCTTCGCCGGCGGCCGGGGCTTCGCCGCAATCCGGGCCGATTGCCCTGCCTCCCGCGCCAGCTCCCTCGTTGTTTGTGGTTTCATCCGAAACTGCTCTTGCCTTTGCCGCAAATTATTCCGCGCTCAAGAAGGAAGCGGAGTCGGTCGATGAGGAATCCACGAGAAGTGAACTCCTCGTCCTGCTAGAGCAGGCCCTCAAGCTCGACCAAGAAAACCATCCGTTGGAGGCGCACTCCCTCCTTGGCGAAGTCCAGGCGAAGCTCGACGGATATTCTTCCTACAAGCTCCAGCGCCGCACGCCGCTTTTCGGGTGGGAGGCCATCATCGTCGGCGTCCTCATCATCGCACTTTTGGCCGGGCTGTTCGGCTTCACTGTCCGCCGCAGGCAGGAGCCGGAGCCGCCGAAAGCCTGACCGGCGGAATTCCCGAGGCGGCACCTTTTTATTTCCGGCTTGCGCCCAATGAACTTATGACAAAGTTTTCCTTGCGCGTGCTTCTCGTGCTCTTCGTGCTAGTCGGCATCACCAACACCATCGCGTGGCGGGCGCAGGTGATGGCGCACGAGTACACGCACCAGGCGATCTTCACCGCCTTCGGCGTGCCTTCACAAATCATGATGCGCGACTTCGGCTTCGCCGCCGAAACCGTCCCGTCGGGCAGCTTTGCATCTCTCGAGGACGCGCGCATCGCAAACCTCCTCAACGCCCAAAACGAGCTCATCAGCTACCACTTCTTTCCCTCGTACATCTCCAACATAATCCTCCAGCTGATACTCGTATTCGCAATCTACAAGCTCGGGCACGAGTTCAAGGACGAAGAAGCCAAGAAGGACTAGCCCGTGCATGAATTGGAATCATTGTAACCCCCGCAGCATTTGGGCGAACCCCGCGAAGACGGCAACTCCGGATGTTTCAGACGTGGTAGGTTTCCTCGCCTTTTGCCAGGATTGCGAAAATGAGGATTGCCAGGACGATGGCTGCGGCGATTTTCCACGGGAATTCGAATGCGGCTGCGGCGGGGATTGCGGGGTCCATTGCCGGCAGGCTGACCGGCTTGGTTGCAGTGGCGCCGTCGGCGCTTTTGAGGGTTATCGGGACGGTGGATTGAGTTGTCCTGGCAAGCGGCCGCACTTGCGCGGTGATGGTCCGCGTCTCCCCCGGCGAAAGCACTCCGATTGTGGTGTCCGCAGTCACGTCGTAGTCCGGCGAGCTGGTGCGAAGCGCCAGGTTATTGGCGTCCGTGTTGCCGTTGTTGGTGATTTCGAGCGTCATTATTGCGCTGCGGATTTCATCGCCTTCCCGCACGAACTCGATTGTGTACGAGTAGTCAATCTCGCGCAGCACCGGCTCGGCGGACAGCAGGATTTGCGCGGAGCTTTTTTCAAGGCCGGATCTTGCGCTGGCCGTCATCTCGTAGTCTCCCGGCGTCGACGGCGCAACGCGGATGCGGTAGCTTGCAGTTGCGCCGCTTTTTATGGTCTTTGGTGACTCGATTTGCAGCCATTCCTTTGGGATTCCCTCGACGCTGACTTCCGTTTTCTCGGCGTTTGCCGAAAGCAGGTTGGTTACCGATACGACGAAAAGCTTTTCACTGCCTTGTATTGCCCGGACTTCGCTTGGCGCAGTGATTTTCAGGTACTGCTGCCTTGCCTCGTCGGGGAGGATTTCCACGTTGAAGGTTTCCGTCCGGTCCGACTCGCTTGAATGGATTGTGGCAGGGAGCGCCTGCGTTCCAAGGGGTGCCTTGCACGAGACCCCGAGTATCGCAGTGACCTTCTGCGTTTCCCCCGGTGAGAGTGAAAACCCGCCTGCCGGGTCGGTGTATACGTTCACGCCGTTAAGGGGTTTTGCGTCGATGCCGTAGCTGTCCACGACAGTGCCGGCGTTCCGTATCGTGAATTCAAAGCTGCCGGTGGCGCACCTTTTTGCCTGGATTTGCGCCGGCTTGGAAACCTCGAAGCCCTTGATGCCGAAAACCTCGAAGCAGTAGTCTCGCTGGTAGAGCATAAAGCCGCGGTAATCCGCCGCCAGGGTGAAATAATGCAGGCCCGTCGGCGTGTTCTTTAGCGGGGCGATTGTCACGTTCATCCACGTGCGCTCTCCGGGGTTGAGCTCAAGCGAATCAGTATCTAGCATCACGTCGCCAGTTGAAGTGCCATCCCCGCGCACGGAGAGCGAGAAAGGCCCGTTGGCCTGGCCGTCGTTGCGGACTGCGACCTCGAATTGCGTTTGGCTGCCCTGCTCGGCCGGTATGCAGTCGAGCGGTTCGTTGAGGAAAGACAATGCCGCCGTCGGCGCGCTGACCGTTATTGGAGTCGGAAGCAGGAATTCCTGCTCGCAGCAGGCGCTTGAGACGGTAGCGCGCAGCACTATGTCGAAGGTCCCTCCCGGGGCGCCGGGCGGAACCGTCAGCGTTGCCCTTATTTCCTTGCTTGAATGCGCCGGCATGCGGAAGGTTTTTTCCGAGAATCGTGTGCTTGTTTCGAATGCGTTTGCGGCGGAATCCATTGACACTGTGATTTCCTCGCCGTTGCGGTTTGAAACGAATATCGCGTATTGCGCGGTTTCGCCGGGGAATAGCAGCCTCGGGCCGCCTGGCTCGATGCGTGCGTCAGTCATTTCCAGCGGCTCGGGCGTGGGAGTCGCTTGCGCGGGAGTTACGTTGAGCCAGAGGGAGAGCGTTTGGGTGCATACGCCGCCTGCGTTGTCCGTCGATATTTCCACCGGGATCTGGTATTTCCCGGCCGGCGCGTTTTGCGTGCCCACCTCGAGTGTAAACGTTTTTTGCTCCCCCGAGCCGAGGTTGGCCATCGAGGCCGGCTCGAATGAAAGCGCAAGCCGTTCGGTGTCGGATGCCGCTGAAATGTATACCGGCTGGAAGCCCGGCCCGTGGTTGGTGATGCTAATAGGGTACAACGCATCCACACCCTGCCTCGCGGTTGCATTGGGCACCTGGCCGATTTCGAGGAACGAGCATTCCGCGGCGGCAAGAGACGAGAGCATCAGGACTGCTGCTGCGGCGAAAAGGCGGCTTTGTTGCATGGAAAGGGTTACTGCGCAATCTTTTTAATATATGTTCCTGTTGCTTTTCCTTGCGACATTGAGGGGTATTTGGTATCTTGGACTTGCTTTCGCTGTTTTTGTTCGCCTTGCCGGCGTATATTGCCAACGGCGCGCCGGTGCTGTTCGGGGGCGGCCGGCCTATCGACGGCGGCAGGTCGTTTGCCGACGGAAGGAGGATTTTAGGGGCGAGCAAGACCGTGCGCGGCTTTTTTTCCGGGTTTGCCTGCGGGCTGCTGACCTCCCTGATTTTAGGGCTTGCCGTGCCAGGCCTGTTTTTGCCCCAATTCGGCCTGCCTTTGAAACTCGCTGCCGGCATGCTGCTTTCGCTTGGGGCGATGGTCGGCGACCTTTTGGGCAGCTTTGCCAAGCGCAGGATGGGCGTTGCCCCAGGCGAGCCGTTTTTCCTCACCGACCAGCTGCTGTTTTTCGCCTGCGCGCTTGCGTTTTGCGCCCCCCTGCTGCTGCCGCCTTACGAGGAAATCCTCGTGCTGTTCGTGCTGACCTTCGCATTGCACGTGCTTTCCAACTTCATAGCCCACCGGCTCAGGCTCAAGGCAGTGCCATGGTGAATTCCATCCTGCGCCTGTCGAAAAAGGAGAAGGCGTTTTTAGCCAAGTTCCTCGCGCTGTTCGCCCTGTTGTTCTCCATGGTGTGGCTCTTCGATTTGCCGCCGCTCAACGCCGCGCTGGCTTTTGCGGAAGGGGAGTTGCTCTCGCATGCAGGGGTGCCGGCGATTGTTGGCGGCAATATAATCGCCGTCGGCGGGCTATCGGCGCGCATAGTCAACGAATGCTCCGGGCTGGTCATGGTGGCGCTTCTGGTTGCCCTGCTTTACTCCCACGACATTCCAAGGAAAAGCCGGCTGCGCGCGCTAGCCGTTTTCGTGCCGTTTTTGCTGGCGTTCAACGCGCTGCGGCTTTTTGCCACGTTGTACGTCTTTTTTGCAGCCAACGCGTGGTTCGACGCAGTGCACGTTGCCTTGTGGCTGGTCGATTCGGCCGTCGTGCTCGCCTGCTGGTACGTTGCGTTTTCCCGCCGAATCTAAAGCAATAAATACGCGCGCGCCCACACGCATTCCATGAGGCCGCTGTTTTTTGCAGTTCTCGCAGCATGCTTTGCCCTCGCCGCACTGGCAGGCTATGCCGCAAGCCCGTCTTTTGAATTGCGCTTCCATAATGACGCCCAGCCGCGGCTCATTGCCGTTGCAGCCGCGTCTCCCCCGGCGTTTTCCAACTCCGTGCGCCTAAAGCTTCCGGCAGTTTCCAAAAGCGGCCAGGGCGCGCTAGCGGATTTCACTGCCGCCGCGGCAACCGGTGAAGGCAGGCTGTTTTTGCGCTTTGACACAGGCTCGCCGCTTGCCAATCCCGACACGCAGACTTCGCTGCGCACGGCCTTCGACGTGGCTACGCGGCTTTGTGGCCAGGACGCCTCCAAAATCGACGTGTATTATTACTTCAACGCGGATTCGGATGTCGTCGGAGGGCAAAGCGCCGGCGCGGCAATGGCTGTGGCGACGCTCTCTGCGATAACCGGCACGCCACTGCGCAGCGATGCGCTGATTACGGGCATACTCGACTCGGACGGCTCCATTGGCCGCGTCGGCAAGGTGCTGGCAAAGGCCAAGGCAGCCAAGGCCGCGGGGTATTCCGTGCTGCTTGTGCCCGTCGGGGAATCAAGGGAAATCACGTATGCCGAGAAGTGCAAAAACGAGCGCATCGACGGCGGCTACTACCAGACCTGCTCGAGCGAGCCAATGGAAGTCAGCGTCGCAAGCGAGTCGGGGATGGAAATCATCGAAGTCTCCGACGTGCAGGAAGCATTCGAGATCATGAAAGGATAGCCTGTTCACTTTCCTTTTTGCAGCATGTATTTGATTAGTTCCTCGACGATGCGTTGTTCCTCCGGTGGGAGCTTGGGTCTCGGCTGCCACATTGATGTGGTGTGTGGAGGTGCGAAATAGCCTCGGTATATGCCGGGCCAAATCTGGATGTAGCCTGCCCTGGTGAAAAGGCTGCCCTTTTTCGGGTAAGTCGCAGTGTGTTCGACCAATTTCAGCTTTTTTACGGCGAGTTCCCTGAAAACCCCGCCTAGCCTGCGCAGCATTGTACTCGCGTGGCCTTGTCCAACTGTTTTAGCCTCGATGTGCCCAAAAGGGAGGCTCAAGACAATGCGTTTTCCATCCGTTTCCGGTAATGGGATGTTGTACCGGCAGAGTTCCTCTCCGTTTGCATTCCTTAGCGTGACTGAAAAACAATTTGGGAAAGACTTCTCCGGAGGAGTTTTCCCCTCCCAATGCAGAATGTGTTCATCCAATGCGATTCCTACCTCTGCCCCTGCATCTCGTACATCTCGAGAACTTCGTCTTCCGTCGTGGCCTGCCGCGGGCCCTTGTCCTTTCGCACGCTTACCATGCGCGGGAACCTCAGCGCCAGCCCCTCGCCGTTTGGGCCTTCCCTGCAGCAGGCGTGCACGGGCGATTTCGAGATTTCGTCGGCGTTGACTTCGATTACGATTTGCGGCTTCACCCACACGTCGGCGTCAATCCCGCTCTCGACATCGGAGGGCTTTTCCTTCACGGTTATTTTCTCGAGCATGTCCCTAAACTCCCCCATTTCCTGCTCGGAAAACCCGGTGCCGACTTTTGCGATGCTTCGGAACCTTCCGCCGGCGGAGTCGTATGCCGCGCAAAGCAGCCCGCCGAACTCGAACTGCGTGCGCTTGCCCTTCCCCAAATAATACCCGATGATGACAAGGTCGAAAGTGTCGGCTGCCTTGCCGTAGCTTTTCTTGAGCTTTATCCAGGAGAACTTGCGGGCCCCCGCGGCATACGGGGCGGCTATGTCCTTGGCGATGATGCCTTCTAGGCCGTCCGAGACGCACTTGTCGAAGAAGCGCTGCAAGGCAGCGGAATCGCGCGCGATGATTGACTGCGACAGGCGGATTGTGGCCGCGCCATTGGCAATGAGCGAGGAGAGCGCCTCCCTGCGCTGCGCGTAAGGCAGCTGCGTGTAGTCCTTGCCGTCGGCGTAGAGCAGTTCGAATGTGAAGAGCGTCAGCGGAAGCTCGCGCGCCATTTCCCCAACGCCGTGCTTGCGCTTGCGCTGGATTGTCACCTGGAACGGCAAAAACTTGCCGGCATTCTCATCGAATGCGATTGCCTCGCCTTCCAGGATTGCGTTATCGCATTTCAACTCGCTTTGAACGGCGGCGACGATTTCGGGGAACATGTGCGTCATCGGCTCCTGCCTGCGGGAATAAATCCTGACATCGCGGCCCTTCTTGTGGATTTGCAGGCGCAAGCCGTCGTACTTGCCTTCCGCGCTGCACGGCCCGAGCTTCTCGATGATTGCCGCAGGCGTGAGAAGCCTTTCGGCGAGCGCCGGGCGGATTGGCGAAAAGACTTCAGGCTCGAGCTTGGATGCGTCGTGCGGCCTTCCCGAGAGCACGAGTTCGCCGACCAGCCCCAAGTCCGAGCGCAGGTTGAACGCGCGCTCGAGGGTCTCGCGCCGGCTGCGGCGCTCTGCAAGGATTCCGAGGCGCAGGATGATTCCTTTCCCTGATTCGGTTGCAGACTCGAAGCCAACTTTCAGCTTAATGCCCTTGCCTGCGAGCGAAACCGGCGTTTCCTTCTTGATTTTTCCAAGCGCTTCGAGCGTTGCGTCCACCTTCACCGAGAGCCAGATTTCCGCCTTCGAGCTTTCAATTCCTGCCGAGCCGGGCTCGATTGAAATGCCCTGCGTTTTTTCACCAATCGTGCATTCCGTTGCCTTTTTCGCGTCGTTAGCCAGCCACACCAGCGCGAGTGCGTCAAGCACGCTGATTTCTCCGGCGCCAAGGCGCAGGCTTCCCTGCACGAAGCGCACGATTGCCTTTGCCTCAACCGGAGACGCGCTTGCAAGGAGTTCTGCCAGCAGCCCGATTTTCGTGTCCTGCGAGCCGCCCCCGCCCGCGGTTGCCATGCGGTGGAAATTCGAGTACGCCTTTTCCGTCGTAAGCGTGCCGCTCGAAAGCCTGCCCTGCGATTTTTTCCCAAAAAGCCCGGCTGCCGTTTCGCCCAAATCCCCGCTCTTACGGTACGCCGCCTCGATTTCCCTTATCGTAGCGCCCGACACCTTGGAAATCGCGTGCTGCGCGAGCTTGTCGCCGACGCCGAGCTGGATTCCGGTGTGCTCGGGCGCGACGATGCCCTGGCACAAGTATATCAAGTGCCTTGCCTCCTGCGGTGCTGCGCTGCCCAGCAACGCCGCCAGCTCGGCAGTGATTTGCAGCCGCGACTCGGTGGCCTCCATTTTTGAAAAGACTTCCGCCAGGCGCAAAAATTCCATGGAACCCCTACCTTGATGCACCCTTGATGCGAGATGCAATATCGCCCCCTCCCCTTTCTGCGATGCAATGCCCTTTTTGCAGCCTCCGGGTTAAAAAAACGCTTTCATCGCGCTTGTTTGCAACCAAATTCGGCCGGTTTGCATATTGCGGGCGAAACCTCGTGCGCGCTTGCCACTACCGGGAAAGCCATTTGGCCCACCAGTCCGCGTAGCTGCAAAGGACCTTCGAGAACTCCGGCGAAAGCGCTAACTCGCTGCCTTTAGCCGCCGGGCAAACCAGCCCCGAGCGCTGGAGCGCAAGCACGAGCATGAAAAGCGTGCTCTTCTTGGCGCCAAGCGAAGACTGCAGCGCGCCAAACGTCTTGGGCCCGTGCTTGAGGCTCTCGAGCACCGCCACCGCCAGCTCCTTCTTCGTCTGCGAGAACGAAAACGAATTGGTGATGAAGTCGTAGATGGTGAACTGCGCGGAGCCGAGCTTGGCCAAATCGTCGCCGCGGACGCGGAAATGCGCGTACGCCTGGCTCTTTTGCCTGTTGTAGTGCTCGCGAGTCGCGCCCGTGCGCTTGGCCTGCGGTTGCGCGTTGCCACTTTCTGCCTCCATGTATTCCCAATCCCCTATTCCATTTCTTTAACAGCAGTATTTTTCCAGAATTGCCCTGGAAATCATTTCGACCGATTTTTTAATTTCTGCCTCCATAGGCGGTGTTCCAACTATCAGTATTTCCCTTATCTCGTCGTCATTGGGAATCCTGAACTTTACCTTCCCTTTTTTGAACAGGCTGCGGGTGTACCTGTTGAAATCCTCCCGCCTGAACTCCTCTCCTCCAGAGATGATTATCCTACCTGCGTTATCGCTGATTTTCAAATCCCCTGCCCTCAGAGTGGCCCTTCGTCCGCTGAAATTGTCTCTACCCCTGTTGTCGAACTCGTGCCTTGCAAAGATTATCGAGTCTCTGTTTTTTCTATCGGTCCATACCTCGGCCAGGAAGCTGTCTGGCCCGGCATTGCTCAATGTTACCGTCATTTTGTGCTTCACTTCGTGGGTCAAATCCTTAACTTCAAAGTAAGTTCGCCAGTGGAATATGCGCCTATCCTTCACGCGCACCAGCTCGAACTCGGTTGCGCCCAAATCCTCACACCCCCAGGAATATGCGCAGCGCGTCGCGGATGCCGGGCGCGAGGCCGAAGAGGGTGATAAGCAGCAGCAGGAACACGTGCTCGTTGCGGTCCTTGACTTCCCGGCGCACGAAGAACACCACGCCGATGACGAAGACCATCTTGATGAGGTAGAACGCCACGGGGTTGCCGAATGCCTCGAAAATCGTGTTCGCCACGATGTGCTGCTCGCCGTATCCCGCGAAGTTGACTCCGATGAAGGTCGCCGCGCCGTCAAGCGCCTGCGAGAACACCGTGAACTGCTCCATCCTGCGCATCTCGTCCTTGGCGTTCTTGTTGTACCTGCGCTTGATGAGCTCGAACAGCAGCGGCGGCACGAGCGCCAAAAGCAGTATGTAGAACAAAAACGCCGCGCCTTCCGTGGACACGTTACCCCCAAGCCCGCGCATCACCCACACGAAAGTCGCGCACGCCAGCACGGCTCCGATGAATTTCACGCGAGAGTAAAGCTTTTTCTCCTTCTTCGCGCCCAACGCCTTTGCCCCAATGTATACCAATGCCAGGATGGCGAACGTGATGAAGTAGATCCCCGGGGTGACAAAAGGGTGGATTTCCAGCCCCGCAAAGTAAATCGTGCGGTCGAGCATGCCGCCGTCCTGCGCGACGCGAAGGATGCCGCCCAGGACGACGAAAGGCATTATCGCGTAAAAGAACTTCGAGTCGATGGCGAACTTGTTTTTCTGCAGCCACAGGAAAATCAGGTAGACCGCGACAAGCGCGAGAACCGCGTAAACCGCCGTGTTGTAAATATTGTACGGCGCGTACTGCGTTGGGTACCGGATCGGGTTGAGGAAATACTCTGCGATAAAATCAGCCATTCCAACTCCACCTGCTTCAATCACAATAGAGGGGAATTTAAAAGCGTAGCGATTCGCAGGTGCCCGCGGCGTAGCAAGATTTAATAATGCCAAAAATGTGGTTTTCGTGTTCAACCCCTGCTGGTGGTAAAGATATGCGCCCTTGGTCGCTTTTGTTCTGCATCGCTGTTTTTTCGCTGCTGGCACTCGCGGCGCCGCTGGCAGCGGCATCCGACCTTACAGTTCTATACGTCGGTTTCACCGAAACTAGGCCGCTTATAGGGGATACGATTGGCGTTTACGTTGCTACTAAGAATATAGGGACGACTGTTGCAGGCGCAAGCCACACGCTCTCGTATGACGGACGGGGAATTCCCTACCTGTTCACCGTACCTTCCCTCCCCACTGGCACTACTCACCACGATTACTACAATTTCACCTGCCCGGCAAGGGGGAATTTCGTTTTCAACGCCACCGCCGACGCATGGAACGAGGTCAACGAAAGCAATGAAGGGAACAATTTCGGCTGGGAAGGGATTTATTGCAGGGTTGCCAATTACACCAACCGAACCTTCAACGGGGATGGGCAGTATTATTTACTTGTCGATGATGCAGTAATCTCGAGTGCAAACTATCGCGCGGTCGTCACTTCCATTGTCGCAAGCCGACAACAGGCGGAATATACCATTTATTCGCCTTCCGGGCAGTTTGTCGGCTCCGGTTTCCTCGGCGAGGGAGAGACCCGGACTTGGTACGCTCTCGGCCAAAGCTACGGGATTCGGATAACTGCAGTAACCATCTTCCCCGGGGCCTTCGCACAAGAGGCGTACTCTAACACAATCATCAAGACCGTGGCCGTGGCGCTTCCGACGGGCGGCGGCAGCCCGATTCTCACGATGCTGAGCATCAAGCCGTTTGATATAGTGCCTAATGAGCCGCCCAATCGTGGGGGCGATGGCGGAACGGCTCTCGTTGTTTTGGCGCAGTCTTCAAAGGCGGATGCTTATAGGGCTGTTGATGAAGCCCAGGCCGAGGGCGTTGCCGAAGCGGTTTCCTTGAGGCAACAGCTCAATAACGCCGGCGCTGACCCGCTTGAGCAGTTGACGGTTGCCGGGAGAGTAAAAGCTGCCGCCAATAGGCTGAAGGCCGATGCCGTGAACAACAAGTATTTCATGCTTGCCGCCGCCCTCGTCGTCGGAGTTACGATGGCGTGGTTCTTCTTGAAGCGGAACCGCAGCAGGCCGGTTGAGCACCACGCGAAGGCAAGGCA
>JAZDFO010000028.1:0-27563 GCA_043807785.1 Microcaldota archaeon | reverse complement strand
GACATCAAGTCTACTGCGGATGTTCCGGTATCCGAAGGGCTCATCGACCAGGTAATCGGGCAGGAGCGGGCAATCAACATCATCCGCAAGGCGGCCGCGCAAAAGCGCAACGTGCTGCTCATCGGCACGCCCGGGACAGGCAAGAGCATGCTCGCCCAGGCGATGGCCGAGCTCATGCCAGTGCAGCAGCTTGAGGACATCCTCATCATCGCCAACAAGGAAAACGAGAGCCAGCCGAAAGTCAAGCCGGTCAAGGCAGGCGAAGGCAGGAAAATCATCATGCAGGAGCGCTTAAGCGGCAGGCTCGCCGGAGGGAACACGAACGTCATGATGATAGCGTTCATGGTGTTTTCCACCTTCGTCGTCCTCTACTTCATGCCCAAATATTTTGACCACGTCATCGTGGCGGCAATGCTCATCGGCCTGTTCCTCATGAGCGCGGCGATGATGTTCGCCATGCAGCTTTCCCGCGGGAGGTTCATGGATGCCGAGGGCGCCAAGCTCATCGTCGACAATTCCGGCAAGAAGATTGCGCCGTTCGTCGACGGCACGGGGGCCAGGGCCGGGGCTCTGCTGGGCGACGTAAAGCACGACCCGTTCCAGTCGCTTCCAGCAGATGTCCGGATTGCATTCAACCCCCACGGCGATGTCTCGCTGGAGGAAGTCTGGCACAAGATGGCGGAAAAATACCCGCAGCGCATTGAGGCCCGCGAAAACGGCTACCAGGCGATTGCCTTGCCGGCGAATGAAAAAGCGTACGCACTGGGATACAAAAACGGCAAAATCGTCAAGAGCCGCGTGATTTCAATCAACCGCAGGCCGTATTCGGGCAAGGTCGTCGAAATCCGCGCCGGCGCAAGGCGCGTACGGCTCACGCCCGAGCATTCCGTAATCCTGGCGGGCAAGGGCGCGCAAGCAAAAACAGTGCGCAAAGGCAACAAGCTAATCGTGGCAGGCTATAGCAGGAAGGCAGGCTAGGGGCAAAAAAAGACGGTTATGCAAAAAGGCATTGCAGGCGCTATTGCATCCTTTTGCGCAGTTCCCCGAGATTTTCCAAAGCACTGGCTGAAGGGCCAAGAGGCGGGCTTTTGCGCGAAGACTTGTACAAAGCCAGTGATAAAATCACTGCAATGCCGGCAAACGAGAGCAGGATGTAAGCCGAGTTCAAGCCGGCAATCCTCGGAAACTGGCTAAAAACCCCATTTGCCTGTTGAGCCGCCCTCTCGCGCTTTATGCGCTCGTACTCGCGCAACACCGCTTCCTCGTCAGCCGGGCCGTTTGCCGAAATCCGCAGGCGCCGCACAATCTCTTCCTTGTCCTGTTCGGATACGGAACCGAAGGGAAGGGCGTTCCAATTGATGGAACTGGATTCCGCCTCGAGAGCCGGCTTTCCACCATTCGGCAAAGCCACCGTTGGGGACGGGGTTGGCAAAGGAGTCGGGGCAACCGGCTGCGGCGTCGCCGACGCGGAAACCGAGGGCGTAGCCTGCTCTGGAGCGGAAGGCCCAAGCGTCGAAGCCGGAGCGGCAGGGGTAGGATCCGGGCTTAATGGGGCATTTGGCGCGCCAAGCTCGAGGGTCACGAGCGCCGGCGAGTCGATGCGCACCTGCTTCCACTGCGACTTTCCGTTGGATGAGGCGGAAAAGTTGTGCGGGGTCAACGGCGTATCCACCCCGGGAGGCAAAACCCCTCCGGAATGCAACAGATAAGGCAGCCACAGCACTCCGCTGCTGCCTTGCGCGCCGGTAGCCGTGGAAACAAGCGGCTCGGCAAACGAATAGTTTGAGATGTTGAGCTCGGCGCCGGCAACCGGCTGCCCGGAACCCGAGTCTTTTACGAGCACTTCAACCGGCACTTCCAAGGTAACCACGCCGCCGTTGGCAGAAAACCACGGGTTCTGGAAAGAAGAGTTGCGCACGCGCACGTCCGACCCGGCGGCATTGATGTATATCGGGAGGCGCATGGCCGGGTCCGCCCAATCCGACGAAAACCTTGAATTCGCCAGCACGCCATCGGAGGAAAACAGGCCCACCCCGACGGCATTGGGATCGCTGCCGGAAATGTGGAAACTGGTGCCATCGGCTTGGACCTGCATATTGGTAGCGCGAATCGAGTACTCGGCTGTGTTGAAAGAACCCCCGGACACGCTCAAGAGCGGCTTTATTGAACCGCTGCCATCAGCCCATATGCCGGATGCGCCGGAATAAACATCGTTTTCAGAGGAAACGCTCGCGCCGGCGGACTTGGCGATGGAATTGACCAAACGGTTGCCGCGCGATATTACCGATGCGTTGTCGGCCGAGGACACGGAATAGGCGTAAACGCGCACGGAGGCCGAACCGCCGCCGAAAAAGGAGTTGTTCTCCAAAAACAGGCCGCCGCTGGCCGACGCAGACGCGATTCCAGACCCTGTTAGGACGCGGAAAGCGGAGTCATATACGGCAAGCGCGTTTCCAAAGCGCAATAGCTCCCCGCCTTCGAGAGACCCCGGCAGCATATTGAACGAGCAGTTCACAACCGTGCTATTCGGGCCTGCGAAAAAAGCGCCGTAACCATAATAGCCGGTGGTTACGTTGAACGCGTGTCCCCTGCAGTCGAGCACGACGTCGCCGAGGTTGAAAATGAAGCATTCCCCGCCGCGGACGATGTCCGACTCGAGCCAGAAATAGCCGGATTCATGGATTTCCTGTGTTCCGGCCTCGCAGCCGGCAAGCGGCCTGGCGCATGATAACGCAACGAATGACAGCAACAGCAGCGCAATCCGGCGGGGCATGAAAAGGCCAACCCGCCCGGCAAATAAAAACGTATGTCATTCGCCGCCGCGCACGCGAGTGAGGAGCTTGCGGCCCATCGCCTCCATGTACTCGATTTCCTTGCCGGACTCGACTTCCGCGCGCATGTCCTCGGGGAGCTCGACTTCGAACGTCTCGTAGCTCGCCACGTCCATCAGCTGCGCGGAAGTGCCCGTGACTGACACCACCTGCGCGCGCTTGCGCTCGATGATGGGGATTTCCACGTCGGCGTCGCTGGGCTTCATGATGGTGCGCTTTACGTCGTCGAAGATGCCGATGGCGACGACGTTCATCTTCGCCGCGCCGTGCTTGCCGGGCTTGCTCTTGTCGATGCTCACGACCCTGCAGGGGAAGTCCTCGATTAAGACGTACTTGCCGATTTTCAGGTCGCCCATGCTGCCGTATTTCTTGTCAACCATTCCAAATAACACCTTGAAGCCAACAGTGCCCGATTTCCTAAACGTGTGCCGTCCGACATTAAAAAAGGTTATGCCATGGGCGGATTCAGAGCGCCAGCGAGGCAAAGGCCGCGATGCCCAGCACAAGCGCGGCAAGAGTAAGGTTGCGTGCCTTCTTGAGGGCCGCGGGATTCTGGCGGCGGGACACCGAGAGCATCACGCAAAGCACCAGCGCGTTGTTGGCCAGCGTGAAAAGAAGGTACGCCGGGTGCGCACCCTGAAATACCGGAATCCAGCTGAGCACGACCGCCCACGCGAAAAGAGAGTTTGCCAAGGCCACGGTAGAGCGCGCGCCGATGAGCATTGGAAGCGTGGTCGCCCCGATTTTGCGGTCGCCTTTCACGTCGCGAAGGGTAATGAGGAGCTCGCGGCCGGCGCCAGCCAAAAAAGAAATCGCGCAAAACAGCGCGACCAGCGGCGCCAAAGCAGGCGACACTGCGAGGTTGCCGTAGAGGAAGGAAACCGACATCGAGCTGGCGATGAACAAATTTCCAGCCAGCGGAAGCTTCTTGAGAACCGGGTCGTAGGCGACGGAAAGCAACGCATACACGAACGCGACTGCAAACGCGACAGTGCCCGCGTAAAACGCAAAAAGCAGGCCGAGCGCGTAAAGGACTACCGCAGCCTTCAAGGCGTCGGCGCGCGCGATTTCCCGCGACACCAGCGGCCGCTCGCGCCTTCGGTTGGCAGCGTCCGTGCGCACGCCGAACCAGTCGTTGAGGACAAACGAGCCTGCGGTGATGAAAAACGGACCAAGCGCGGGAAAAAGCGCGGCGAAAGAGGCGGGATTGAAGGCAATCGAAGCCGACTTGGCGCTAACGGCCTGCGAGGCGACAACCGCCGCCGCCACCATGAACGAGTGCTCGATTCTAGAGAGCCGCAGCCAAGCGCCGAAAGCCATTCACGCAATCCTCGGAGTCTTCTCGCGGACGTAAAGCAAAATCACCGCGTCCGCGGCAGGAAAGGCTACCGCGTAAGCCAATAAAAGCTGTTCGGGAGTGAAAGAAAACTCCAAAAACGAGCTGCCGATTGCGGCATACGCGGCAAACAGCGCCGGCACTATCGCGCTCGCCGTGATGAACACGATGCCCAGCAGCGACATCTGCGAGGAAAACCTGCGCAGCTGCGACTTGGAAACCGAAAGGAGCTCGTCGGCCTGCCGGCGCAGCGCGCTTGCCCCCCTGCCGTTCCAGTAAACGAAGTTCAGCTGCGAAACCGCGCGCGCCACGGCAACGGAATCAAACCTGCCCGCCAAGCGGGAAAGCGCATCCGGCATAGTGCAGACGCCGGAATCCGCCTCGCGCAAGGCGCGCCTCAATTCCGCGTCCAGGACGCCATCGCCGCGGCACGCGTCGGCAAGCGCGCGCTCGAAAGGCATTTGCTCAAGCTCGAGTGCCAGCACGCGCAGGCAGGCGCCAAGCCCCGCCTCGGCATCCCCGGCTCGCCTGGCCTTGCAATAAGACGGGATGAAAAGGAGTGCGGATAGCACGGCGGCAAAGGACGCAACCGCCGCAAGCAAGGCAACCTGCAGGCCGGCCAATAATGCAACTGCAATCAAGAACGCCGAAGCCGAAGAGATGCAGGCAATGCAAAATGCAGCTGAAAAGAATTCCGCTGCGCCGCAGGAAACCCCGGAGAGGTGCAACTCGCGTTCAAGCCAGGAATGCAAACTCCCCGGCACCGGCACTTCAGTGAATGAAAACAGCTTGAAAGTCTCTATCAAAGGCATTCTCCTGCAAAGCCTCCAATGCCGCAGGGGATTCTCAAGGGTACAACTGGGTGCAATGGATTAAAACGGTTGCGATTGGCTGCGATGCAAGACTCAAGCCGGTGCAGGAATTCCAAAAAACATTTTTGCAGCCAGCACGCGGGTTTAAATATAGTTAAGTATATCAAAGTATGCGTGATGTATATGGAGGTAAGCACGATTCGGCTGCACAAGAAGACCAAGACAGGCCTGGACCGGTATAAAGAGTACCGGAACGAGAGCTATGACGAGGTCGTGATGAAGCTCGTCAACATCGCAGACACCTGCAGGGAAGAACCCGGGCTTTCCAGGGAAACCGTGGAACGGATTGAGAAGGCAAGGCAGAGAATCAAGTCCGGCGACTTCTTTACAGAGGCACAGGCGCGCAAGAGGCTGGGCCTGTGACCTACGGGCTGATTTTCGACAAAAAGGCGCTGGAGTTCCTGGAACGCCTGCCCAGGGCGCTTGAAGTAAAATAGCGGCACCCGTGCTCGGCGCTCTGGGCATTGGTAGAAATCCCAAACTGTGAAGCGGTTGGGCTGAATTGGGTGCGGAAACTGCTTAAACAGCTTGACAAGGCACCAGGGCTAACAGTCAAATATCGCTTGAATTACCGTATTTCCATCAGTTGACTATACCGATACGGTGTAACCTCGTAGTATTCAACCAAGGTTAATAAACTAGGGAAATATTCAAGTAAACGAGTGCGGTGGTCTCCATGGTTCGAAGGGCTAATGCGGATTCTGCTTTTGAATTTTTTCAAAAAAATACGCGAAATCTCCAAAAATACGTTGGGAAATGGATAGCGGTTTCCGGTACTGAAGTCATCGGGTCAAACGTATCCCTTAACGCATTACTGGATTCAAAATTTGAAGGTCAAAACACGAACTCGGTGTTAATTGCAAAAGTGGCTAAACAACGGGCTAACGTCGTGTGCGTCTATTAAGGTGTTTGCGTGCCTGAAAAGTATTTTGGGTATACGGGCGAGCACAGGCGTCCAATTGTTCCAATCACCATTTTTGATTTGCCTTCAAATTCCATTAGAGCATTTTCGGCATTAATCGATTCTGGCGCGGATATTTCGGTATTGCCCTATGAAATTGGATTGCGGATAGCAACGAAGACTGAAAACCATTTCAAGGAAATTTGGAGAGGAAAAGGGATGTGCGGAAAACCAGATTGTGTGAAACTTCAAAGTTTTAACGAAAAAATTACCGTAGACATTATTGGCAGGCAATTCAAGTGCGAATTCCACGTCCTGGAGGAAATCATTCGTTCGCCGGAAGAAAAAGAACAAGAAGATGATTTGATTTTATTGGGAAGAAAAGACTTTTTTGATTTTCACACGATTAAATTCGCCCAAAAAGGGTTTACCCTAACTACGACGGATTAACGCCTCCCGGCAGTTACGGCCTTTGCCACCAGGGGGCATTCAAGATTCTTCCAGGGGTTTCGCTATCTTGGGCGCAGTAGCCCCGCCATATACGCCCAATTCCGGCATCCTCGCTTGGCTGCTCTACGAGGATGCGCAGGCAATCCTGCCTTGCCTGGGCGTTACGAATATCAGGCTACACCTGCCAAAGGAGTTGCGTCAGAGAATCTTCGAAAAGGCAGCTGCCGCGAAAGAGAATCCGGAACACTTTTTCAAGCGGCTTGAAGGCCGGCCGGACTACAAGCTCCGCGTCGGCGACTACAGGTTAATCGCAGACATTGACCACGGCCGCCAACGCATTGAAGTAACCCTCATCGACCACCGCAAGAGAGTCTACAAATGAGACCTGGGAATTTCCTTGCGGATAAACGAAAACGCACAAGGCGGCGCCTAGAAGTATAGATTGAGTGCGGATTCAGTGCTTCTTCGCTCAAGCCTTCTTTTCCTTCGCCAGCCACGGGCCGAGCTCGTCAAGCGGCGCGGTGCCGTATTGCGTTACCTTGGAATTGAGCTGCGCCGTACGGACCGAAACCGTGTTGCCGCAGACCGCCTTTACCCTGCGCTCGCCCTTGCGGGAAATCCTCAGGCCCGGCCTGCCGGATAGCAAAAACTTCTTGCGCACGCTGCCGGGGACTTCCGGGCGCATGGGAAAGCCGTCCTTGTCGCTTCCGCCGGTGATGGCCAGCTTATAGCCGGGCAGGCCCACCGTGCCCCCGTCGAACTCTTCGCCAATCCTCTTGCCGGCAAACGCCGCCGACTTGTCGTCGGGAACGTCGCGCTGCATGCTCTTGGCGGCCTTTACGTCGTTGACTACGAGCCTCACCGATAATTCACCTGAAATAGCGTTCTTCCAAATATAGCGCAATAAGCAGACTTTTATATTGGGGCGACCTGATTTTTTAAAGCTTTCTTAAGGCGCCGCACAATGATACTAACAGGCACGGTAAAAATCCTCTTGGCATTCGCCGCGCTTTGTGCCACGACCCTTGCATTGTCGGGCGCGCTGGGCGAAAAAACGCTGTTTTTGCTATACCTGGAACTCCTGGTTTTCGTTGCATTCCTTGCGATGTACATCAAGGAGCAGAAAACCGCCAGAACTGCCACGCTTTCGCACAAGCTCAAGGAAGAAGTGCTCCTCGACACTCCGGCAAGGCATTTTGAAGGCGAAACCGACGACACCGTGGACAAGGCGCGCATCCCGTGGGGGGAAAAAGGCAGGCTCCTGCTCACGCCGGCAAGGGTGCTCTACAGGCCGGATGGCCAAAGCCCCGGATTCTCGGTTCTCCGCAACGAAATCGTGCTGGCAACCCGGGGCATCGTCACACGCGATGGGAGGCGCGTGCAAACCGGGTTTTCGGGAATCCTCGTAATCAAGACAACCGGAGCGTCCCGCAAGTTCTTCGTAGAAGACATCGACGACTGGATGATGCAGCTGCACAAGTAGCCGCCCAACCGCACCGGTTTAAAACCCGGCTCGCCGCAAAACAATCAAGTGAAAATTTGGCATGATTGAGGCAAACCCGTGGGGAAACGAACTGGTAGACTATACGCGGCTATTCGACGAATTCGGCATGCAGAAGGCAACCGAGGAAATGCGCAAGCGGCATTCCAAGTTCGCGGGCTTCCGGCGCGGAATAATCTTTGCGCACCGCGACTTCGACAAGTTCGCGAAAGCCGCCGATGACGGCAAGCCAGTTGCGGTAATGACTGGAATAAAGCCGTCAAGCGCGTTCCACCTCGGCAGCAAGCTCACCGCCGATGAAATGATTTACCTGCAAAAGGAGCTCGGCGCAAAGGCATACTACTGCATCGCGGATTTGGAGGCCTACGCCGACAACGGGCTCTCGTTTGAAAAAAGCCACGAGGTTGCAATCGACAACATCTCCGACATGCTCGCGCTCGGGCTCGACGAAAAGCACGCGGTGATTTACAAGCAAAGCACGAACACCAAGGTAATGCGCCTGTCCCACCTGTTCGCCAAGCACACGACGATGGCGGCCATGGAAGCGCTCTACGGCCACCAGAACCTCGGGCTTTACCTTTCAGTGCTCACGCAGGCCGCGGACATCCTCTCGCCAATGCTCGACGACGGCATAAAGCACGTCGTGGTGCCCGTCGGCGCAGACCAGGACCCGCACATAAGATTCGCGCGGGATATTGCCAACAAGCTCTCCGCAGAACGCACCGTGATGCCCCCGTCGGCGACCTACCACCGGCTCATGCGCTCGCTCAACGGGGAAACCAAGATGAGCAAACGCGACCCCGCAAGCGTAATTACGCTCAACGACTCCGAAAAGGAGGTTGAAAAGAAGGTGAAAAACGCGCTCACCGGAGGACGCGAGACCGCGGAAATCCAGCGCAGGCTCGGCGGCGAAATCGGGAAATGCGTGGTATACGAGCTCATGCTATACCACTTCTACGAAAACGATGGCGACTTGAAGGAAATGCGAGCCGACTGCACAAGCGGAAAAATGCTCTGCGGCGAATGCAAACTCACGCGGCTGGCGAAAATCAAGGAATTCCTCAAAGAACACCAGCGCAAGAAAGCGGCAAAGAAGGCGAAGGCCGGAAAGCTCGCGGAAAGCGCGTAATACTGGGAAGACCTTCCCCCTACAGCCCTATTGAGTTATCGCCTTGACGCAAATCCTGATTGCCCCGCACTCGCTGCCCCCGCACCCTCCCGTAACAGTCGTTTTAGTCAAGGTAATGTCGAAGTTCCGCGACACGGCCGTGCTCGTTGCACCCTCGTAGTTCTTGCCGAAAGTGCGCCACGAAGAAATTTCATCGCCAGTCATCGCATCTTTTAGAACAGACTCAGGCACGCCACTTATTTCCTTACACCTCGCGTCAACTACTCCAAAAATACAGGGAGTGGTTGAGAGTTCAGCGCAGTCAGAGAGGGGATTATAACCCGGCAGGCGGGGATTCCCCGCGTCCTGCAATTGGACAGCGCCAGTCATGTCCACGCAAGTGCCGGCCTGCGCGAGCTTGCTTGACTGCTGATAATTGCCGTTACCGTCGATGCTCGCGAGCTGCAATTGCCAGCAGTTGTCGAAGTGCCCGGGGCAGTTTCTGCAGAACTCGGGCTTGTTGAAGTACACGAAACGCACGACGTCGACCGAGGTCCCGCCACAGGCAGGCAGGTGGAAGAAAAGCTTGTGCCGGCTTGGAGGCGACTGAATCGAGAGGTCCTGCATGGCGAGCTTGAGCTTGTCGACCTCGCTTTTGAGCTGGGAAATGCACTGCGACTCGCCGACGTCCGTAATCAGCTTCAATGCGATGACCATGCTCGCTAAAAGAATGATGATGGCAATGACGAGCTCGACCGGCGCGTCCTGGCCCCTCAGTTTCATAAACAATAGCAATGCGTAAGGCGTTTAAAAAATCAGTGGAGCGAGAAAAGCGCGGACTTGGCAACCGTTCCAGCGCTTCCGAGGTTCTGGCTCGCAACTGTGCCCGCCGAGCGCATCATGGGCTTGGCGAGGGTGAAAATCAGTATCGCGGCTATCACTAGCACGATGAGCATGTAGATAGGCGTCCACTCCGTCGAACCCCTAAGCTTGCGTGCCATGCGTTACACGTTACAACCGCCAGGACTCGCGGCAATGCAATACCTTGTGGCTGCGTCCTGGGTATATGCCACGGACACACAATACCTCGGGGTGCTGCCTTCGTTCCCACAAGTGACAACATAGGCGTCAACCTTATCTTTAACCGTCAACCGGTTGTCGGCGTTGGTATCGTCAGTTGACAAAGGATTTGTTCCCTTGCACACGGCAGTATCTTCGCAGATGAATTTCACGTCAGTCCTCTGCACCGGGATGTCCGCGACAATCTCTCCAACCGTGAACACCTGCCCCTTGGTAAAGCTGACCTTCTGAGGCGAGGTAATCCCGTAGCCCTTGCTCTGGATTTCCTTGAGGCCCGAAGACATGACGTCCTTGGGGCTTGAGGGGTTGAATATCTTGACGATGTTGAGGATGTTGAGCAACACGGCGAGGATTGCCAGCGCGACGATGACTGAAATGACCAGCATCATGGTCTCGAAAGCCTGACCGCGCCTTGCCTTCAAATACTTCATGAAAAAAGCACCTCCGCTCCGCAAATACGACGCAGCTATCAGCAGCAGCGGCTTAAAAACCTTTTTGTTACCCTCTCTGCGGGGAATGGAAAAAAACAAGCAAACCGTTTTAATCCCTCGCCGACCAATAATATCTTTCCGCGCCGCTGTAGCTCAGCCTGGGAGAGCGTTCGGCTGAAGACCGATATGTCGTGTGTTCAAATCACACCAGCGGCATTCCATACCCTTCTGAGTGCACCACCCTTTTACCACTATTTGACGCCATTTTACTCAAGGCCAGCACAAGCTAGACGGGAATAAAAAGACTGCCAAGATTGGAGGGTGACGAGAATTATATCGTCGAACCGCAAACTATTTGCTGAAAATAATTGACAGCGACTTGAGCGATGCCAGCAACCCGATGAGTCCGTACCAATACCAGTCGAGCGCGAGGATTGGGGGCCACAATTTGGCGACCATCAAAATGAATCCGGCGACGGCAATCTTCACTAGCCCGATGTCAAACCAGCCATGCTGCTTCACCCGCGAGTCCGCCCATTTCTGAAAGGACATGCAATCACCTGCAATAATTGAATCGGAGCGGGAATAAAAGCCGCGTTTGCGCCTTGTTTTCCCCTCAAATGGATGCAGGAGGAGAACCTGAAATCGGTTTCGGAGTTGAGCAAGATTGGTTTTAATGGATAGCTGATAAACAATATTAGAGGGGAAGAGTAATGCCGGCTAACGTTATTAGGAAGGCGAAGAACGCGGTCTTGCCGATAGCTGGGGCGTTACTCCTTGCTTTGGCGGTGTTGCTGTTCCTTTCGGCGATCCGCGCAAGCCTTTTTGGCAACGAGGGCGAGGAGACGCGGATCTGGTTTGAGATTACGTTCCTGCTTTTGATGGCGGTCGTGGCCGAGCTGTTGGTCGTTTACCTCAAACAGCCGGTGGTGATGGTGCTGCTGCTGGTCGGCGTGGCCATCGCACCGACATCGGTGGAACTCTTCTGGCCTGTGCTGGCAGGCATCATCAATTCGTTGTTGTCGGTTTTCTCGACCGTGTCGCTGCCCGTAAAGGCTCCAAACATCATTCCGCTTGAAGGCACAGTCATGGTGTTTGCCAAGCTCGGCTCAATCATTCTCCTGTTCAAGATAGGCCTTCACTCGGAAATTCAAAAGATTTTCAACGCCAAAAATTTTGTAGTCGCCTTGTTGGGGGTGATAATCCCGTTCGCCGCAGGATTTGCGTACGCGTCTTGGACGGGCGGGGGCTTCGCCTACGCGCTGTTCCTTGGCGCAGCGCTTACTGCCACAAGCGTCGGCGTTACCGTAGCAGTATTGCAGGAGTTCGGCGTAATGAACAAGGGCTTTGCGCAGATTATCCTCGGCGCGGCGGTCATTGACGACATCCTGGCGCTGCTGGCGCTTTCTTTCGTTAAGAACGTTCCAAGCGCGCTTACAGTAGAGGCGCTTGCACCCCTGGGAGTAGTTCTAGCTACTGCCGCGGTGTTCGTAATCGGCGGAATCAAACTCGGGCAATTCATCGTATCAAGGTATTTCACCGACGTTACAAATGAGACCTTTTCCAATAAGACTTTCCTGCTTGCGCTGGCGTTTCTGCTATTATACGCGTATGTTGCTGAAGTCGTTGGACTGTCGGCTATTGTGGGCGCGTTTATCGCGGGAATCACGCTCAACTACAGCCCCGTAATCAAGAAGATCAACGAGCTGATGGCGCCCTTGGAGATGCTTTTTACGCCAATTTTCTTCATTTCACTTGGAATGTTCGTTGACGTCGCGGCAATTCCCGGCGAAATCGTCCCGATTCTCGCCATTACCGCAATCGCAATCCTAGCAAAGGTTATTGGTTGCGGCGGGGCTGCGTTATTGGGCGGCGCAGGCAAAAAGGACGCGCTTATCGTCGGGATAGGCATGGTTCCTCGGGGTGAAATCGCCTTAATCATCGGCCTTTACGGGCTTACGGCAACCATCAACGGCATCCAAGCAATAACTCCGGCAGAATACACAATCATTTCTGCGATGGCGTTCATTACCACAATAATTGTTCCTCCCGTGCTGCAGAAGATGGTTGCCGTTAAGACACCATCCACCTAGGCAATGCGTCGAGATTTCTTAGTAATCGGACAACGCGTAAATTAGTTGATTATCCTCGGTTTTTCCTGCGTTGGGGCCTTGGAATAGCGCGGCTGGGGCTGGGCTGGCTGTTCCGGTTTTGGTTCCGCTGGCGGGAGGCTGGCGGGCGCCGACCGTTCCGATACAAAAACGCCTACGGTGGTAAGAACGTTGGTGGCGATGATTGCCAACAGCACTGCTTGCGTGAAAAAAGGTATAATGACGCCTTCTGTTGCCGGATAGGAAGCCAGTACCGCGGCGGCCAGCCCGCGCGGCATCATCGAGAGCATAAGCACCTTGGATTTTTTCAGCCCGGGGTCAAGGTGCGCAGCCAAACCAACCCCGATATAGCGGGAAACGAGGATTGCCGCCATAGCCACCCCTGCTACTACGAATGCCTCCTGCGGAAGCGCAAAGACATTGAACAAAGTTCCGAGGTAAACGAAGAAGAACGTGCGCACGAAGAACGATATTTCCGTCTGGAACGCCTTGAAGGTGTCGTCTAGCCGGAACTCTAGGGGCAGCGCGAACCGTTCGGCGATGTTGCGCGCATTGCCAACGCCGAGCCCGAACACTAGCACGGCAATCGCCCCGCTGGCCTTGACCGCCTCGACGAAGGAATACAATAGGAATATCGCTGCAAGGGAGAGCATGTAGGCGTAGGGCTTGGAAGCCATTCGGCGCAGCACGTAAACCCACGCGATTGACGCGGCGATTCCGGCCAATGCGGCTATGGCGAAAGCGCCGAGCAGTGAGTTGACTGCGCCGGGTACGTCCACCGAGTTGTGGGCGATTATGCCGAGTATCGATACGGCGGCGATGATGCAGAGCGCGTCGGTCAACGCCGATTCCAGCGTCAGGACTGCCTTTGCCGATTCGGAAGCGCGAAGGCGGGAGACGATTCCGATTACTATTGAAGAGGAAGTCCCCCCGAGGACTGCCCCGAGCAGAAACCCGTGCGCAAGCGGCCAGCCGAATGCTCCAGCCATGAACGCGCCCATGGCCAGTACGGTTATGATGAAGCCGGCGAACGTGAATATGGTGGCGCTGGAAAATTCCTTGACCACGCGGAAGAAATCGAGGTTGAGCCCCCCGTCAAAAAGCAGGATGATGAGGGCGATTGTGCCGACGAATGGCGCTGCGGAAGAAAAAAGAGCCAGGTCGACCCAGTGGAATACCGGCCCGACGATTACGCCAAGAAGCATCAGAAGCAATGCGTCGGGAATCCTTGTGCGCTCGAATATCGCGGAGGCGAGGAACCCGACTACAATAATGACGCCGATGAGAGTGAACAGTTCAAGCACGCCAATTGCACCAGCATACGTTAAGCCTGCGCGGAATTAAAAATGGAATTGGAAAACTCAGCCCCCGGCGTACTGCAGGATGAAGAACGCAATATAGCCTAGAATGAGAAGCAGGCCGTCGCGCTTGTGCAGGCTTCCTCGCACGACAATGAAATAGAGCAGCAGCATGTTTGCTATGACTGAAAATGCGATGAGGCGGACGGCGGGAGCGAACGTTATCACGGGATTTATCATGAGCGCCGTGCCGAAGACGAGCGAAAGATTGACGATTGCGCTTCCGACGGCGTTGCCGACGGCGACCTTGGCCTTACCACGCAGCGCAGCAGTGACGCTCACGGACATTTCCGGAAGCGATGTGCCAAGGGAAACGAGAGTTGCGCCGATAACAGTCTGGGCAATGCCAAGCAAAGCGCTAAGCCGGATGGCGTTTTCAACGGCAATCTGCGCACCGATGATTACAAGCGCAATCCAGAAGGCGAATGGAGCCGAAGCCCGGAATAACACGCCAGTGGACGGCAGGGAGAACTTGCGGCTTTGCCCTCCTGCCGGCTTGTTTTTAGTGGTAGTCAAAATCCGGTAGGCATAAGCAAGAAAGAGGAGGAATAGTGCTGCTCCAGACAGGCGGCCGGGCTGGTAGACGATGAAAAGCATGGATACAAGGCTCGTGCCCAACAGAATCAAGACGAGTTCCTTGATGTCATTGCGCCGGATTTCAACGACTCCAAGGTAAGCCGCGACACCAAGCACAAGAGTCACGTTGATTATGTTTGCTCCAAAAACGTTGCCGACGCCCAAATCGGTTGACCCGCGAAACGCGGAGGAAATGCCGACTACGAGCTCTGGCAGCGAGGTTGCAACGGAGAAGAGCAGAAAGCCCACGGCAAACTCGGAGATGCCCGCCAGCTTTGAAAGCCGCAGGGCGTGGTCGATGCTCTTCTCGGCAGACTTAAAGACTATAATTAGTCCGACAGCAAGGAGCGCTAACGCCGAAACCAATTCATACATGAACAAACTACGGGCTGTCAGTTAATAATTGCTTTTGGAGCCTGCCGGGCGAAACCAATTATATACCAGGCGACTTTAACCAACAGGGGGTTGAAGGGCTGGATGTTTGAGATACTGTTCTTGCTCGGTGCGGTGCTGCTGCTGGGGTTCCTCGGCTACTGGGTTTTCCAGAGGACGCGGATTCCCGAGCCAGTGGTACTCATAGCCTTCGGGTTCATGCTCGGTGAAGTCGGCCTGTCCCTATTGGCTCCGCAGGGGGTCGATGCGGCGCTTATAATTTCCCTTGCGCCCGCATTCGGCGCATTCGCCATAGTATTTTACCTGTTCGAGGCCGGCACGTCCCTTAATGTCCAGGACGTGTTCCGGCAGCTATCGTTTTCGACGCTTTTCGGAATTGGCAACATCCTTATTTCGTTCTCAGCAATCGCGGCAGTGTTGTTTTTCGGCCTAAACTTCAGCCTTGCGGCATCGGTCCTGGTCGCTGCGGTGTTGGCCGGGCCTTCCGCAATTTCAATCAACGCCATGCTCGGCCTCCTTCCCATTCCCAGCGGGCCGAGGAACATTTTGACCGTCGAAGGCGTGCTTGCGACAATCATCACTCCAATCATTGCCATGACGGCACTTCATTACATCGGCTCACCGACTTCCCCGGCCAACCTGCTCCAGTCGCTTGCGTACACGTTTGCGTTCTCCTTGCTGATGGGGGCGGCGGTCGGCGCGGTGTGGATCAACATCCTCAACCGGTTCAAGGTCAAGAGCTATTCGTACGTTACGACGATGGCGCTGATGCTCATCCTGTTCTTCATCGACTTCTCCATCACCGGCATTGGAGTGGTAGCCGTCACGGTGGCGGGAATCGTGATAGGCAACTACGGAAGGCTTGCAACGGCGCTAAAGGCCAAGTGGGTTTTCGACTTCGGGGAAGAGTTCCTCGCCCCGGCGCGCGAGTTCACGATGTTCGTGCGCACATTCTTTTTCGCATACATCGGAATCGCAATCAGTGCAGTGCGCCTTGACGAGAAAGCGCTGCTGGCGGCTGGAGTCATTACCCTGTGCATATTCCTCTCAAGGCTCGCCTGGATACGGGCGCTCAAGTCACTGCGCAAACACGCGCCAAAGGGAGAGGACTTCGTGCTGGCGTTCCTTTCACCGAGGGGGGTAATGAACGCCGCGCTTGCCGTGTTCGCGTTCCTTCCAGGGTATTCAGCCCCTTCGGATTTCAGCGCGCCAGTCGTATTCGTCGCCATCTTCGCGTCCATGCTCGTAACCTCCATTTCAATGAATTACTATGAGCATACCTATCGCAAGACTATGCTTTTCAGTACGGAAGTCGCGCTTCGCGACGGAAGGAAGGCAGTAGTGCGGGCAGTCACTGCCGACGACTTAGGTTTATTGAAGAATTTCATCAACGAGCTTGTCTCGGAGGGTGCAATGATTGTCTATGACCGGCGGATCAGGAACGAGGGCGACATGGGCGTACTGGAGGAGGACTTGGCAAAGGCAAACGCCGGTAATTCGATTTACTGGGTGGCGTTAGTTGACGGCAAGATGATTGGCAGGATTAAGGCTGAGAGGAAGTCACTGAGGGAGAGGAACAACGTCGAACTCAGCATTTACCTGTCCAAGGGATACCGCGGCCTCGGGCTCGGCTCGGCGATGCTCAAGATGATTATCGAGAAGGCGAAAACGCAGCTTGACCCGAAGAACATTTTCCTTTCAGTTTATTCCAAGAACGAACCGGCAATCAAGCTTTACCGCAAGCTGGGCTTCAAGCTCGTCGGCAAATTCCCGAAGTGGGGCCAGTTTGGTAATGATTACATCGACGTGTACTACATGGTCTATTCACCAAGAGGCGGCAAAAGGTAATCCAAGGAATAGGGATTTCTGTGGGAGCAGAAGGAAAAGTCCGGGCAACTCAAGACTTTTATTAAAACCAGGTAACTGATTGCGCTTAACTGTTGCGCTTGTCGGTTTTCCCCGAATCAAGCGCAACAGTATAAAAAGAAATTGCGCTTGAAATGCGCTTGACATCAGCTCGTTTTCAGAATGCAATCTGATTAAACTTTCGGCTAAAACGCGCCCCGGAATTATGTCTCTATAGGCAAGCGTATCACTATAGCTATATTATGGCGGCTTGGGCGTAACTTTGAGCGAAAAAATTTCACGAGGCTGCTTTTCAACTATATATTCATTTTGAGCGTAAAATGAGCGAAAAATCGCTCGAATCATACGTGACTTTGAGCGAAAAACGTCCAGAATCTTGCCAAGAATTTATGTTTCAGATTTACGTTGTTTTAATGTAACAAAAAACATGCGCTTGACGTTGCGCTTGAGGGAATTCCCCGAATCAAGCGCAACAGTATAAAAAGAAATTGCGCTTGTTTTGCGCTTGATTTTCCGGCGGCTTCAGATACAAAAAACGCCGGTTTTCTCCCCTAAAAACGCCTAAGAATTATGTATACGAAAGCAAGTGTAAACTATGCACGTAACTTTGCACGAAAAAAATTTGGCAAACCGGCGTTTCTTTCATGTATTCAATTTGCACGTAAAATGCACGAAAAAACGCGTGAAACATACTTGATTTTGCACGAAAAACGCCCAGAATATTGCTATGAATTTGTGCTTGCGAATTACATTCTTTTCTTGTAACGGAAGGCGTTGCGCTTGCTTAAACGAGTTGGGCTGCAAATTTCAAGGCCTTCGACTTCCGGTCCAAGAATTCCTTGACTTCCGGGTCCTTGTACAACTCGTCCATTACGTCGTTGGAAGGCCGATTTTGCTCAACAATCAGCTTAGAAGCATCAAACGGATTGCCGCACCTCCCGCAATAGGCTTGAGAGGGCGAATTCTTTTCGTGACAACGAGAGCAAATATGTACGGTAAGTATCGTTTCTTGCGTTTTGGGGGCGTCGGCCATCGCGTGCATCTGCAAAAGAGTCGAGTCAACGTCCCTGCCGGAAAGGTGAACGTAGGTTGCCGCCATGTTGCTGGACTGCGTCCAACCGAAGTATTCCTTCATTTGCGCCTCCGTCATTTTCGAGGCCAAGAACGTGGCCCGGGAGTGGCGAAACAAGTGCGGAAACACGTTTTTCCTAATCCCCGCCCTTTTGGCGAGGGTGCGTAGCATTACGTAAATGGAACGATACTCCGCCGCCACACCCCGCTGGGCATGATAGGCCATTCTAGGCGGCCAAAGCGGCGCGTTAGGCTCGATTGCCCTCGGATAAGCGTCCAGCCACGCGGTTAGGGCTGGCGCGGAGCTGATGATTCGAACTCTTCGGTCACCAGTCTTGCCAGTTACTCGAAGGACTGCCCCGTATTGGTCAAACTGCACGTTCTTGACCTTCAACGATATGAGCTCGCCGATTCTGCAACCCGACTCATACAGGATCAAAACAAACGCCCTGTCACGCGGATTTGTAGCAGCCCTGGCAAGATTGAGCACGTCCTCCTCGGAAAGCAATTCCTCAGGTAGCTTATGGGCCTTGTTCTTCAAACGCGGCTTAAGCCACGCAACTTCCGGCGGATAGGTGTCGCCGTCGCCTTTGAGCCAACGGAAAAACATTTTCAGCACGATTTTGAAGTCGTACTTCGAGTTTTCGGAGTATTCCATGCCCTCCAAACCGCTAACCAAAACGACCAGATCTTGCTTGGAGGCCTCCGAAAACGGCTTCCCAAGCCATTTGGCAAGGTAACGCATGCAGTAGACGCATTTGACGATGCGAACCCGGCTCAAGCCCTTCGCCAACTGGCTCTGGGCGAAATCCGCCGCCAACTTCCGATTCTCCGCGCAAACACCGGCGTCGTTTTCCAACCGACGCAACGCGGCTTCGATGTTGTTCATACTTTGATGGCTCCCGCTCCTGACAACCAAAATTCCCTCACCTCGTGTCCTGCTAAAAGGGTCTTATTAACTTTCGTGCCAGATCTGGCACTGTGGTACCAGATTTCCAGTAAAAAAGAGGACAAATAAGCCTTCGTGCCCAATTGGACGTTTTAACGTACAACCCGAAGGCAAACTCAGAAGGTGTAGGGAATTGCCCCAGCGGCATTACCATTCCTTCTGAGTTCACCAACAACGGCAAGCACTCTAAAGCTGCCTGTGCTCGCACCAGCGGCATTCCTGTTTTTTGCGAAAAAGCGGTGGCATTGGCTTGCTGCATAATTGCCCGCAGTTTGGGGTTTGCCACATACTTGTCTCTCATTTTGGAGTTTCATTAAGTATCTTTAAATATTATTAACTATTATTAAGTATTATTAAGCGAACCGGACTTGACGTAAAAAGCCCCCCGCGTCTTGCCAACTTTCTTGAACAGGCCTTTGGCAACCAAATCGTTCAAATCGGAAACCGCAACAGGATGGGTTAAGCCGACAAGCCTTCCATAGACTTTGGAAGAAATCGAGTGGTTCTTCTCCAAATACGCCAAAGCCTTCTTCTGGCGCTCACTCGCCACGCCATGCGCGACAACTTGCTTGTTATACAAGGTAACGCGGAAGAAGCTGCCCAATTCCTCGAAAACCGGCTCTGGCAAGCCTGCTTCCTTCATCGCCGACCTCATGCGCGGAATTCCAGTGGCAAAACCCTCGACAAGCTTCAAATCGCGCATCAGCCGGTAAGTAAGCGGGTTTCTCTGAACTGACAGCGTGCCAAGGATTTGAAGGCTTAGGCCGGCCGGCAAAGTGCCGGGATTGATGAACTCTATGCGGTCGTCAAAAACATTGATTTGCACTGCATCGCGGCTGAAGTAATCGCGGTGGGTCAAGGCATTCACCAACGCCTCCCTGGTCACTTTTACAGGATATTCCGGCAATTCCTCGCGCTCGGCTTTCTCAATCTTATAAGCCGTCCGAGTGTTTTTCCTAATAAAATCCTCAGCCTCCTTGAGGTTCAAGACCAAAGTGCCATTCGCAAGCCGGGAGTCGATAATATCAACCGGGGTAGTTCCCTTGAAACGGACTAACTTGACTTCATCCTGCGGAAGGAATTTCGGCGGTTCCTTGGCAAAGAAGAGAATTGCCGCGTTCTTTATCCAAAGATCGCCGTTTTTCTGCGCCAAACCCAGGTTTTGCAGGAAGTCCGATAACTTGCCGTCTTCGAACTTCACGTCCGGGGAACGGGTCTTCAAAAACTCCCGCATTTTTTCCGCATCCAAGTCCCCTAGCTTCGCGTTCGAGCGGATTTCGTCGAATGAAAGGATGTGGCGGGTAACCAAGTAATCCTGAAGAGTCCTGCCTTCAAGCTTTGAATTCAAACTGCCGGCCCTGAAATAAACGATTCCCCCGAAAGTGCAAAACGAGCCCTGCCCGACTTGGTACACCTCGGCAACGACGGTATTCTTCCCCTCCTTCTCCTCAATGAAAATCTTATGGAACGGAACCGGGGAAATCTGCTGGATTGCTCCCTCAATCCGCTGCTGCAACGAATCAAGCTCGTTATGAAGGACTCCGACGACTTTGCCATCGTTGGCCAAACCCACGATGATTTTACCCCCAGAAGCATTCGCAAAAGCACAGGCCGTAGCGCTAATATCCCGAAAATTGCTTACTTTCTGCTTGAATTCGACGTTCTGAGTTTCAACAGCCATATAACGCCACCCGACCACCAATTTAATAATAATTAACAATACTTAATAATATTTAAAGATATTCTTCCCCATCATGAAACCAAATTTTGAATGTTAATTGTAAACAATGTAAATTAACATTGTTAACATTTGAAACGCTAAACCAAGCGGGAAACTCAGAAGCCGTCGGGACTTGCCCCTGCGGCATTACTATTTCTTCTGAGTTCACCCGCCAAGGCAAGCACTCTAAAGCCGCCTGTGCCCACACCAGCGGCATTCCATACCCTTCTGAGTGCACCACCCGTTTCCAGCTATTTGAAGCCATACCGCCCGTCCAGGCCTCAGCCACATCGCGAACGATACAAAACGACAAGTTTATTAATTTAATGATTTAATAGTTTAATTGGTGATGGGGGCATGGCATATGTGACGGTCAATACGAACGGGCAGGTGACGATTCCGTCGGACTTGCGCAAAAAATCGCGGATTACACCCGGGGGGCTGGTGGAAGTGACGGGAACCGATGACGGCATCCTCTTGAAGCCGGCAATAGTCGTGTCCAAGGACGAATTGGCGTCCCTGAGGAAACTGACGCTGCGAAACAACATATCGAAGGCACAGCTCGTTTCGGCCTGCCGTGAAATCGGGGAAGCGGTCTACAGCGAGGAGTTTGAATGACCCTGCTGCGGCTATTCTTGGACACGAATGTGCTAGTGTCCGGCACGGCCCTGCCAAGACTCAACCCCTACGCCGAGCGGATAATGGCAGGCACGTTGAGCGAAAATTACACGAACGAGTACGCAATCAAGGAAACGCGCAGGGTATTGCAAGAGCGATTCAAGGTACCTATAAACGTAGCCAATGATGCCATTGAATTCATCCGCCAACACGCCACGGTAGTCGCAACTCCGCCGGTCGATTCTTTCATTAAGTACGACATCGTCGACAAGTCCGACCGGCCGATAGTCTGCTCCGCCGTACAACTTTGCGCGATTCTTGTCACAGAGGACCGACTGCTGCGAAAAGAAGCAACCCGATACGTCAAGTCGGTCAGCTCTTCGGAAGCGTGGCGGCTCTGCAAAGACGCGAAACCATAGCAAAGGCAAGCACCCGCAAGCCGCCTGTGCCCCGCACCAGCGGCATTCTATACCCTTCTGAGTGCATACCGGGCCACGGCATACTTGAATCGCCCTTTTTCCTCCGACCCAAGCCAGCTAGTTCTAGAATTTGAGCCGACGTTTTCTTGATGTGGATTGAGGGGGCGTTGCCGAAACCCTTAAATATTTATCAGTTGATACATTTATCGGTTGATTAATGTGTACCGGAACGCGTTTTTTGAATTCAAGCCAAGGAACCTCGACCGTTTTCCAAGGCTTGACACGGTCTTGATGGTTGAAAAAGAGCTCTTCAGACACAAGGATGCCGAGACGATTACCCGAATTTGGCGCGGTCTGCCCAAGAAAGTGATGTGGACGACGTTTGTGACAATCCTGGACTATTTGGAATACTCCGGTAAAATCCATGTCGAAGAGGACAAGACAATCACGTGGCTTTGGAATCCGGCGCTGTTGAAGAAAGTCAAGCGTGAGGGCGTTGAGGCATGAACGGGGACGAGCGCATTCGGAGAGTCCGTTTTGTGGACCGAAAACTATTCGATGCCTATGAGCGCCTCAAGGCGGGCAAGACAGAGGAGCAGCGCCTGGCGCAGCACTTGGGGGAAGCCATTGAAGACTTGAAGAAAGACCCGTTCTGCGGAATCAAGGTCCCGCGCAGGCTGTGGCCAAGGGAATACGTGCGGGAATACGGAGTCAACAACCTGAGGAAGTACGACTTGCCCAATGGCTGGAGACTCATCTACACCATTGTGGGCAACGAAATCGAAATCATTTCCGTGCTTTTAGAATGGTTTTCCCACAAGGAATACGAGAAGCGGTTCAAGTATCGCGTCGGCTGACAGTCGAATAATCCTTCGTGCCCAATTGGACGTTTAATGTACAACCCGCATGAGAACTCAGAAATCATCTGGGCTTGTGCAATTTCAGACACCCTGCGTTTCGTCGAATATTATTAAGTATTATAAAATATTGTTAAATATCTTTAAGCCGCCGCCAGCTTTGCACATTTTCAATTAAATTGAATTAAATACAATCAAATTTAATCATTTAATCTTATCCAACACGTACCGCGTAGACCTCCCACTACCGACCTTCGCCAGGACACCGATGGCGACAAGCTCGTTCAAATCGGTAATGGCAGTGGGATGCGACACCCCGGCAATCTTGGCGTAAACCGGGGCAATCAATTTCTCGTGCGTCTTCAAGTAGTCAATGGCTTTCTGATGGCGTTCCGTTATTGCCCCAAAAGCACGCGATTTGCGGTTGGAAAGCGGTCCAAAGAGAGTCGCCCGGAACATGCCGCCAAAGTCCTCAAACAATGGATCCGAGAGCTTGTTCTGCCTCATAACGCGAATCATGGCCTTGACGCCGAGATTCAAGCCTTCCCCCCACTTGCTGTCATTAAGCAAACGGTATACTATCGGGTTGCGGTGCTTGCGGGTTTCCGCAAAGTTCTTGACAGTCTGGCCGGAAAGCAAGCCGCCAGGATTGGTAATTTCAATGCGATCATCGTAGATCTCGATTAAGATGCCGTTTGGGTCGAAATAATCGCGATGGCCGACGGCATTCGTCAACACCTCGCGAAGAGCTTCGTCGGGAACCATGGGAACATCAACACGCTTTGCCCCCTCAATCCTGCCATACGTACCTGCCTTCTCTTTCACGGTGGCGAAAACTTTTTCCAGCAGCTCTGGCAGGGTTTCCGCGAACCGCTCGTCGTACTCGCGCCGCTCAAGCGACTTCTCGTTGCCGCGGTACCTCACGATGCGGATTTCAGAGTTCATGAAAAACCGGCTTACTTCCTTCGCGAAAAACAGCACGGCGGCGTTCTTGAGCCAAAAGTCGCCAACCGAATTTGCCACGCCGAGGCTGGAAAGAAGCGACTTTATCGAAAGCGGCTCGTGCTTCCTGGCATCGACCCCGCGCCGCTCAAGCAGGCGCCGGATTTTATCCTCGTCCAAATCCGCCAACTTGGCATTTGATTTGTTCTCTTCAAAGGAAAGCGTTCCTCGTTGCTGGAGGAAACGGGCAAGACTCGGGCCATAAACTTCCTCGTTTATCGAGCCAACGCGCCGAAACACGTTCTTTTTCAGAAAACACACTTCTGAAATTGGCAGGGGCTCGACCTTGATGGCGATAAGCGTCTTGCTTTCAGCCTTGAATTCGGCAACAGAATAATACGGCTTAGGCAGAAGCACTGAAACGATTCCGGCAACTTTCTGGAACTCCGCATCAACGTCCGATACCCCGAAAACCGAGGTTTTTTCCCCGTGCTTCTCAACGCCAATAACCAAATACCCCCCAAAAGTGTTGGCAAACGCGCACAACGTCTTGGAAACAGCTTCAGAAAATTCTAGGCTTTTCTTGAACTCAAGCGAAGTGCCTTCATGAGAATCCAATAAAGCAAGGAATTGATCATTTTGCATAAATACCACGATTAAATAATTAAATGATTACCTATTTAATACTATTTAATTCAAATATTGTTGGCTTGTAGAATACTTTAGGTATTTCTCTCCCGTCAGTAATGGCAATTATCGAAATGTTAACAATGTTAATTAACATTTGAAACTGTTAACAATTACCGAACGCAAACTCAGAAACCGTCGGGACTTGCCCCTGCGGCATCCCCACTGCATCTGAGTTCACCCGCCACGGCAAGCACTCAATCGTTGCCTGTACTCGCACCAGCGGCATTCCATATCCTTCTGAGTGCACCGCCCTTTTCCAGCTATTTGAAGCCGTACTGCCCGGTTCAGGCCAAGCTAGGGGTAAATATAAAGCCCGCCCAGTTTGGGGGGTAACGAGAAGGGTTTCGTTACTGGTCAAAACCGCAGGAGTATATTTTCAACCGACGGTTTTAAATACGCGCCAATTTCACACTTACGTAAAGGGAGATTAGATGAAACTCGCTTATATTGCTCTGTTCGCAATCGCAATCCTTTTGGCAGGGTGCGTGTCCAACCCGCCTGCGAAGCCGACTCCTAACCCATCCGCAGCGGATATCCCAACAGTAAGCGCACCTGCAGCTCCTTCGGAAAAAGAATCAATCTGCTCGAAATTCAATGACACTGCAGTTAAATCGGATTGCGGGCACTGCCATGTCATGAGCGATGGAGAACCTAAAGATGTTTGCTTTTCCAACATTGCGAAAAAACACGGGATAAGCGAGTTTTGCATGAAGATTGTTAGCACAGACATCAACAAATACTGTTTATCCGCTAGCATTGCGGGGCAAGAATCCTGCGACCAGATTGTAAGCGCGAAATGGAAGGACGCGTGTTGGAGCGAGGTAGGTTCAAAAAAAGGGAACGCGGCATTGTGCGATAATGTCATTGGCGAGGATTTGAAGGATGCCTGTTTGCGAAGTGCGGGTGTCGCCAATGAGAATCAGGCGTTATGCGAAAAGGTCAATAAAACGATCAACCGGGATTGGTGCTTTTCCCAACTCGGTCAAAAGACGGTCAACGCAACGCTCTGCGAAAAAATCAACAACCTCGGCGAAAAAGACCAGTGTTACTTTGGCATCGTTCTTGACGTTCCCAACGGCGCGTTGTGCTACAAGATAGTAAACCCGGAAACAAAGGACACCTGCTTGAAGCACGTGGCCATTGATTTGAAGGACTCCCAATACTGCGAAATGATAGACAATGCGGAGACCAGGTCGTCTTGCCTAAAACTGGCACCGGTAAAATCAACAAGATGCGACTCATCGAAAACTCAGAGTGAAAAGGACATTTGCCTGAATAAGCTCGCCGAAGAACTCAAAGACGTTTCAGCCTGCGCCCAAATTCAAGGTAAAACTACAAAAAACATTTGCTTAGTTGGGGTCGCAAGGGCATCGAAGGACGCGCAAGTGTGCGAGGACTCAATCCAAGACGCGAATTACAAAGACGTCTGTTTCAGGGACGTGGGCGCAGAATTGAAGGATGCAACCATTTGCGAGCGAATAGTGCAAAAATATTGGAAGGACTCCTGCTTGGCCAATGCTAAGTAGGCTTGGAAAAACTCCCGCATTCTGGTTTGCGCGACCAAATCAATACGGTAATGGCAAGGATTGTTGCAGCTTGCGGTTTCGATAGTTACTCAGGAACCGCCTGTGCCCGCACCAGCGGCATTCCATATTCTTCGAAATGCACTGCCATCAAACGGCCGCAGGCATGCGCTTAACCCACAAGCGCAGATGTGACAGAGGCGTATAGAGGGAGAATAATGCAAGCGCTCGTGCGCGGGGGGTGGTGGGGCTGCGTGCGTTTAAGCAAAGACAATCGCCGCCAAGGCGACTGCCGCGGCTATGAAGGCGATTGCGGCGTTTTTGTCCTTGGGCCAAAGCTTGTATGCGGTGTACACCGCGCCTCCCGTGAACAACCCGGCCAGGGATATTTGCGGAGCCCGCCGCCGCAGGGCTTCCCATGCAATTACTATGAGGGCAAGATAGGCGGCCAGCGCCAGCCACACGGAATTGTAATACGCGTTCTGCCACATCCGAAGGAGAGAGTCGTCAAAGCCAGTCTTTGAGCCAGCCGGGCCGACGGTTCCCTCCAGGTCCGCTGCAGTCGAGGTAATCTCGTACCACCTCATGCCGCCGACCAGCGCGGTGCTCGAGGCTTGCGATGAAGTGAACCGGAATTCCTTGTCCTTGCCGACCCTGACAAGGTACTGCTGCTGCGCGACGGGATAGTTGTAGGACTCGACTACGGAAACGGGGTAAAATATCGGGTCGTCGGCTTCAAACCCGATGTCGAGCATGATTCCCTTTGGCTCGGAGCCGCTGCCGTAGTAGGAATAGCTGCTGCCCTGGCCTGCGGCGCGGGTTATGAAAGTATACGCAAGGGACTTGCAGTCGTTTGTGTTGGAAGCGTCATTTCGGCCTTGGCCATAAGAATTGGCGCCGTATGAATACGAGTATTGCGGGTAATAGCCGCTTAGCCCAAGGGATGCGAAATCAATTTTTTTCTCCTTGAGCGCCTGTTTTGCCATGTTGTGCCAGTACGGGCACTGGTTCTTGAAGTATGCCATGCGCTCGGGCGGAAGCGGGGTTTCGACGGCGATGTTCAAAACGGAAACGAAGTTGTTGCGGTATTTTTCGATAAGCGCCGCCAGCTTGCCGTCGTAGCTGTACCCCAGCCTTGAGGCAATCTCGTCCATTGTGGAATTCGAGGACGCGTCGAAAATGTCGAGCGAGCCTCCCTCGAACTCGTAATGTGATATGATGCCGGTATCGCGGGAACCCGCGAGCATCTGGTTGGCCGAACCCAGCACCGACCCGCGCAGGACCACGAAAGGCAAAAACAGGAGTACCCCGAGGGCAATGGTGCCTACAACGCCGATTGCGGCAAACGGGGCGAAATAACGCGAATCCTCCCGTAGTTTGCCTGCAGCGCCTTCCAGGCTCTGGCGCAGCTTTGCCGCGTTAAAACTGCGCAGATCTTCCCGGTCAGTGAACTCGCTTAGCGTCGTTTTTTCGGCCTTGAACGATTTTGGCAGGGCCTTCATCGGAAAAACGAGAGTGACGTTTTGCGGCTGGTCTAGGGATATGAACCGGAAGAACGGCTTCATATGGTACGAGCCGTCCTCGTTAATGTCGACCAGCAGCACAGTGTTGGGCTCTTTGAGGTTGTTGAACACTTCGGGAGGGCCCAGTGCGATGCCGCAGCCGCAGGCAAGGATGTCTGGGAGAATAAGCATCAACGCGACAGCCAACGGAGCCAATTTCATAAGTATACTCGAGTTTCAAGCGGTATAAAAGGCTAGCGGTCAAGATTTTTGGATTGGGAGTGACTGGAACTGCAACAAGACATGGCCCGTCAGCCTAGTGAAAAAATCTTCGTGTCAGTGTAGTTGACTTCGTGGCTGCGGTACTTGCGCATCTGGACGCGGATAGTGTAGTCGCCGGCGTAGCCGATGAACACTGGCTTGTTGGTCAGTTCCAGCGCAGCGCTCGTGAAAAACCC
>JAZDFO010000027.1:0-5282 GCA_043807785.1 Microcaldota archaeon | reverse complement strand
TACTTGCAAGACGGTTTCAGATGCCGGGGTTGAACCGGTGTTTTTGCCTGCGCGTAACGTGACATTCAAGAAAAAGAAGGTTTCAGCTTGGGTAAAAATGTTAGAATATATTGTAGGAGACCCGCAAGGTTTCTTGCGGGTTTACCATGGGCGGTCGATTTCTGAAACCGGTTATGCGATGGAAAAGGGGGCGTTTCCGAAGCCCATTTTGAAACGTCTGCCGGTATGTAAGGAAACAGCGTCTTTTCTCAGAGGGCTTTGCCACAACGTGAAAAGATTGTGCTACATCAAATACCTATGCACGGAAGTAGACCTTACTTTCACAAACCAGCCAAACCTACTGAATTGACTTCTGTCCCACAGCCCACTAAACCAAACCTTTTTTATAACCGGCGCGCCATTAACCTTCCGCTGTCATTGACGAATCCAGTCATGCTAATCGAGTTAGGTGGTCATTTCCATGTATCCCCCGCAACAAGCGCAATACGACCGTGCAATCACCGTCTTTTCCCCCGACGGGAGGCTCTTCCAGGTCGAATACGCAAGAGAGGCAGTGCGCACCGGCACGCCTTGTGTCGGCCTCATCGGCAAGGACTGCATAGTCCTAGCGGCATACAAGCGCATCGCATCTCCCCTCGTAGTTCCGGAATCGCACGAGAAGATTTTCCAGATTGACAAGCACATCGCTGCAGCGTCTTCCGGCCTTGTCGCGGATGCGCGCAAGCTGGTGGACTTTTCCCGCCTGGAGGCGCAGAAAAACCGCCTGACTTTCGGCAGTGAAATCGGCGTCGAGACGCTGGCCAAGAAAATCGGCGACCACATCCAGATGTTCACGCAATACGCCGGCGTGCGCCCCTACGGCGTGTCGCTTTTGATTGCCGGCATGGACGACAACTTCCGGCTCTTTGAAACCGACCCCAGCGGCGCGCTCTTTGAATACAAGGCGACCGCCATCGGCAGCGGCAAAAAGACCGTCGAAGCGTTCTTCGAAAAGGAATACGAGGACAACATGCCTGCCGCTGAGTGCATCAAGCTCGCGGTCAAGGCCCTCAAGAAGGCAGTCGAGGAAAAGGTCATGGCAGCAAACGTCGACGTGGCAATCATCGAGCGCGGCAAGGGCAAGGTGTTATTCGTGCCCAAGGACGAAATCGCCAAGCACCTCGCCGACGCGAAATAGGCGAGAGGCACAACCAGTTTAAACCCTGCCTTTCATCCTATTATTTATGATAGAACGAGTTGGCGGTGGCAGCGTCGACCTGCGGTATTCACAATCCCTTCGGAACGCAAAGTTTAGGGATAAGATAGACCTTGTGCACGGCCACCAATTCCGGTTGATTCTGGCCCCCGAGGCAAAGTCCGCCTTAGTCCACGTGCTTGCCGGCGGCGAGGACGCCTCCCAATGCGTCGAGGCAGAAAAAGAGTTTGAACGGAATGCCCGGCTCAAAGGCAAAATAACATTCCTTCCCATTAACGCCGTGGGCAAATTCGATCATGAATACGGCCCGGGCGGCAAGATGCGCCCGCCGATGCATCCAATAACCAGGCGACGGATGCATAGCGCTCCTGCGTATAGCATTTTCATCCATTCCGACATGCCTTTCGATGCCCTTCCCAGGGCGCTCGACATTTTGAACCATTTCGTAAGCAAAAACACGGAAATCCCGCCTTCGCAGGTGCAGCTAAAGGGTTCGGCGCTAAAACGCGACGGCACACGCTTTTTCTTCAATGACATGCTAGACCACCTGCTAAGGGAGATGCATAAATGAGCCAGATTTCCAACACGTTGATTGCGCGCATCGAGCGCAACGGCGAGCGCTTCGAGGTCCTCGTCGACCCCAAGAAGGGCTACGACTTCAAGACCGGCGTGAAAAAAGACTTCGACAACGTGCTGATGTCCGACGAGATTTTCTCGGACGCCAACAAGGGCCAGCGCCAGAACGCCGCGGCGATAAAGAAGGCCTTCCACACGGAAGACTCCCTTGCGGTGGCGCGCCAAATCATCGAGCAAGGAGACCTCCAGCTTTCCACCGACCAGCGCCGCAAGCTCATGGAGGAAAAGCGCCTCAAGGTAATCGAGATGATTGCGCGCAACTGCATCGACCCGCGCACGAAAACCCCGCACCCGGAAGTGCGCATCAATCTGGCGCTCGAGCAGGCCAAGGTGCACTTCGACGCGTTCAAGCCAGTGGAAGAGCAGTTCAAGGCCGCAGTCGAGGCAATGCGCGAGATAATCCCCATCAGCATGGAAAAAATTAAGGTCGCCGTGAAAGTCCCCGCCGAGCACGCCGCGCGCTGCTACGGCATCCTCAAGGAATTCGGCATCTCCCGCGAGGAATACGGCTCCGACGGCTCGCTTGTCTGCGTGTGCGAAATGCCGGCAGGCATGCAAAGCAACTTCTACGACCGCCTCAACAAGATGACCGGCGGCCAGGTCCAGACCAAGGTGCTTTAGGCCCATCACCGGGCCTGCAATAACTTAATAAATCGCAGCCGCCATATCAAGCCTGCACGAAAACATTTCAAAGCGCTTTTGCAAGGATTTTGGCGCAACGGCATTTCAATGCGTTTTCCCAATTTCAAGCGTAGTTTCAGCGTAACATTCTCTGTCTTTCTCCCCCGAAAGGGGCAAAAAACAGTCTGCAGCCTATTGAGGCGCGCGCTTTGCGCCCCCTTTGCTTGGCTGCGCTTAAGTGGTTTATGATGGACGATATCGTGGTTCCAGGGGAGCTTGCCTACGACGCGCCGCACCGCTTCGACGGCAGCTTCATCGACAACGGCAAGACTTACGTCAGCGTGGTAAGCGTGCGCTACGGCGACAAGATTGTGGCCCTCAAGGGCAAGTACAAGCCCCTCGTCGGCGATTACGTGGTCGGCATCGTCGAGGAAGTGAAATTCGCAGGCTACGAAATCAACTTGAATTCCCCTTACCAGGGAATGATTTCGTCGAAAGAGACGCGCGAGCAGTTCGCCGTCGGAGACGTGGTCTCGTCGGTTGTTCGCAGCGTCGACGAGGTCAACGAGGCGCTGCTTGTCGAGCCGCGCAAGCTCTACGGCGGCAGGCTGCTTGAGATAGAGAGCGTGAAAATCCCGCGAGTCATCGGCCGCAATTCCTCGATGGTCAGCCTGCTTGAGCAGTTCACGAAATCCAAGATTTTCGTCGGAAAGAACGGCAGGGTTTACCTAAAAGACGGCAACCTGGCGCTGGCCGTGCTTGCAATCCTCAAGATTTCCAAGGAGGCTCATCTTCCGGGCCTCACCGACCGCATGAACGCGTTTTTGGCAGAGGAAGCCGCCAAGAACGGCAGCGCGGGCGCGCAGGCACAGGTTTGATTGGAGTATTTGAAATATTGATTGAAAAGGAGTGAGTGAAATTATGGCATCTTCGACATCTGCAGTGAAAATGGTCGTCAACGGCAGGCGCAACGACGGACGCGGCATTACCGACCTGCGGCCGCTGAAAATGACTGCAGGCGTGCTCAAGCAGGCCGACGGCTCGTGCCTGATAGAGTGGGGCAAGAACAAGGTCCTCGCGGCAGTCTACGGCCCGCGCGAGGTATTCCCCAAGCACCTCACCGACATGCACAAGGCGCGCGTCAACTGCCGCTACATGATGGCCCCGTTTTGCAGCCTCGAAGAGCACGGCCGCAGCGGCCCCAACCGCAGGGCCACTGAAATCGGCAAGGTCGCCAAGCACGTGTTCGAGAACGTAATCCTCACCAACCAATTCCCCAAGACGCAGATTGACATCAGCATGGAGATTTTGCAGTCCGACGGCGGCACGCGCGTGAGCGCAATCACCGCAGCCGCGGTGGCCCTCGCCGACGCCGGCATTCCCATGAAGGACATGGTGCAGGGCGTCGCAGTTGGCAAGGCCGACGGGGAGCTGGTCGTCGACATCGACAAGACGGAGGACAACTTCGGGCAGGCCGACGTGCCAATCGTGGTATCGCTGCGCAGCCGCGAAGTGCTGCTTTTCCAGCAGGATGGAATGCTTACCAAGGACGAGATGCAGCGGATTTTCGCCATGGCATTTACGGCGGCCGAGAAAGTCAGGGCCGTGCAGGTGCAGGCTCTCAAGGACCGCTACATCGGCGCCGTTGGGCAAAACAGTGGTTGACATATGATATTGGATGAAATCAAGGAAGCTTACGTGAAAGACCTGCTGGCAAAGGGCAAGCGCGCGGACGGCCGCGGCCTGCTCGACTACCGGCAGGTGAAAATCACCAAAGGCATCATACCGAACGCGGAAGGCTCCGCGATGGCGGAACTCGGAGATACCAAGGTGCTCTGCGGCGTCAAGTTCGACGTCATGAAGCCCTATGCCGACCGCCCAACCGAGGGAGTGTTCACAGTTCAGGCCGAATTCCTGCCGCTTGCGCACCCCGAGTTCGAGGCCGGCCCGCCCAAGGAAGGCAGCATTGAGCTTGCGCGCGTGGTCGACCGAGGCATCCGCTCGGCCGAGGCGCTTGACGTGAAAGACTGGCTTTTGGAGGAAGAAAAGGTCCTCGGCGCGTTCTTGGACATTTACATATTGGACCACTGCGGCAACCTCATCGACGCCGCCTCGCTGGCGGCCATGGCGGCTCTTTTGGACGCCAAGGTCCCAAAGTACGAGGAAGGGAAGCTCGTGCGCGGGGAATTCAAGGGCCCGCTGCCGCTTGCCCGCAAGGTCGCGTCATGCTCTTTCGAAAAAATCGGCGCAAGCACGGTACTCGACGCAACCGACGAGGAGGAAGTCGCCAGCGACGGCAGGCTCACGCTCGCCACAAGCGACGGAGACTTCCTGGTCTGCGCGCAGAAGTCCGGCGCGGCAGGCTTTTCCGAAAAGGAAATAATGGATTTGATGGATATTTCTCTTGAAAAGGGGCGCGCCTTGCGCTCGCTGGTATGAGTTGTTTGCAAAATGGGGATGGGTTCTCACTACGGAGTCAAGATACGCAAGCGCGAGGATGCGGTGCTCAAGATGCAGCACGCGCGCTATGCCTGCCCCGTGTGCGCAAAAGAAGCGGTCAGGCGCGACGGATACGCGCGCTGGGGATGCCGCAGCTGCGGCGCAATAATCGCCGGCGGGGCGTACCAGCTCGAGACCGGCATCGGCGCAGCGGCAAGGAAGGCGCTCTCTTCAGCCAAGCCATTGTGATTACCCAACGGATGGACTCGATACTCCTGGAATCCGGCCTGCCAAGCGCGCTGGCCAAGGAAGAACTAAAAGGCGAGTTTTCGCCCCAGCAAGCCGCTGCCGCAATCGCAAAAGCCTGCACTGCAGCAAAGCGCGCAATCTA
>JAZDFO010000026.1:0-18175 GCA_043807785.1 Microcaldota archaeon | reverse complement strand
GATGCCTAATGCAATTGGAAGAGCTTCAAAACCAAATCGTCGCAGTGATCCAGAAATACGGCGCGTGGGGCCAAGTCGTTTCAATTGACTTGGAGACCAAGGTGCTGCGACCCGAGGACTTCCTATCCAACGAGCGCGTGCTCGCCGCGGGGATATCTGTGCGCGGGTTTGACGGCATGGTGCACACGCAGACCGCAACGCTCGAGGAAGACTCCGACGAATCCGAATTCGCGCTAATGGAAAAGCTCGGGCGCATGCTTGAGCCGATTCACGCGCTCGTGCTCGCGGGGTACAACATTTCCGGATACGACTTTCCCCTATTGTGCCTCAAGCTCAAAAGGTACGACGACTACCAGCGCGCCAAGGCAGCACCGGGGGAGAAACTGAAGTTCCCGCGCGAGTACTGGGCGCTAAAGGACGCGCTCACGCGCGCGTACATACTCGACATTATGCATGTTGCACGGTTCAAGGTCGCCAAGCACGACGGGACCAGCGCAAGGTACCTCAAGCTCAAAGACGTGATCGCCCACCCTATGTTTTCGGCGCTGCCGCTGATGAAAAAGAAGGATTTGGGGGAAGGCGACGGCGAAAAAAACAAGGGCGAAGTCATTTACGGCATGTGGAAGGACAGGGACGCGCGGCTCGTGGAATACCTCGAAGGCGACGTGCACGACACTCTCCTCATCGCCGAAGAGCTTTTCAAGCCCCAGCCCGGCGCCGGCAGCAACCCCTAAAAAGCTTTCCAGCCTCAAGATTGCCAACGCTTTGCTTTGCCGACGCAAGGACAAACGGGGGTAATTGAATCATGGTTCGCCACATGCTGCACCTGAAGGACTACACGCCGGCAGAAATCGCAAGAATCGTCGACAAGACCATCGAAATCAAGCGCAACCCACAGAAATACTCCCACGCCCTCGACGGCAAGTCCCTCATCATGCTATTCCAGAAGAATTCAACGCGCACCCGCCTCTCTTTCGAGATTGCGATGACGCAGCTGGGCGGCCACGCGGTCTTCGTCGACTGGAGGACCACGCAGGTCGGCATGGCCTCGCTTGCGGACGAGACTAAGGTCATGGCGCGCTATTGCGACGCCATCATGGCGAGAATGAAGGCTCACGCCGACATGCAATCCATGGCAGCGGCGTCGACGGTGCCGGTAATCAACGGCTGCGACGAGATGTACCACCCCGTGCAGGCGCTGTGCGATTTGGCGATAATGAAGGAAAAGGCCGGCGACCTGAAAGGCAAGAAAATCGTCTACGCCGGGATACAGAACAACGTCAGCAACACTCTCCTTGACGGAGCGACCAAGATGGGCATGCAAGTGGTTTTCGTCACCCCGGAAGTGCACGAAATCAGCAGGGACGGCGAATTGATTGCCGCGGCGAAAAAGACAGGGTTGTATCGCGAGGCGGCGGCAAAGGACTTGAAAAAAGAGGTTGCGGACGCGGACTTCGTCTACACCGACACTTGGGTGGACATGGAGCTCTTCAACGACCCTGCATTCGCGAAGGAGAAGGAGCGCAGGCTAAAGGTTTTCATGCCGCTTCAAATAAACGCCAAGTTATTGGAGGGAAGCAATGCGAGGGTAATGCACGACATGCCGATCCACGAAGGCTTCGAGATGACTCGCGACGCAATCGGGCACGCCAACAGCATAATCTTCGACCAGGCAGAAGGCAGGCTGCACGGCGAAAAGGCGATACTGCTGTTCCTGCTGGGGAAGATGTGAGCGGGTCGCATCGGAGTTTGCTGCCGGTGGCGGTTACTCTTTTTCAATATAAATGCTGCCAGGCAGCTCCTGGATGAGGAAATCCAGCATTGCCGGCTCCAAACCCAGCCTTGCAGTCAGTTTCTTGGCCGCGTCGGACTTAGCAGTCTGCCCGGGGGAAACAAGTAGTTTCTGGATGCCGTGCGCGCCTGCGAAATCAAAGCACTCCGGAACTACAAAAACTCTATCCTCCTTCTTCACCAGCCAGAGCTTTAACTGGACTCCGCGGTAGTAGTCCTTCTTTCCGTAAATCATGAACCCTCCCTTGGCGACGTATTCCCCGGGCGAATATTTCTTGACCTGCTCGGGAGTGGCTGCAAAAACAGTCGCTACGGCCTGGCCGGCCTTCCAAGCGGAGGAATAGCACGCGGCGAACTGCGCGGCCTCCTTCTTGGATTGCTCGGAAGCGGACTGGCCGCCCTTGAGGATTACAGCCGAGGCGCCGTGGACGTCTGCGTGGAAGAACAAGTCGTCTTTCTCCATGTGGCGCGCGGCGAGGAGGTCGTTGGATTTTGCATCTCGGCCTGCTACAACCAAATCGTTGCCGCTGGTGGTGAAATGATGGTACTTCTCGAACCACTCCCGGAGGCGGGCGACCTTGACGCGGACTTCCGGCTTTTTCTCGAATTTCTTTCGGTTGAGGTGGCTGGCAATCTTTTTCTCAGTCTCCTTTATCGCCGCCTGCGCGCCTGCGAGCTTGGACTTTGCTGACTTGGATTTCTCATAGTATTCGCGCGCGTTCTCCAGCGCGGTCTTGCGCAAATCCAGCTCGATTTGTACGGAATGCATGGAGTTGTATTGGCTGGGGCATGTTTTTTAAACGTTGGAAATGTAAGCGCATGAGAAGAAAATCGTTAAGGGAGTTGCGCATGGCAATGGACTTCGACCTGCTCAAGGCATTGTTTCCGCCCAAGAAAGTGCCGATACAGCACAAGCTCAAGTGGAACATCCCCGAGGCAAGGCTCACCGCGCCGGTCGAAGACGCGGAAAAGACCGTCGCACTGGTCAAAAAGCAGGCGATTTTTTCCGGCGGCGGTGAATTCGTTGAGGAAGTCCACGCCAAGGAATACGGCCAAGGCGTCTACGCGTACTACGTCATCCGCACCGACAAGCGCACGCAGGAAGAGACCGTGCACTTCGACGGCTACATGCTCGACGAGGAAGACCGGCTTGGAATGGACGTTTCAAACGCCGCCACGTTCGCAAAAGACCTCGAAATGATGGGCTACAAGTACGCGTTTGTGCGCGAGGTCGAGGTATGGAGCCTGCGCATGCTCACCGTCACCATAAACGTGTTCAGCGTCACGGGGCTTGGGGATTTCGTGGAAGTCGCGCTGCCTGCCACGAAATTCGCAAAACAGAGGGAAAAGGACGAGAAGATGGCCGAGAAATTCTTCGAAAAGCTCAAGGTAGACAAGAAAGACATTTTCCCCACAGACCTGATTACCCTCCAGATGGCGTCCATGCAGGAAGAGCAGGAGAAATCCGGGCGCTAATAGGAAGCAATTTTCTAATCGCTATTGGCCTGTGAACCCATAGTAGAACAGCGCCACCGCGGCGATTCCGAAAACTGCGGCTCCAACCTTGGACGCAAAAGACTTGCCCTTCCTCTCCTGCTTGAGCATCTCCTCGCTTTTGGTGCTGACCACGAAAGGCCGCTCGTCGGGCGGTCGGATGAGCTGCGAAGCTCCGCTCTCGTTTTGGCGAATCAACCCCATGGCGTACACCAGCTGGCCGACCGGAATGCAGTGCTCGGTGTAGCGCATCGGCTGGTTTCCAATCGAAAGGTTGAAGCCCATTACCTTGCCGGAAACCCCGGGGTTGTTTTCAACGGCCTCGAAGGACTTGAGGGCGTCGACGTCCTTTTGCCCGCTCAAATCCAGCAACACCTTGTCGGTTCCGTCGTCGAGGAAAAACGGCACCGCCTCGGCGCTGTCGGTCACGGTAACCCAATCGTAGCGCGTGCCGTTCTTGTCAGTGCGCTGCTCGCGGCGTTCGACATGGAAGCGGTAGTAGACGCAGTCCTGGCCGGATTTCGGCGCCTTGAGGGAAGACGAAACCGGGACCGCCTTTCCAGTGAGTTCAGCCATCACGCCGTGCGAAACCTCCCGGGCAGTCGCATTCATCCTCTGCATGTAATCCAATTCCTTCTGTGCCTTGAGAGCCTGCCACATTAGAATTGCGGATACCGCGCCGCAAACGCCGCCGCCGACAAGAAGCCCGTTGTTCAAGGAAATCCACCGCAATGGCTTGCGCTGGACCGGATTAAAAACTTAACCGAATTGCGACTGGTTTAGCCTGCGACTGTTTTCGCTGCCTTGTCGAGGAGCTTGCGGCCCGCGGCGGTAATCGAGCGGCCGAATTTCTCCTTCTTGACCAGGCCGGCTTTTTCAAGCTGCTGGAGGGCCAGACGGATGCCTTTGCCGCCAGCCTTGCGGTGGTGGCTTCGCGCGACGGTGTGCTGCGTGCGGCCGCCGAACTTGTGGCGAAGCCTCTGCACTCCAACCGTCTCTCCCGCGAGGGAAAGCGTGCGCAACAGCGCGCCGCATCTTTTGAACCAGAAGTCGTTGTCCTGGGGCACGCGCTCGTTGTGCGAGCCGGACTTGACCATGAGCGCCCACACGGGCTGCTTGATTTCCGGGATTTTCTTGAGTTCAACTGCAAGCGCGTTGTTGAGCTTGCCCGCGTCGACCGTCAAATATTTCATCATGCCAACATCTACCTTCTTTGATGCCTTCTGCCTGCCTTTTCCTTGGCGTAAGCAAAATTAGCGGTATGGTTACAGGAAATGCAGGTATATAAAACCGCCGATTTAGAGCTGTCCAGCCGCACTTTAAGCGTCCTGCCCGGGATGAACACAGTGCCGCACTTGCGGCAGAAGTCCTTCTTGCCCAACGGCAGCCGGTGGCGCAATGCAATCTTTCGCGCAAGCGAAACATAGCGCTTGGCGAGAGCCTTGTCCTGTGGATACATCTCGCGGGCAAGGCTGATGAGCGTGCGGCAGCGTTCGGCAGCGATTGCGTTGACATTCATACGAACACGAATTAGTGCCTAAAGTGCCTCACGCCAGTAAAGACCATCGCCAAGTTGAGTTCGTCTGCTGCGGCAATGACTTCAGCGTCGCGGATGCTGCCGCCGGGCTGGATGACTGCAGTGCAGCCGGCCTGCGCCGCGAATTCAACGGTGTCGCGGAATGGGAAAAACGCGTCGCTGGCCATGGCAGTGCCCTTGATTTCAAGCTTGGCGCGCTTGGCTTTCTCTACCGCGATGTGGCACGAGTCCACGCGCGACTGCTGGCCGACGCCGCAAGCCACCATCTGGTCTGAGGTCGCAAAGACTACTGCGTTGCTTTTGGGCTGCTTGACGAGCTTCCACGCAAAACGCAGCGCGGCCCACTCCTCTTTGGTCGGCTGGCGCCTGCTGACGACCTTGAAGGCGTCTGCCTCGTTATCGGAAAAGTCCGGGGTCTGCGCGAGAAACCCGCCGGTTACGCTGCGCATTGGGATTTGGCGGTAGATGTTGCCGCCGAGGATGGCGCTGATGTCCAATACGCGCAGGTTTGGCTTGGCCTTAAAGACCTCGAGCGCGTCGGGAGAAAACGCTGGCGCGAGCACGATTTCCATGAAGGTCTTGGTAATCTCTTGCGCGGTTTCCTTGTCGCAGGGCTTGTTGAGCCCGACGATTCCCCCGAAAGCCGAGAGGGAGTCTGCAGCGTAGGCCTTGCGATAGGCTTCCAGCGGGGTTGAGCCCTGCGCCGCTCCGCACGGGTTGGCGTGCTTGAATATTACGGCAAACGGCCGCTCTTCCTTGGCGCGGAAGTCGTTGAGCATCTCCAGCGCCGCCTGCGCGTCGATGATGTTGTTGTAGGAAAGCTGCTTTCCCTGGTGCACCACCGCGTCGGAAAAGCTCGGAGAGTGCGTGCGGTAGAGCGCCGCCTTCTGGTGCGGGTTTTCGCCGTAGCGCAGGTCGCTGATTTTCGAGAGGCGCAAGAATAGTTCCTGCGGGAACGCCGAAGAATCGGCGCCAATGGAGCGGAAATAACCGGATATTGCGACATCGTAGCTGCTCACGGCGTCGAACGCAGCCCGGGCGAGGCGCTGGCGGAACTCGAGGTTGTCGTTGCCGTTGACGATGCGAGTGCAAACTTCATCATACTGGGACGGGCTTGTAACGACGAGGACTCCCTCGTAGTTCTTCGCTGCTGCGCGCACCATGCCCGGCCCGCCGATGTCGATGTTCTCAATCGCATCCGCCAGGCTTGCGCCGCCGGCTACGGTCTTCTCGAACGGGTAGAAATTGACGCACACCAAGTCGATTCGGCACTCGGCCTGCGCCTCGTGCTTGGGGTTATCGCGGCGGAAAAGGATGCCGGAGTAGATTTTAGGGTGAATGGTCTTGACCCTGCCGTCGAGGATTTCAGGCTGGCCAGTGAACTCCCTCACTTCCTGGACCGGAATGCCCGCCTGGCGGATTGCCTTGGCGGAATTGCCGGTGGAAATCAGCTTAAAGCCGGACTTATGGAGGCGGGAAGCAAATTCTGCCAAGCCGGACTTGTCCGAAACGCTCAAGAGCGCGTACCTGTCGGCCATGCAACCCAACCCTGCTTTCCGGCGCGGATGCCAATAGAAAGGTTTATATACCACATACGATACTGTCATGACATTGTCGCGACAGGTTCGCGATGGTGTCACGCGCCAAACACGCGCGCAGGCATTCTTCGCGACGGGAAAGACAAACGGCATAACGCAATCAAAGTTTAAAAATGTGATGATTTGTGGCGGGGGAAAGCGCTCAACTCAAGGAAGCCTTCGACGAGTTCAAGGAATTCCGCGAGCAGATGAAAAACCCGCTGGTTGTCGGCGCAATGCTGCACCGCCTGAGCGAAGAGAAGGCCTCGTCCAACCTCGTCTTGAGGGAAATCAACGCCAAGCTCGACCGGCTGCTATCCCTAGAAGAGAGGATGGCAAGGCTCGAGGCCGCACTGGCGGCACCGGCAGGAAAGCAAGTGCAGGAGAACGCCGTTGCCAAGGCGGAATTCCTGCCCGAAATCGACGCAAGCATACTGGAATTTGTCCAAAAGAGCGGCAAGGCGTGCGCCGAACAGGTCATGGCGCAATTCAATTACAAGGGAAGCAACGCGGCAAGCAGCAGGCTCAACCGCATGGCACGCGAAGGGTTACTACGCAAAATCCAAGTCGGGAGAAAGGTGTATTTTGTAGCGCAAAAAACCAGCTAATAGGAAGATGACCATAGGCCTTGATCCCCAACATGACGGGCCGACGGTTCAACCCACAAGCCCGGGGGCCTAAAAACCCCCGGGCACCCCCATTTCTCCGCCAAAATCCTGTTTTCCGAAGAATACCTTTTTATTCCAATAGATTGTGTTTGATAGCCTGCAGGGGCACAAAAGGTAGTATGCCCGAAGAAATGCGGACCGAAAAGGCGAAAAACTCAAATGAAATGCCCTTACTGCGCGCACCCGGAAACCAGCGTGCTTGACTCGCGCGACGCAGACGACTTCGAGATCACCCGCCGCAGGCGCGAGTGCGACAAGTGCAAGAAACGCTTTACCACCTACGAGCGCGTCGAGATGGTGGACCTGCTGGTGCACAAAAAGGACGGCAAAAGCGAGCACTTCGACCGCTCCAAGCTCGAGAAGGGAATCACGAGGGCGTGCGAGAAGCGCGCGGTGGCGAAGGAAAAAATCGAGGAAATGGTCGACGAGATTGAGAGGGAGCTGCGCCGCAAGAAGACCACGGAAGTTACCAGCGCGGAAATCGGGGAGCTGGTGATGAAAAAGCTCAAGGCAGTGGACAAGGTCGCCTACATTAGGTTTGCCAGCGTCTACCGGGACTTCACGGACGTGGAGGACTTCGAAAACGAGCTGCACCGGCTGCTCAAGAAGAAGGGTTGATGGAAAATGGATTTTAGAATGACTGTAATAGTGGCCGCCATCTCATTATTGGCCATGGGGTGCGTTTCCCAGCAGGCTGCAAGCGTGTCCCCCAGCGCGCAACTCCAGATGGTTAGGCTGACGCTGGCAATCAACGACAACAATTCAGTGCAAACATTCAACATTTCAGTCGAGAACGGCACGACATTGTTCGACATCCTCAACTTGACTGAAAAAATCGAGTACAAGGACTACGGGGCAATGGGGATGCTGGTGACCTCAATCAACGGCACTGCTCAAAACGAGGGCGGCAACGCAAAATACTGGCAGTTCTACGTCGGCGGCAAGCTGGGGGAAGTAGGGGTGTCGGCGTACCGCATTGAGCGGCCGCAATCAATCGAGTTCCGCTACGAGACAATCGACCCGGGGCTAAGCTAAAACGAAAAACGGGCTTTGAGAAGCCAATGCGACTGCAGAAAGGCTGGTTAATTTGAAAACAAAAACGAAGCGAAAATTGGTTGTTGGCGCAGCAGCAGGATTTCTAGCGGCGAATGTGATAGCTGGGGCAATATTCAAGCACATAGACTCCAAGGAACCGCCCACTCCGACGACCTTAACTGAACTTCTGAAAACAACACCGCCCGATTCTTTGACAAACAGAATAGAACATGATGGCGTGGAGGTAATTACACAGACAAAGGTTCCCACTACCAGGCTTCGCGCGATTGCCAGTGAGGTCGCTTTGGTCAGACCTATTTTGGGCGGACAAACTCCGATAATTTTCTTTAATACTCCCGACTTTTTGCGGAGGCTGGTCATTCCAAATGCAAGTCGCTATGAAATGGAATACAACCTGACTTCACGCAATATTGTCGCCAGCACTGGAAATTTTGCCAAGCCGGAAAGTATTCTTATCCCAGAGATGTTCCATGAAGCGGCCCACGCCGTTTTCAATGATTCAAAAAATCAGGATGATTTGAAGCGAGTTTTTGATAGCGCAAGGGCGAAATATGGAGCGAAGGATACCGAAGGCCATCTGATTTTTTCAATATTTGATGAAACACATTACCGTGATTTTTCGCCGTATCTTAATGAACCGTGGCGGTTCGGGCATCCGTATTCCAAGCCAGCCGAATTGTTCGCAAGCGCTTCCGCGGTCATGCGGCATGATGCGCCAAAATTTATCAGAGCAATGAGGCAAATTGCTGTTGAGGACAGTGCACGCCACGGACTCGCGCTGAAGGTTGCCAGAACTGTTTTGGGGTATTACCAAGGGCACGAGGAGAGTATCTTCCCAAAAAGCGTGCTTGACTATGTCAGGGCAAAGCCGGAATCGCTTAGAGTAAAGGAAAGGGAACGAAAATGACTGACAACTACCTCGGAGGGGAATGGCCACGGAAAGGTTTGAAGTGACTCGCGCATAACCCACTCGATTCAACCGGATGTGCCAGCGTTTGCACCAACTGATGCCTTCAGACCGCGACGCGCATTATCCATCCGACTAGGTAGCTGAGCACTGCCGCGACGCCGCCGACGAGGGCCATCTCGGCTCCGGACTTCCAAGGCACGCCCGTGGTCAGCCTGGCCTTGACAAAGCCGGCAAGGAAGAGGGCAAAGACGCTTGAAAATGCGGCGATGTAGACCGCCGCGCCGACGGAAAGGATTCCGACCTGGTTGAGGGAAAGGATGAAGGGAATGAGGGGAAACAGGGAACCGCAGACAACCGAGATGCCGACGATGAGGGCCTCCTTTCTCGCGTAGCCGAGGTCGACTTTCTCCATCTGCAGTTCTTCGCGCATCATCACTTCGCGCCAGACGTTGAGGTTGCTTGTAATCTTGCGTACGATGGCGTTGAGCTGCGTGCCGCGGAAGCCCTTGGAATAGTAAATGTGCTTGATTTCCTCGCGCTCGATGTTGGGCTGCGTCTTGATTTCATGCAGCTCGCGCTCTTCTTCGGCGCGGTAAAAGTCCTCGTCGGCGCGCGCGCTGGTGTAGGCAACGGCGAGCATCGAGACGCTTTCGGTGAAGGCTGCCGCGACTCCGGCGATGATGACGATGCGCGCGTCGTTGGTTGCGCTGGCGACCGCCAAAAGCACGCCAAGCACGTTGACGATGCCGTCCTGGCCGCCGAGGATTACGCTGGAAATGAGGGAGTTGCGCTTGCGGGCGGCAACCTCCTTTTCGTGGACCGTCAGGGCCTTGCTTTTCTTCATGAAAACAACACTCTTGCAGGGTATTTATTCGTTGCTTGATGGCGTGAGGCCGGCAAGGACAGAAGGGCGCGTTCCCGGCATTCACTGCTTTTCTGAATCGTTGCCTCGGAAAACCGAGTTGTCGGGCAGGTTGTTGTAGACGTAGGACGAGGGGAATATCCTGCAGTTCTCTCCGATGAAGATGCCGCAGTTGATGCTCACGTTTACTCCGGTCTTGGTACCCTTGCCGACCACAGCTCCGAGCTTGTTGCGCCGCGAGTCCACCCTCTTGCCGGCCACGTCGATGGCGATGCTGGAGTGGTCGAACTTGAGGTTGGCGATTTTCGTGCCGGCGCCGAAGTTGACTGACTCGCAGACTATGGAGTCGCCGATGTAAGAGAGGTGGGCGGCGTTGGAATTGCGCATTATCACGGATGCCTTGATTTCCGTCGAATTGCCGATGTGGCAGTTGTCCTCGACTACAACTCCCTTGCGCAGGTACGCGTTGGGCCCGATGACGCAATTCTCGCCGATGTAGGCGTTTCCCTCGATGTAAGAGCCGCTCTTGATTACGCTGCCGGCGCCCAAGTGGAGCTTGCCTTTCACTACCGCAAAGTCCTCTATCGTGCCCTGCCTTGACTCGGGCATGAGGCGCTCGAGCGCATACTCGCAGGCGTGAAGGTAATTCCAGAAATAGCCGACGTCAGTCCAAAAGCCGGGGAATTCCGCCACGCGCAACTTGTTGCCTTTAGCGTAAGACAGCACGGCGTCGGTGAGCTCGTGCTCGCCGCGCTTTGAAAGCGGGACTTCCAGGAGGCCAAAAAATGAGCGCGGGAGGAAAAAAGTGCCGGTGCTGACCAGCGCGTCGGAGCTGCCCCGCGGCTTTTCCACAAGCCCGGAAAGGCAGTCACCCTCGTCCTTCTCAATCACGCCGTAGGACGACGTGTCGTGCTCGCGCTTGGCAATTATGAAATGCCCGCGGCCGGATTGTTCGCGCAGGTAATCGAACACGGAAGGGTCAAAGAATGCGTCGCCGTTGAGCACGAAAAACGATTCCGAAGTCACCGCCCGGGATGCGGCGGCGAGCGCGTGCGCGGTGCCCTTCTGCTGCGCCTGTTCGACAAACTCGATTTTGCCGGAGTAGGGCTTGCTGGCGAAATTTTGGCGGATGCGTTCGCCCTCAAAGCCGACCACTACCACGATTTTCCCGACGCGGCCCGCAAAGGAGGCCAGCGCGCCCTCCACAATCCATTCAAGGAGCGGCTTGCCCAGTATGCGGACCATTGCCTTGGGGTAGCCCGTGGTGATTGGCGCGAGCCGCTTTCCCTGGCCTGCGGCAAGGATGACGAAATCTATTTTTCCATCAAACTGTTCATCAGTCATATAGCAATCACTTTTATTTCGCTTAATTTGCCTATTTCACTTTACGGTCACGGACTTGGCCAAATTGCGCGGCCGGTCCGGGTTCTTGCCCCGCTCGAGCGCGGAATAATACGCGAACAGCTGGAGCGGGATGATGCAAAGCAGCGGATAGAGCGCTTCGTTGTCGCACTCCGGGATTTCAAACCGGCCATAGTATATCTCGTTGGCGACGTCGGAAACCGCAATCACGCGCGCGCCGCGCGCCTTGGTCTCCATCGCGCTGCTGAGCGTCTCGGCGGCGATTGAATCGCCGGGGTTGACCAATATCACTGGCGTGCCCGCATCCACGAGCGCCAGAGTGCCGTGCTTGAGCTCGCCTGCGGGCATGCCTTCGGCGTGGGCGTAGGAAATCTCCTTGAGCTTGAGCGCGCCTTCAAGGGCAACCGGATAGTTTGCCCCGCGGCCGACGAAATAAATGTCCGAGACGCTTGCAAGCTCGTGCGCAAATGACTTTGCCTTGCCCTCGTTTAGCTCGATGGACTTGGCAACCAGCGCGCACGCCGAGCGCAGAAGCCTCATCCCTTCGGGGAGCTTGCCAGCGAGCGCGAATGCCAGAAGCGTGATGATTGCGATTTGGCCGGTGAACGCCTTGGTGGAGGCGACCGCGATTTCCGGCCCCACGCGCAGGTAAAGCACGCGCTCGCTCATTCTCGCGATGCTGCTGCCGACGACGTTGACGATGGAGAAAATGCGCGCGCCCTTTGCCTTGGCTTCCTTAAGAGCGCTCAAAACATCGGCGGTCTCGCCGCTTTGCGAAACCGCGATGACCACCGCGCCGGGAGAGAGCGAGCTGCGAAGGTACTTGAATTCCGAGGCGTTCACTATGTTGACGTGCTTGCCGGCAATCTTGTCGAAAAGGTACTGGCCGGCCATCGCCGCGTGGAACGCCGTGCCGTTTGCAACGAACATGACACCGTGCGCTGCAGCCATTTCGTCGGCAAAGGACTGCACCTCGGCCAAATCCTGCGAAAGGGCGTTGCGCAGCGCGGCAGGCTGCTCCATGATTTCCTTGAGCATGAAATGCTCGTACACGCCCTTTTGCGATGACTCGGCGGCCCAGTCGATGAGCGAAACCTGCTTTGCCACTGGCAAGCCTGCGAAATTGAAGCACGAAAAGCCGCTTGCCGAGAGCACCGCCAACTCGCCGTCGTCGAGGTAAACCATCTTGTTCGTGTGTTTGACCAGTGGCAGCGGGTCGCTGGCGGCGAGAATCATATTGGGCGCGATTCCAAGCACTAGCGGGCTGTCCTTCTTGACCGCGATAATCTCGCTTGAGGAATCCGACATCACCAAAAGCGCAAACGAGCCATCCAATTCCCTCACCGTGGCAAGAACGGCTTCCTTGAGCGGCAAGCCACCCTTTGAGTGCTCTTCGACGAGGTGCGCGATTGCCTCGGTATCGGTCTGGGAGGAAAATGCGTGCCCCAAGGCCGCAAGCCTGGAGCGCAGCTGCTGGAAGTTCTCGACAATGCCGTTGTGGACAACCGCAATCCTGCCGTCGCAGGACACCTGCGGGTGGGCGTTTTCGCGCGTGACATTGCCGTGCGTTGCCCAGCGCGTGTGCCCGATTCCCCTTACGCTGGACATCGAAGAGGCATCCACCTTGCGGCAAAAGACGTCGAGCATGCCAGCTTCCTTCTCGACCCTAAGCTTTCCGCCCTCCAGCACGCACACGCCGGCGGAATCGTAGCCGCGGTATTCCAGCGTGCGCAGGCCCTCCACGAGCAGCTCGCCAGACCTCTCCTCCTTTGCCGATACAAAACCGATGATGCCGCACATGACTTGCAAACTACCCCGAAAGGCAAAAACGCCGCGCGATTGCGCGACGATAGGGAGTCGTACCGCCGCAAGCTTAATAATGCCATATTGCTATAAACAAAATAGTCATAATGATATAAAATCTATTATACTCAAAAACATAGGGCGATATTGAATGGCGCAGGCAATGGAACCGCAAAACGCAACCCTCGTTCTCGGCACGCAATCCGTGGAGGCGCGAATCGTCGGCGAAAAGGCGATGGGCGCGCTTTCGAGCGAGAGGCTGCGCATACTTGTTGAACTGTCTAGGGCGGACCAATACCCCGCCGAGCTTGCACGTTCGCTGGGAATGGGCGTGCAGACCGCATATTATCACATGCGCATACTGGCCCAGGCGGGGCTGGTAGAGCTGGCAAGCTACCAGGCAGCCGGCGGCGCGATGGCAAAGAAATACAGGTGCAGCGCGGGCGCCGTTGCCTTGCTGTTGCGCCCGAAGTGGAAGCCGCTTGCGCGCGAGCCGCTAGGAAAGCCCCCTGAATTCTTTCGGCCGCTGATTTCGGCAGGCAGGCTGGATGCAAAAATAATCGTCGGCTCGCCGGACCCTCACGGCAAATACCGCTCGCGGGGCTCGGAATACTGCACCATGGAGCTCGCCTCAATACTCGGCGCCTATGCATCGTTTCGCTACCCATTGTATTTCCTCGACACGGAGGCAAAGGAAAGCTCATTGGCCGAAAACCTCATCGTCGTGGGCGGGCCAAAGGTCAACATGGTCGCCGAAAAAGCCAATTCGGCGCTGCCAATCAGGTTTTCAGAAAAAGGGCTCGGACTGCATTCGACGCTCTCGAACAAGCGGTATTCGGAGAACTTCGGGATAATCGAGCTGGTCGACAGCCCGTTTGCGAAGGGAAAAAAGATGCTTTTCATCGCCGGCTCCGACCACATGGGCACTCGCGCGGCAGTGCTTGCGATGATTACGGAAAGGGAGAAGCTCGAGAAAGGCAACATGTACGACGCAAAAGTGCTCGCAAAGGTCGTGCAGGGCTTCGACGAGGACGGCGACGGAATCGTGGATGCGGTGGAAATCCTCGAGTGAACCCGCGTTTTCCCCGCTGGCAGGCCAATCAAAACGAATAAAACGAATGGCGGCGTGACAAATCGTATGGAAGCCCCGGCCAAATACGGAAGCATAAAGTACGGCAGCATCATCGAGGGCAGCACTGAATACTACCCCGGCAAGCGAGCAGTCGTGGTGTTTTTGGGAGGCTGCCCGTTTAGGTGCGGCTACTGCTATTCGGGCCCCATCGTCGTTGCAAGCGAGCACTGCCTTGAAATGCCGGTTGACGAAATGGCGGCCTACCTTGCACGCAAAAGGACGGACAACGAGGCAGTGGTTTTCACCGGCGCCGAGCCGCTCCAGCAATGGGAACCGCTTACCCGCCTGTGCACGGAATTGAGGCAGAAGGGGATTGCCGTGCGCATCGAGACCAACGGATTCTACCCCGACGCGCTCGAAAGAATCCTGCCTTTCGTCTCTTGCATCGCGCTCGACATCAAAACCGGGCTCGACGCCGACAAGTACGCTGCAATAACCGCATTCCGGGGGGAGCCCGCGACGCTCATGCAGCAGATTTTGCTGAGCTTGATTGCGCTGCGCGCGGCAAAGAAGAGGACGCCGGCCTTGAACGTCGAGGTGCGCACGACGGTAATTGCAGGAGTCAACGACTCGCCGGAATGCATTGACGCGATTGCCAGGGAGGCGGCTTTTGCCGACACTTACGCGCTGGCGCAATTCGTCGCCGAAGGCACATTAATCGACTTGGCGTACCAAGCGCGCGGAACTACCTCAAAAATGAAGCTCGCGGAACTGGCCGAAATCGCCCTCGCGCACTGCGCCAACGTGGTCATCCGCACGCAGGAGGACGGCGAACAGAAGGTTGAAAAAACCGCCGAAACAGAAACTGATTGAGTTCTAGTAACCCCCGCAATGCGGGAGTGTGCGTCACATGGATGAGGAAATCAAGCGGCAGGCGCTGGCGTTCCACCTGCGCAGGAAAGGCAAGCTGGCGATAAAGAGCAAGGTCCCGCTCGCGACCAAGGAAGACCTTTCACTGGCCTATACTCCGGGGGTGGCGCAGCCTTGCCTGGAAATCCGCGACAACCCGGAAAAGGCGTATGATTACACAAGCAGGGGCAACATGGTGGCGGTCGTTACCGACGGCAGCGCGGTTCTCGGCCTGGGCAACATCGGCGCGCTGGCTGGAATGCCGGTGATGGAAGGAAAGTGCCTGCTTTTCAAGAAGTTCGCGGGAGTTGACGCGTTCCCCATCGGAATCTCGTCGCAGGAACCAAACGACATCGTAAGCGCAGTCAAACTCATTTCCCCGTCGTTTGGCGGCATTAACCTCGAGGACATCAGCGCCCCGCACTGCTTCGAGGTCGAGGAAAGGCTGCGCGCCGAACTTGACATTCCAGTCATGCACGACGACCAGCACGGCACCGCGATTGTCGCCCTCGCCGGCATAACAAACGCGCTGAAACTGGCCGGCAAAAGCCTTTTTGGCGCAAAAATCGTCGTAAACGGCCCGGGAGCCGCGGGAGTGGCGGTGACTAAAATTCTGCTAGACGCCGGCGCGAAGGAAATCACGGTCTGCGGGCGCAAGGGGGCAATAAATGAAACGTCTTACCAGGACAAGTGGCGAAAGGAAATCGGCCGGCGGACCAACCCGCAAGGCACGGAAGAAACCCTCGAACAGTCCATCAAAGGCGCGGATGTGTTCATCGGCCTTTCAGTTGCAGGCGCGCTTTCGCCGGACATGGTGCGCTCGATGGCAAACAAGCCAATCATCATGGCCATGGCAAACCCAGTGCCGGAAATAATGCCGCAGCAAGCCAAGGACGCCAAAGCATTCGTCGTATGCACGGGCAGGAGCGATTTTCCCAACCAAGTCAACAACGCGCTCTCGTTCCCCGGAGTCTTCAAGGGAGCCTTCGCCGCACATGCGACGCAAATCAACGAGGAAATGAAGCACGCCGCGGCAAAAGCCCTCGCGGGACTGATTTCGCCGCAGGAACTCGCGCCGGAATACGTAATCCCGGGCATATTCGACAAGCGCGTCGCAAAAGCGGTTTCCAAGGCGGTGGCAAAGGCCGCCAAGAAATCAGGCGTAGTCAGGAAATCCGCAGGATAATGCTACAGCACGGGCACGGGCAGCCTCTTGTGCCCCGACGCAGCCAACATTCCGGCGACACGGGCGACTTTTTCCTTGCCGAACATCCTCTTGGCGGACGCAAGCGACCATTCCTTATCTATTAGAGCATGCAGGATTTCATCTGCGTCGGAGTATGAAATGCCCAGTTCCCCCTCGTCGGTCTGCCCCTGCCAGAGTCCCGCAGACGGAGGCTTGCGGATGATTTCGCTTGGCACTCCAAGAATTTCAGCCAACTGCCAAACCTGCGCCTTGTACAAGCCGCCGATTGCAAGCACATCGCACGCGCCGTCGCCGAATTTAGTGAAATAGCCCAACAGGATTTCCGTTCGATTGCCGGTTCCCAGCACAAGCGCACGATCCTGCCTTGCGAACTCGTAGAGCACTGCCATGCGCACGCGCGCCATGATGTTGCCGCGCGAGACATTATCACGCGCACCCGTTGCCGCAACCAATGCATCGACCGTCTTCCGGATGGAAACCGATTGAAGCCGGACTCCGAACTTTTTTGCAGCGAGCCTCGCGTGGCGCCCGTCATCCGGAGGATTGAAATACGGGAGGTAATACGCGCGCACGTTTGCCGCCCCAAGCGCCTTTGCCGCAAGCGCGCACACGACGGCAGAGTCAACACCGCCGCTCAACCCCAGGACGGCCCGGCTTTTCCCTGCCGAGCGGAAATGCGCCCGGATGGCATTGACGAGCCTGCGCTCGGTGCGCTTAGCAGACGAAACTGCATTCAATGAAAAGGAGCCCTTTTTTTGCATTTACCCCCGCGACCCGCATTACGCTTGGGCGCAGAATATTAAAATCATGACGTTGAACTAAGTGCGTGAAGTGAAATGGCATCCGTGAAGCAAATCAGGGAAAGGCAATTATTTGAAGGCGCGACCGGCAGGCTGCCGGGGCTGCCTGGTTTCACACGGGTACAGGAGACAAACGAATCGCGGAGGCTCCCATTTGGGAAAGAAAGGATGCCACTTTCCAGGGAAAAAATAATCGAATTGCTCAGGAGAAGGGAAAGGCCAACCGAGGAAGAGTCAAGGAATTTCATGCGCCAATCGGTGGCAAACTGGGCGCGAGAGAACGGGCGCAACCCATCCGAATATAATCAAACTCAAACACTCGGACCAAGGCAAGGGTCGGCTAGGATGGACGAAACATTCCGACTCATAAGAAGAAATTATATGCAAAAATACTACAGCAACGAAAGGTAGCTGGCTAATCCCGGCGTTTCCGTTTTGCTTTGCTCATTGGGGCGCAGAGCCGCTCGCGGTTGGCGAAAAGGAATTCATGGACGACCGCCGCCTTGTTCCCGAAACGCCTCCTTCCATATTCGGAAATCTTCTTCCCGGACATCCTCCGTTTGACATAGTGCCTGCGCATTATGCGCGCCATCCACAAGTCCACGGGGAACGCCTCGCCAAAGCCGTAGCCGAAGACCAAAACGCAGTCGGCGACCTTTTCTCCCACGCCGCGCAGCTCCATCAGGCGAGCTTTGGCGCAATGGTAGTCCATGGAACCGATGGCGGATAGGCCAAAGCCATCGCAAACCGCACGGGCCATGCTCCGAACATACTCGGCGCGGTAGCCCAACCCGCACGCCCGCAACTCGGATACTGAAGCCTTCGCAAGCCTCGCAGGGGAAGGGAATACGGAAAATTCGGCATCCCCCGCTGCGACTTTTTCACCGAATCGGTCGGACAACCTAAGCAGAGTCGAGCGGATGCGCGGGATGTTGTTGTTCTGCGAAATCATGAACGCGAGAAGGCACTCGAACGGCTCCTGGCGGGTGAGCTTGAGGCCCCTGCACGCCGACACCGAGCGCATGAGCGCGGAGTCGCCCGAAAACTCCGAGAGCTCGCCGGGGAGGTCCCTGCCGAGCCCCAGGAAGTCCGAGACGAACCTCGCGGAATCAGGGCGGGGAGGGAAA
>JAZDFO010000025.1:0-3398 GCA_043807785.1 Microcaldota archaeon | reverse complement strand
ACAGAATCGGCCACTTCTTTGCTGCAATCAGGAGTGTTTAGATGACGATACAGTGGAAAAAGCGAATGTGAGGAAGGCATTCGAACAAGGAATCGGCGATGTCTTTCTCGTATAACCTCGCTAAGCATCGGAATTCGAGGGCTATCCTTAGGCTCGTTATCAAACTCAACCGCAGGAGCGGTCAAATGCTTCCAACGGCGGGGGCTATTCAACCCGCGCCGAATTTCTTCCTCGGAGAGAATTCGCAAATTCTGGTTAGGGCGTCGGAATGTTTAAAAAGGTGCTCGGGCAGAACTCTGGAATACAGGCCGGGATGGCTGAGTGGTTAAGGCGCCAGCCTGGAATCATTTTTCCTGCTTTAGGCAGAAAACTGCAGGAGAGCTGGTCCCCTTACGGGGTCCTGGGTTCGAAATCCCCTCTCTTTCGAGGTTGCCTAAAACGCTTGTTTTCGGGGCGGTATGCCCTGCAGCGGCATTAGCATTGATGGCCGAGGAGGGGTAGCGGAAATCCCAGTCCCGGCGTTGTATTTTTTGAAAGGAAATCGGCATGCCAGAAATCGACTCCAAGGCTCAAAAACCGCCTGCAGTTGCGCAGGCCCAGCACAAGCCGCACCCGGCAGGCGCGCCCAAGCCCGGAATTCCGGGAAAGCCCGTTGCGGCGCCGGCGGTAAAGGAATCCGAGAGCTTCCGCGGAGTCATCCGCCTGGCAGGCAAGGACATCGACGGCCACCTCGTCCTCTACCGCGCGCTGCTGAAGGTCAAGGGCATCGGCTCGAACATGGCCAAGGCCCTCGAGCGCGCGATATGCAAGGAAACCGACGTCACCCCGAAAACGCGCGTGGGCGACTTGACTGACGAGCAGGCCGACAAGATTGACGTGATACTCCACAACCCATCGCTGAGCGGCATCAAGGCGTATTTGTTCAACCGCGCCAACGACCGCGACAGCGGAAAAAACGTGCACCTGCTAATGAACGACCTGGTGTTCGCCACGAGGCAGGACGTGCAGCTTGAAAAGGACAGCAAGTCGTGGAAGGGCTGGAGGCACAGCCTCGGGCAGAGGGTCCGTGGCCAGCACACGCGCACTACAGGCCGCAGCGGCCTGACCGTGGGAGTCATGCGCAAGACAATCAAGGAACAGAAGGCGGCAGCCGCGGCAGGAGCGCCGGACAAGGCCAAGAAATAATCATCAAAGTGAAAACGACTCATGGGAGCCAAGCGATTGCGGAAGCAGTACGAGAAGCCCAAGAAGCTGTGGAACAAGCAGCGCATTGACGAGGAGTCCAAGCTCCGCGAGGAATACGGCCTTAAAAACGCGCGCGAGCTGTGGAAAATGCAGACAATACTTAGGAAGACCAGGCGCGAGGCGCGCAGGCTGCTTTCCGGACGCGGCGAGGACACCGAACGCAAGAAGGTCCAACTGCTTACCCGTTTGAGCAAGTTTCTCGTGCGCAAGGCGAATGCGTCCCTCGACGACGTGCTCTCGCTTTCAGTGCGCGACATCCTCGAGCGCAGGCTCCAGACCGTGGCGTGCAAGAGGCACATTGCAAAGACAGTGCGGCAGGCAAGGCAGTTCATCACGCACGGCCATGTGTCGGTCCACGGAGTCAAGATTTCTTCCCCGTCTTACTTGGTGCGGTTTAACGAAGAGGAGAGCGTCGGCTGGTACGGCCACGCCGTCGACCTCGAGGCCAAGCCAAGCGCGCCAAAGGCGGCGACGGAAGGGGCGGGAATCGCGGACGCAAAGGAGATTACGGCAAAGAGTGAGAAGAATGGCTGAAGAAGAAAACAAACCAACCGGGGCCGCAGAACAAAAGAAGGCGGATGCAGCAACGCAGCCAGTGGCAGCCCCCGCCGCGCAGCAAGGCAATGCGCCGGGAGGGTACGGCGCAGACCGTCGGGGCGGTTTTGAGCGCAGGTACATCCAAAAGGAGGGCAAGTGGGGCATCGCGCACATTTACTCGTCGAAAAACGACACGATAATCACGATCACTGATTTAAGCGGCGCAGAGACCATCGCCGTCGGAAGCGGCGGCATGATAGTCAAAAACGACCGCGAGGAAGGCTCGCCGTACGCGGCAATGCAGGCCGCTTTTAAGGCGTCCGACAAGGCCAAGTCGCGCGGCATCGTCGGCATCAACGTGCGCGTGCGCGCGCCCGGAGGCCACCTTACCAAGACGCCGGGAAGCGGCGCGCAGGCGGCAATCCGCGCGCTGGCGCGAAGCGGACTGAGGATTGGCAAGATTGAAGACGTCACGCCGGTTCCCACTGACAGCACCAAGAGGCCCGGAGGAAAGAGGGGCAGGCGCGTATAGAGGCGTTAGGAATATGCAGCTGGAAGTTCTCAAAGACGAGGGAAGCAGGATTCAATTCCACGCAAAAGGCGCCAGCGTCGCGCTGGTCAACGCCCTGCGGCGCGCGGTGCTCTCCGACTTGGAGTGCTTCGCCGTCGACACGGTCGACTTTTACGAGAACAACAGCGTAATGTTCAACGAGTACCTCGCCAACCGCATCGGCATGATTCCATTGACTTGGGAGGAAAGCTACGCCGACGACGCACAGGTATCGCTCTCGCTCAACGCCGAGGGGCCGGGAATGGTCTACTCGCGCGACTTGCGCAGCTCGGACGAGAAAATCAAGCCCGCCAACGAAAACATCCCCATAATCAAGCTCGCGGCGGACCAGAAGCTGCGGTTCGAGGCGTTCGCAGTCAAGGGCACCGCCAAAACGCACGCGAAATTCCAGTGCGCGATGGCAAGCTACGCTTACTACCCGGCGAAAGGCAGGATGACCGACATAAAAGACGCCGACAAGGACACAGGCGACGGCAAGCCCGCCGAATACAAGGAAGGCGAATTCATATTCCTGGTCGAGAGCTACAACAACGTGCCCGCGCGCGAACAGCTCAAGAGGGCCGCGCAGTTGATTGAAGCCAAGGCCGAAGCGCTCTCCAAGGAAAAGGAGTTAAAGTAGGATGCGCATAAAAGTTGTGCCAAACTCGAAAAAATTTTCAATCGAGGCCGCGCCGGACGGATTGCGCGTGCGCGTGAAAAGCGCCGCGACGGACGGCAAGGCAAACAAGGAACTGCTGAGGGAACTTAGCAGGGTTGCACAAGCCAAGGCGCGCATCGTGGCCGGGGCAAGGGCGCGAGACAAGGAAATCGCGTTTGACGGCCTCTCAAACGAAGCCGCTTTGGGGAGAATGCGTATTGCAGGGGTGGCAGAGCCTGGTCAATAAAGCCCGTGAAACGCCGTCCTCTCGAACAGAACGGCTCGATGGCTTTGGCTAAATGCGCAGGGTTGAGGTCTCTGTTCCGTAGAGCCTTTGGCGCGCAATTGCGGCAAGGGCGCGGAAGGATGCCTGGGTTCAAATCCCAGCCCCTGCATTCAAGATAACAA
>JAZDFO010000024.1:0-23230 GCA_043807785.1 Microcaldota archaeon | reverse complement strand
AGAAACTGAAGCAAAAAGGCGCGATAAAGCGCGTGGGCCCGGACAAGGGAGGGCACTGGGTAGTGATTGAAAAAAGCCGGGAGAGATAATAAAAATGACCAAAATTAATGGAAAACTGTCAAATAGAGGGACGCGGCGGTGCAGATGAACGCGAACAATTACAAGGCTTTGCAGATTTGCGGATGGAGGCGAGGAAAGCCTAGAATCCGGCGGTGGTCAAAGATGAAGTGCCCGGTCTGTGAAAAAGGCAGTCTGAAACGACAGAAGGTCGGCGTCGAGAAGTTCGGGGTATCAGTCGGAACGTATGCTGCGGACGTCTGCTCGGCGTGCGGCGAACAAATCTTCGGCCCGAAGGAGGCGGCGGAGATAGAGGCAAGAATCATGCAGCTTGGGCTCTGGGGCGCGCCGGTGCCATCCCGAATATACAAGGTCGGAGGCAACTTCGTGGTATCAATCAAGAAGAAGGTCGCTTTGGCACTCGGCATTGACAAGCCGGTCGAGGTAACGCTGATTCCGCAGGTAAAGAACAAGAGGTTCGTGGTGGAAATTGCGCACGGCTGAAAAAAGCGGCAAGGGCGCCACGGCAGAAGGACGGCTTGTGATTTTGGGGGAAGAAAAGCAAGAGGGGAGGGGTGAAGGGATATGAAGATTGGCGTCGTCATCGGCACGAATGATGGTGAAACGGTTTGGAACGCGTTCCGGTTCGGGGTTGCCGCGCTCAAGGCCGGCCACAAGGCGGAGGTTTTTCTGATAAACAAGGGGGTTGAGGCAGAGGATATCGTGGACGGGAAGCACGACGTGAAGGGACAGCTCGCGGCGTTTGCGCAAGCCGGAGGGGAACTGAAGGCCTGCGGCACTTGCCTGAAGGCCAGGCAAAAGGAGGGAAGCGAGGCGTGCCCTCTTTCGACCATGAACGACCTGGTTAAACTGGCGGAAGAATGCGACAAGGTTCTTACATTTGGATAGGATAACGCGACCCATATAGAAAGGCGGTTGGGAGATATTTGATGCGGGAATTGCAGGAAACGGCGGAAAGAGCAAGCAGGAAAATCAAATGGATGAAAGGGGGATGCACATGAAAATCGGGATTCTTACTGGAGGAGGCGACTGCCCGGGGCTCAACGCGGCCATCCGCGCGGTTACGCTCAAGGCGCTTGGCTTGGGGTGGGAAGTAGTCGGCATCCACGAGGGCTGGGCCGGCCTGCTGCCAGGAGGGAAGAGCAAGCAGCTCGGCGCGGAGGAGGTGGAATCCATCTACGACATCGGCGGCACCATCATCGGCACTTCGCGCACGAATCCCGCCAAGATGGAGGGGGGTATAAAGCAGGTGGCGCAGGCGTGCAGGGAACTGGAACTGGACGCGCTCGTTGCCATCGGGGGCGAGGACACCCTCGGCGTGGCGGCAAAACTCTGGAAACAGGAGAAGATTCCGGTTGTCGGCGTTCCAAAGACCGTGGACCACGACATCATGGAGACGGATTACACCATCGGCTTTGACACCGCAGTCAACGTCGCTTCCGAGTCCATCGACCGGCTGCACACCACCGCCAAGTCCCACCGGCGCGTGATTATCGTCGAAATCATGGGCCGGCACGCCGGCTGGCTGACGCTGCGCGCCGGCATCGCGGGAGGCGCGCACGTGATACTAATCCCGGAAAAGGGCTACGACATCAACGCGATTGCGGAAACAATCAAGTCAAGGCGCGGCAAGGGCCTGCACACCATCATCGCGCTCTCCGAGGGCGTCGAATCCCCCATCCAACTCAAGGAGGGCAAGGACTCGTTCGGCCACGTTGGGCTAACCGACCGCGGGCTGGCGCACACCTTCGAGGCCGTGCTGGAGGAGCGCACGGGCGTGGACATCAAGGTGATGGTGCTCGGCCACCTGCTTCGCGGAGGCACTCCGACCGCGTACGACAGGGCGATGGCGACTCGCGTGGGCAGCGCGGCAGTGGACTTCGTCAAGGAAAGGAAGTTTGGGATGATGGCGGCAGTGCAGGGCGCGCAGATCGTTGCAGTCGAGCTGGGCAGAGTCGGAGGCAAGTGGAAGACCGTGCCCGACCAGGAGTACGAGCTGCTCAAGCCGTATTTCGAGGGCGAAGCCTAGCGGATAAAATTACTGGCCTGCAAACCCGGGCTCATAATGCGAAACCATTCGTAATCACTCAGGCAAAGGCGGCTTGGGAATACTTCACGACGCCATCAACAGGGTTATCACTGGTTTTGTCTCCGTCTGGCGGTCATGCCTGCCCTGCCTTTCTCTTCGTCTAGGAAGAACGCATAGTTCCTTGCGACGACCTTGTTGGTAAAACGCGATGACTTGAGCGCCTCCAGCTCTTCTTCGCCGATTTTCTCCTTGTACTTGCACTCGACGGCCGTGTCCGCAAAGACAAAGTCTATCTCGGCACCGTTCTCGTAATAGTACGCCGGCTTGCTGTCCTGCAGCCGAAGGAACGCGAGGTTCTCAAACACAGCCCCCTTGTCCTTAAAGCCGGTCATCACGTTCCTTATGCCGACGTCCGCGATGTAGACCTTGCGGTTGGACTTTATGCGCTCGTTAAGCGTCCTGGTCTTTCGGTACACCGTATGGATGAGGAATGCCTCTTCCATGAAGGAGACGTACTGGCGGACTGACTCGACTGGAAGGGAAAGCACGTTGGCCAGCTTGTTGAAGCTCACGCGCTTGCCCGCGCGCTCGCACAAAAGCAGGAAAAGCTCCTTGACTACATTCGCGTTCTTCAGGCCGTGGAACGAAACAATGTCCTTCGTGATTATCGCATCGACAAGCTCGATGACGTATTGCGGGTCGCCTTCAAGCACGTACCGCGGGATTCCCCCAAGCTCAAGGTACTCCTCGAAATACTTCGCGTAAAGGTGCGAATTCGCCTGCGAAAACGAGGCCTTGCGAAACAATAGGAACTCGGCGAATGAAAGCGGGTAAACGACGATAGTCTGCGTCCTGCCCGTAAGCCTCGCCTTCTTGTCCTTTAAGAGAAGCGACTGCGAACCCGAACAGAACACCTTCACCCGCTCCGAATCGGCAATTGCCTTCAGCTCGACTTCAAAGTTTTCCCTCGCCTGGACCTCGTCGAAAAAAAGGTAAACCTTTTCCTCAAACGGGATTCCCTGGAGAATTCGGAAAGCCTCGACGATTTCCCCCAAGGACGAACTAAGGAACACAGGATGATCCAGCGGCACGAAGAGAATGCGCGTAGGGTCGATGGTTTCCTGCAGCTTTTCGATGGCGCACTTCAGGAGAGTTGTCTTCCCAACCCGCCTTAGGCCAACGAGGAAAGTGACGCGGTCGTCGCGCATTGACGCCATGAGCGCGTCAACATACTTCGGCCGCGCAACCGCGTCGATGCGGTACTTTCCTGCCCACCAAGGATTCAGGCGAAAAAGCGTAGTTTCCATGCAGCCAATTGGACGAAGCTAGTATATAAAGGTTTCTATTGAGGATGGATAAAAACAAGAATAATGTCTAGTATCAACAGACAAACTTCGAGCATATAGGCGTGGTTGCCGGCTAGGGGGCCACAGGCGGGACCGGCTGGTTGGGCGGCTTTTGCCCGCGCAGCGTCGAGGAATAGTAGACCGCGCCGCCGACGAGTGCGAGTGCAGCCAGACCTGCAACCCAATAATTATAGCTTGCCTTGTTCGCCCTTGCTTTTGCAAGCAGGCCGGCGACTTTCTCCTTCGCCTTCGCCCACAACGCCTTGGCCTGCTCGAACTTGCCCTGCTTTTCCAGGTTTTTTGCCTCGGCGATGATTTGCCGAGCCTCGCTGGTCTCCGAATCATCGGCTGGAAGCTCCAAGAGCGCGGCCTCGACTTCCTCGTTGGTCTGCGGCACTGAAACAAAACGAACCGGAATTGAAGTTGGAGAAACGATTATTGTTGGCGTGGCATTTGCCTGCCTTGTCGGCGTCGCCGTCGCCTGCGGGAAGCTTCCTCCGCTGGAACCGCCGGTATAACCGCCGCCGCTTCCGCCCGGAGAACCTCCAGTCGGACAAGAACCCGAATGCGAACACACGCCGCCGGCGCAAGAATCCGCCGTGCAAGAGATGGCGTCGTCGCAGTTCAAGCCACAGCACAAGTCCAGTTTCACACACGCATTCCAGAATCCGCCCTCGCACGACTGCGTGCCGTTGCAGCCGCCGGAAGTGCAGTCCTGCGTGGAATTGTCCGGCGAACACGCTACTGGAGAAGGTGACGGGGAAGGGCTTGGAGACGGGGACGGCGAGGGACTAGGCGAAGGTGAGGGAGAAGCAGACGGGGAAGGGCTCGGCGAAGGACTCGGAGACGGCGAGGGGGTGGGCGTCACAGACCCGCCAACCACAACCGGAAAACCCGCGCTCACGTTCCCGCTCCCATTCACCACAAACAAGTAAGCCGCAGAACCCGCAGGGAAAGAACCCGGATTCACAGTGAATTGAATCGCGCCATCGTCCCACGCCGTGTGCGGAATCTGAATCTCGAAATGAGTGCACAGGGAAAAGTCGGGATTGTCGCCAAGCATTATCCTCGACTGGGTGTTATCGATGTAGATGTCGTCAAGCCAATACCGGTCCGTCGAAAGCCGATTATTATCGCGGACCCTGGCGATGCCGATTATGAAACCGCGCATCGCGTCCACAGTCGTATTCAGGCCCCCCTCGTCAACGACAGTCCGCCCGTCGAAGGCGAACTTCATGGAACCCGTCGGAGTGCTCGAGAACCGGTAAGTCGTCTCCGCGTTATGCCAGACATTGCTGGAAAAGACGTTTTCCGAGTCCCAGCTGTAAAACTCGGCGCCTGCCGGGGCAAATTCGCAATGCCGCGAAACTTCCCCTTTCTTTAACTCAAAATAGCAATTCGGCCTCGGCCCGGGCGAAGCAGCAGCCCGCTCGAACCTATTGAACTTCACCAAGCCCCAGGCGTCGTCACCGCTCGAGGACCACGTGAAGTTCTTCTTAATCCAATAATTCACGTATATCGTCTGGACTTCCGGCTGCCCGATAATCCAAGCGAAGGCGGGCACCTGGTAATTGTATATGTCGAATTCCATGTTATGCGTGCTAAGCCCGCGATTGCCCTCGCCAATGACATAGAAAATCGGCTGCCCAGGATAACCATACGCCCAGTCCGCATCCCACGTCCCATCCTCGAAAGTCTCCCACTTTATCGGCGCAACCGGATCCTTGACGCCAAAACCGCTGCCGCTGACCGACACGCTCTGGCCTTCCGCAAAAGACCCGCTCACGCCGGAAATGTACGGCCCGACGTCCACCGAAAGAGGATAGCCAGGGCTCGCAACGCCGTTGGCATCCACCACAAACAGCCACAGCGGCTCGCCTGCAGCAAAACTCCCGCGGTTGACCGTCGCAGCAATCGAACCCCCGCTCCACGCACTCGGCACCTGGACCTCGCGGTGCGTGCAATCGCCCCACGACGCCGCGTCCCCTATTTCCACGCGCGCCTGCGTTAGGTCGGCGTACATCTCGCCGATGTACTGGTTGAGGACGGCGCCGTTGGAGGGAGCGTCATTGTCGAAGAAGTGGTTGAACACGTAGTAGTCCATCATGAGCCCGTCTTCCTGGACCAGGGGACCGCCGCTGATCTCCGCCCACTTGTTCAAATCCGTTGCCACCCAGCTAACGAAATCCGCGTTGCCTTGCGTGCCGACGTCGATATACCTCTCGATGCGCACCCACTTCCCAAACTCGGATTCCAGCTGGGAATTGCCGAAATAGTCGTAGGCGCCGCCTGGGCCGACTTCGCCCTGCGTGCTGGTCTTGGCGTAAAGCTGCCCGCCATTCAAATTCGGGTACGCGTCGACGCGGCACTGGGGATACCCGTAAGTGCTCCCGTTAGTATGGCCGAAGTTGCCCCATGCCTTGAAATTCCTGCAAAGCATTGCATTGCCTGCGTAGTTGTCGCGGTAAATCCACGCGCTGGCGTAAAACCGCCGGAACTGCGGAATGTGCCACAAACCGATGGTCTGGTCGTAAGTGGCATTGGCTGCAAACGGGCCGAAGCGCTGTTCAACCACCTTTTCGCCCGGAATGCGCTGGCGGACCGTCGAATAACGCGGAAAGATGCCGTGGTTCCCCCCGTAATACCAGCCGAGAATCGTCTCTCCCACGACCCCCGACTCGAAATCGTCGTACCGCAGCGGGGCAGCCGTTTCCTTCGCACCGAAACCCGAACCGCCAATCATGAGGCTCCCGCCATGCGAAAGAGTGCCGGTGACGCTGGAAATGGCGGGAGCGGCAGAAGCGGGATGGGCAAGAAGCGCAGCGACAAACAGGAACTGCAGGACCTTATTGCCAAGACGCGCGGAAACCATGGGAAAAAGCTTACGCCTGCGCCATTTAAGTATATTACGGCAACGCCGGCGTCGCGGGGGTGTGGGCTTGGGCTGCCACAGCGCCAGAGGGCTAGTTATTCCCGCCGGACAGCGCCGACCACTTCTCCTGTAGCCACTGCCGGGCGAGCTCGCGGCGGGGAGGCGAAGAGGCGGCGTACAGGATGGCGCAAAGAAGGATAAACAAGGCGATGAATGCAAGCAGCGCGTAGCCCTGGGTTTGCGGAGATCCAGGGATGCGCAGGAAAGAAAGCAAATTGTCGAGGCTGAAATCCTGGTTTTTCCGCTGCCGCGCCAAGAGCTGCCTGTACGCCAACGAAGTGTTGTCTTCTTCGAAAGGGTCGGCGGTAGCAATGTGATATGGAGTCGGGGAAGGCCGCTTGAACGGAGTTGGCACGGGATTGAAAGTCGGCATTGTGCGGATTTTCTTGCAAATGCGCTCGGAGACGTAAGAGTATTGCGCAGACTGCGCCTGCTGGCAGGAATTCGAACGCCACCTGCAGTATTCAACAGAGTCTTGGGAAGCGGACTGGTTCTCGGCATAGCCTTGCGGGCACTCGAGCGCGGAATCCATTGCCTTCATGTCACAGCCGGCCTGTGAGACGATCGAGCAAGGCATTTTTACGGAAGTGCAGCGGATAGTCTCAAAGTCCACGTCTACGCATCCAAGGCGGGGAGGGGTAGCCACGCATTCCTGCGTCTGCGGGTCGCATTCGAGCCTGCCGCAATCGCCGGTAAGGCACAGCCCGCTTGCGCCGGACGACACGTTCACTTTCGCGTACGGCGGCTGGCCGGTTTCAGTAACCGAGGCGTCCAGGACGCGCACTTTGACGCCGTTGGTCTGGGGCAGGGTTATCTCGCCATCGTTGGGCGTCACCGTCACAACCCGAATGGAGGTGCCCAAAGGCGTAAGAACGTTGAACACCACTCGCACTCCCGGCTTGCCTGCATCCGGGGCGAGTATTGACATTACCTTAATGAGAAAGCCGGTATTGCTTTTCACCTCGGAATACCGGCAGAGGAAGTAAATGCCATCGCCGAGGAAGCGGCTGCCTTCAACGCATTTCGGGGAAGGCCGCGGGGTGGGCGGGCTTGGGGACGAGCCGGGACCGGGGGAAGGCGATGGCGAAGGGCTCGCGCCGGGAGGCAGCGGAGTAGGCGTCGGGGTTGGAGTCGAACAACTGCCTCCATAGGCGCAGCACACTCTGCCGTCGCAATAGCCAATCGGCATTGGCGTGCAATAATTGTATATATTGCAGGCGGGCAGGCAGGCGCCGCGGAGGGAATCGCATGATGGAACCAAAGGAGGGCTTGGGGAAGGAGATGGCGACGGCCCGGGAGTGGGCGAAGGTGACGGGCTTGGGGAAGGGCTCGGCGAGGGAGCCGCCGCCTGGCACTTGCCCGCACTGCACGCCTTACCCGGGCCGCAGTTGACTTGTTCGAAAGCGGAGTATAAGCCGTTGCAGAAATATTCAGTGAGGACGGCGTTTGATGTGCAGTAGTCGGTGTGATAGTACGGCGTGCCTGCATAAAGGCCTGATACTGTTCCCTGCACATAAGGATTGCGCCCTCCGTCCGTGTCATAGCACGATGGAGCCGGGGTTGGGGAAGGCGAAGGCGACGGGGCAGTGCAACGGCTTATCGAGTATTCGCAGCACACTAGGCCGGACGGGCACGCGCCATCCGAACGGGTACACCACCCCGCCCCGACGCAGGAAGAGGCGGGCACGCAACCGGCGTCGAACGCAGCGCACGGCGTGGGGGTAGCAACGTAATCACAGGCCAGCGAGCAGCAGGAAAGCCCGCCACCGCAATTCGCCGAATCAGCAACCCCACAATAGTTTTGGGGCGAGTAACAGACTTGCTGGCAAACGCCGCCGCCGCGTGCCGTGCAAGGGCAGGTGACGCTCGATGAAATGCAGCACACGGTCCCTGAAGGGCACGCGGCAGTCGAGCATAGTTTGTCGTAACCGCAGGAAACATGGCAAGTGCCCCCTAAATCACCGCACTGCACGTTGGCGGACTCGGCGGGGGAAGCAACCCAGAAGAGGCAGACGAGGGCTAGGCCGGCGAAAGGAGTGAACCTGAAAAACCCCTCGGACATATGAGGATGAAACAGCGGCAGGCAATTAAATGCTTCCCATGCCGCAATCTGCAATCCCTGAAATTATTTTCCTGCCGCCGGAAATCTTACTGCGGCGCCTGGATTTTGGCCCTGACGGGAATCCGCCCGAGCACGAGTGCCGGCGAAATATTTGTCACGCCGTCCCATGACGCTGATCTCCTCGTCGATAAAACGCGCGACATCCGACTGCCGCTGCGTCCAAACCTCCATCAAAACCATGTGCCCGCCAGTAGCCATAGCAAGATAAGCAACCTCATCCAACCGCCCCAAAGAGCATCTCCACCGGAAACGAACCCCCGAAAGGGCTATATAAGCGGCGAATTAGAAGAGCGGTTGGCCGAAAATGCCGGCGTCATGCCAGGCTCCTGGCCGGGGTTGGTTGCAATGGCTGAAGACAAGCCACGCAAGAAAGTCACGACTATTGAGGAGCTTCCCGGAGTCGGGGAGACCACTGCCGCGAAGCTCAAGGACGCGGGATATATTGAAATGATGAGCATAGCCACGGCAATGCCCGCCGAGCTGGCCGAAGTCGCCGGAATCGGCGGGGGCACGGCGATAAAGGCCATCAACGCGGCGCGCGACGCGCTCGACATGGGCTTTGAGACCGGCGACATGGTGCTCGAGCGCCGCAAGCAAATCGGCAGGATTTCAAGCGGCAGCAAGGAACTCGACGCGCTGCTGGGCGGAGGCCTGGAATCGCAGGCGATAACCGAAGCATACGGCAAGTTCGGGAGTGGAAAAAGCCAGGTCGCGTTCCAGCTCTGCGTCAACGTGCAGCTGCCAGTCGAACAAGGGGGGCTGGAAGGCTCGGCGCTGTTCGTTGACACGGAAAACACTTTCCGCCCGGAGAGGATCATGCAAATGGCCAAGGCAAAGGGCCTCGACCCCGACGCGGTGCTCAAAAAGACTTTCGTCGCGCGCTCGCACAATTCCGACCACCAGATGCTGCTCATCGAGAAGGCCGACGAGACCATCCGCGAAAACAACATCAAGATAATCATCATCGACTCGCTCACGAGCGCTTTCCGCAGCGACTACATCGGCCGAGGCAACCTCGCCGAGCGGCAGCAGAAGCTCAACAAGCACCTGCACGCGCTCCAGAAGCTCGCCGACAAGTACAACCTCATCGTCTACGTGACAAACCAGGTCATGGAAAGGCCGGACATATTGTTCGGCGACCCGACCGTGCCCGTGGGAGGCAACATCCTTGCCCACCAGGCGACATACCGCCTCTATTTCCGCAGGAGCAAGGAATCGCGCCGCATCGCCAAGCTAGTGGACTCCCCGGGTTTGCCAGACGGCGAGTGCGTGTTCAGCGTGACCGCGGACGGAGTCGGAGACATGGACGAGTAGGGCTGGAGGATACAACCAGAACGCCGAATGATTTTTTCATTTTTTTAAATTTTTTTCCAGACGGAAGCCCCAGGGCGGGCGAACCGTTGCATAGGCAGAATACTTGAAAAATGGCAAACTTTCCAAAAGGTTAAAAAATGCCCGTTTTTCTAAGATTAACATTGCTTCCCCGTGTTTGCCCTTGTCCTTGTGGGCTTGGGCAACCTCGGGCTTATTCTACGTTATTCCAGTTGATTGGATGCCCAAGCCCTCGATAGTAGTCTTAATCGACGGCTCCAACCTTTACCACGCAGTAAAGGCGCAAACCGGCAAAACGTTCGATAGGGCGAAATTCGAGGCACTCTTCTTGAAAATCCAGGAACGGCATGACATAACGGAAATCAGGTTTTATGATGCGGTGAAAGACCGGCTCAAAGACCCGGCCGGTTATGCAAAACAACAGAAATTCCACGCCGAATTGGGAAAGATACGACCGACCGTGCGCCTGCGCCATCGGAAGCTAAGGTATTTGGCCAACCTGACGCAAGACCAAGTGCTTCGGGAGGCAAAAAGCGTCGGAATCATTGACACCTGCAAGAACAAGCTGTGGAACCTCCTGCACAAGCTAAGGCTAGTCCGCCTGACCAAGGAAAAGGGCGTGGACGTGCTGCTGGTCGTTGACGCAGTCGAGCTGGCGAGGGCCAAGGCCGCGCAGTGCATCTGCCTGGTCACCGGCGACGCGGATTTCACCCCCGCCGTCGAACTCATCAGGTCAATGAAAATCAAGACCCTCAACCTCCACACTTATTCAGGAAGTTCCACGGAACTGCGGCAAGCCTGCGACGAGCACGCCCTAATCCAGTTTGACGGGCTTGGAAACCCATCCATAAACTGGTACGACTGAAGGACGCAAACAGCAAGAATGCGTTCCGCGCCAACAACATTGCCAGAGTGTCAGGTTGTCGGTTGACAAGGTTTCATCGGAGGCCTCCGAGTCAATAATTTACTTCAGCGCTCTGGCAACAGTGTCGTTCTAACCGCGCGTTGCACTAACCTTCGCTCAAACGCCGAGTAAGCCCCTACACCGGCGGCTTCTTCCTACTCTTCCACAAGCCAATCCATCCGTTCCGCAGCTTGTGAGATTCTTGCAATTCGGGGTTTTTCATCAAGGCGTTTAGTGCGGTGGCAGCTGCAGCATCCTGCGCTTCATGGGAAAGCGCTCCGGCCGCCTGTAAGGACTGTTCGCCAACGTCCAATCCGAATCTTGCCCCCAAAACGCCCCGTTGTTCCGGCGGCAGTGATTCCAAGGCGGCGAGAATGATTTTTTGCTGGTAGTGAATGCTTCGAATATCCTCGGGAGTCTGCGTCTCGATGAGAACTCGTCTCGGCTCTTTTTTGCCTTCCCAACCTACTGGTTTGGCGGCTTCCCTCCGCGTCAGCCTCCAGTTGTACCAGAAATGTGAAATTCCCTCAGACATTTTCCTGCGGAATTCGGGGTCGGAGTTTAGTCTTCGAAATGTTTTTGCGGCCCTTTCGTCTCGCAGCCGAGCGAATTCCGGGTCTTCATGCAATAGCCGGAGACGTTCAGTGTTCCTCTTTTCGAATTCAGGGTCTTCATGCAGCTTGCGCATGTCTTCTCTCTTTTTTCTGCTAAAACGGGTCATCGACTGGATTCTTTCCAAAATCTCTTGCCTTCCGGCGCCAACATACCCCGAGATGTTAAACCCCCCTTTTTGAGGAAAATAAGCCGAGCGGACTGCCTCGGCACTCGCGCTTGAATGATACCTGCGCCTTAGTTCCTCGGCAGCCTCAACCTCACCCATCCCCCTAGCAAGGAGCGCGAGCGCGCGCCTGCGCATGACGGGCTTACCCTCAATCTTTTTTACCATTTTATTATCTTGATTTCAATCTTGCAGCCAATCAATAAAAAGCCATTACAAATACAGTATGTTTTCGATGGTCTTGGACAAGCCCGGCAGGTTTGTCAGGTTAATGGTTGACACTGCGGTATCGTCGTTTTCGGAGCCCGTGAATTACTTCGGCAAGCGGGCGATGAACAGCTTCCAGCCCGTTGCCACAAAGCAAGGCTTATATAGCAATAGGGCTATATAACTATAGTATTGGCACTATAGTTGGTTTGCGATGAACGACACGGCTTTCCGCATACTGGACGCGCTGGCGCGCAATCTTGGCGCGAGCTTCTCCATCAAGGGGCTTGCCGAGGAGATTGCCGCCTCCAAGCAGCCAGGTTACTACAAGAATATCTATGATGAAGTCCAGCGTATGAATAAGGAAGACCTTCTCAACATTGCCGTGAACGGCGCCGGCAGCTTCGTTTCCCTGAACTTTGACTCCGAGGGTTTGCTGCTGGCGCTTTGCGAGATGGAAATCCGGCGCACCAAGGCGCTGTTGGAGGAACCGCGCTGGCTCGCCTTGTACAAGGAAATGTCTTGGCATTTTCTCAAAAAGCCAGGCTACCCGCCATACCCGCTTGAAGCCGCCTGTCTCATCAAAGACCCGACTTCCCTCGCGCTCAACAAGGCCGACTTTTTATTCATCATCGAAACTCCCCTGCCGTTCGGGCCAATCTCCCTAATTCCAACGCAGGCAGAGATAATGAAACGCATTGAAGACGAACGCGAAGCCATGTATTCCTACGCGCGCTTCATCAGCGAGCGCACTAACACCCAAGTATCATTCCTTGCGCTTACCATGGAGGAATTCGGCGACCTTGCCTCCTCTCCCGCGTTGAACCCTCTTAAGGACATGATTAAGGCAGAAGTCGCCATAGTGAACCCCCAAGTTTACTGGCTTCAATTCAACAAGATGCGGTACGAGGGCAAGTCCATCCTCTTCCAGGATACGCCCGCCGACCCACTCAAGCTCAAGCGCCAAGACGCTGCCGCCGTCTTTTCCCGCTTCGGCTACCGCGAACTCGGCGCGCCGGAGTCTAAGACCCCGGGCTACTGCCTTGAGACCGCGATTGCCGCAGCCTTGCTTGAACAGGACGCGCGCCTGCTGGAAGCCATCCCAATACTGCTTGCAAAAAACCATGAAACAATCTCTTTCCCGCTGCTCGAATACTTGGCAATGAAGTGTGGCAAGCTCAACCTCTACGGCTGCTTGCTGGCGCTAGCACAAGGGGCCTCCCGTAGCCTCAAGCGGAACTTGCGTTCCGAAATGTCTTTATTCCGCGTTCGGAAGGAATGTCACGTTGAGGAAAAAGGCCAGATGCTTGCAAAAACATGGGACTTGAAGTTGCGCATAAACCCCAATGATGTCGAACAAAAAATGAGGGACTACAGTGCCAGCAGATAATGTGGAAAAAACGGAACTCCTGCGTTTCCTTGGCGCCATCGGTCGGGAACTGGAGCGCGGCATCCGCGTCAACGCAGTCGGAGGTACGGCTCTCACCCTGTTGGGAGTGAAGCCAAGCACGCGCGACATTGACTTCGACACCAGCTCCCCTGACCACGACGTGCTGAAAAAGGCGGTCGGGCGCCTCAGCCCAGGCTATCCGGTTGACTTGTTCACTGACGGCTTCATCTTCTCCCAGCGCCTGCCGGAGGATTACCTGGCTGCCTGCAAGCCGATTTCCAAGCTAACGAACATCGGCCTCTACACAATTTCGCCGCTTGACGTCGTCTGCACGAAAATCGGCCGGCTCAACGAACGCGACATCCAAGACATCCGCCTGACGATAGCCAAATTTGGCTTGACGCCGCAGGAAGTCAAACGCCGGGCTCAAGCCGTCGAATACGTCGGAAACCAGGAGAATTTCGACTCCAACCTCGAATACACGCTGGAAAACCTCTTCAAGTGAATTCAATACCCAAACTCTCCCGCCTGATGATCGGCGATGCATTAGGCAATGCGGAGAAGCAGGCCAACTACGGCAAGCTGGCCGTCATTTCCTTTTACTCCGGCTTGCGCGAGTTTCTTCACGCCGCGCCTTTCTTCGAAATGTGATAGTACGCGTATAATCCCGCGGCGATTGCCAAGGCTGCGAGTCCTGCCATTTCATTGAAGCCTGCCGCGAATAGTCCCGTCACCCGGGCTGGCTCCGGTCGTGTTGACGCAGGCGTGCGTTCTGCCGGCGCGCGGCTTAACGACGGGGCCGGAGTGCCTGCTGGCGCGCTAGGAGTTGAGGCCGGCTCGGGCGCTTGCGTTGGTTCCTTGACTTCTTTGAACACGACCGTAGGGGTTAAAGTTGGCGTCGGGTTTGGCGGGTTGCTTGCCGTTGGCGTCGGAGTGGAAGCAGGCGGCCGGTAATCAGAAGTGCCTTGGCTGCCGTAGTATGCGTTGCTCACGGCTTGCGTTGGCGCGGGCGTCGCCGTCGGGGTCGGCGTCGGCGCAGGAGTTGCGTTGAAGGAAGCGTTTAGCGCAAAGCGGTTGTAGTACGCGCCAGCATCCGCCTGCACTTGGTACTCGCCGGCGAGGCTTGCGTTGAATTCCGCCTCGAATGCCCCAGTTGACGCGTTGAAGGCGAGTGCCAGCGCGATGGCGGTTGCGTTGGGCAGCGTTACCAGCGCGTTGGCAAAGCCGTTTGCCGAAAGGTTGAGCACGGTTATTCTTACGAGATTGCCTGTGGTTGAATCCGGGATTGGTTCGAGTGCCGGCTCTTGGGGCGAGCAGTTGAGCGCCGAGCCATCCAGGGCTGCCAGCGCAAGCGTAGCGGCTCCGGTGTCAAGCGCGTTGGACGCGTTTTCATAACGCCGGGCGTCGTAAAACCCGCCGTCCGCCTGCTGCAGCAACAACAAGTAGGAAGCCGCGGCGGAAGCGTAACGCGTTTCATTGAAGGCAGAGAAGGCAAGCGCGGAAAGCGAGGCAGTGTAAGAGCGGTTGGCGTCAGCGTAGCAAGAGCGGGCTTGCTGTTTCAAGAATTCAAGCGCCTTACGGGCGTGCTCTTCGTCGGGTGTCCTGCCGCGGTCGTGCAATGCCAGCAGCACCAGCGCCGTATTGGAAGTTATGTCCGGCGCATACGCCGACAGCCCTTGTTCCGAGTAGTTGGCGGAGAAATTATAGCTTCCGTCTGCGTTCTGCAGTGAATCCAGGTAAGCTTCCGCCGCAAGTGCCGCGGTTTCGTTGATTCCTCCCGCGCCCGCCAGGCCCCGAAGCGCGAATGCCGTGTCAACCGCGTCTGCTATCGCGCCGTCGGGCGTCAACCAGCCACGGAAGCCGCCTGTTGCGTTGTCCTGGAATTCCAATAGTCTTGCCGTGGCGTTGGTTGTGTTCAAGTCTGTAAAGTTCCCGGACTCTGCCACTGCGTAGAGTTCTGCTCCCGGGATGTCCGCTTCCGACCAACTGTATGAATTGACGTCGTTGAGGTCGCTTTTCATCCACGCAAGCGCCGCCGGCAAGCTTGAAGAATTGGCTTTCGCAGCCAACAGCGCAAGCGCGGCGTAAGGGGTGCAGACTGGCTCCCAGCAGCCTGACCCGCCCCAGCTACCATCCGGCTTTTGATGCGTTTCAAGCCACGCCACGCTATCCTCCAAACCCCCCGCGCTGGCAAGCGATGGCAATAACGCCAGCACCAGCAAACACTTGTCAAACAACCCCACGGCACAACCCCCCTGTTTTTGCCTTCAAGCCAGAGGTTGGATGTATCATCCAACACGTTTTTATTCCCTATTCCATCCAACTCAAACATGCAACTCGCCGGTCTCTTGCGCCAAGCCGCAGCGAAGCCTTACGGCCCGCGGCCGGCATTCACGGAGGCAGACGTTGTGCGAACGCTATGGCTGCTTGGGCAATCACCGTGGGGAAGGCAGCGGCTAAGCTCGCGCTTGGGAATCGGTGAAGGCAGCATGCGCAGCCTCCTCTCCATTTTCTCCAAGGCAGGGTTCGTCTCCGTCAGGCAGACTGGTTGCTCGCTCTCGCCAGCCGGCCAACAACTCTACGGCGAGCTCTCGGCGCGCATACGCTGGGCCCAAGAGGTCGAAGCGAGCGTGCTCTCGTTCAACTTGCCGGCTTACGGCATTTGCGTGCGGCAGGCCGGGCAGAAGGTAAGGAAAGGCATTGAAGAGCGCGACGCGGCAGTGCGCGAGGGAGCCTCCGGCGCCACGGTGCTGCTAGCTAGGAAACGGCGCCTGGTCTTCCCGGGAACAAACGAGTCTGTTGAACCCATGCTCTCTGAAAGGCTGTTGGACGCTTCTGGCGCAATGCCTTCCGATGTCATAATATTATGCTATGCGCCGGCAAAGGCGTGGTCCGAGCGGGGCGCTTGGGCGGCGGCGCTTCGGCTCATTACTTGACTGCCTCTAAGCGCCCGCCGCACATTACGAAAAGACCACGCCTGCAACCAAGCTGGGGGCCGCTGGAGCCATATTACTGCCCAAAAAATCATCCCTGCGGCTGGTTTGCGCAGGTGATGCTGGTTATGCAGCCGTTCTCGTTTTGCGCGTTCCAGCCCATGTTCGAGCCCCTGCACTCGAGTGCCTTGCTGATTATCGCGTCGGAAGGCGTTGCGCAGTTTGGCGCCTGGCGGAGGTCCGCGAGAATCCGGTCCCGGTCGGTCCGACAGGCATACGCGGTCACGCAGTTGCGGTCATCGTTTATCGGGTCCATCTGGCCGTTGTTCTGCCTGCACGCGTCCTGCTCCTGCTGGGCCGGCACTGCAACCGGCAGGCACGTTACCCTCTCAAGGCACTGGGGGTAATAGACTACTGAAGACTTCTCGCTTGAAACCTTGACCAGCTCTATGCCGAAATCGTTAGCAATTTTGTAGGAAACCGTAAATGGAAGCGGCATCTTGTTGGAGACTTTTGCGACGCATGCGTCCATCTGCGAGGGCCCAGAGCCTTGCTCGAGGAGCGTGAATTTAGTGCAGGGAACGGTTAAACCGCTCGCCTCGCCGCCTTTCATGATGGAGATGTTGGCATCGTTATTTCCGAATTTCACGTTCTTGAGTATCACCGGCGCAGTGCTTGTCCAAACGCCGTCCGTTATGAAGTTCTTGCCAGCGGATGCAAACATGTCGTTGAGGGTCAAAAAGAAGTCGAAATCCATGTGCGAGGGTTTGGCGCTGTCGAATGCGAGCTCGCTCTTGCTGGCCCCATTGGTAGACGCCATGGTGCCGTCATCCGCGTATATCGTTATCTTCGACCAGGCAGTCCCCTGCTCGGGCATGCCCTTGTCTTGCGAAGCCGCCATTACGCCCAAATATGCGTCCCTGCCACCGCAATCCTTCTCTTCATTGAGCCATAGCGTGAAAAACAGGTTCCTTGACTGGCCTCCCTGTGGGCCCCCGCCTTGCTTGAATTCATAATCCAGCCTAAGTGGCTTAAACGCCTCGGGAGTAGGGGAAGGAATAACGGTTGGCATTGCCGTGGCCAATACCGTCGGAGCCTGCGTCGGCACTGAAGTCGCAACTGCCGTGGGTTCGGGTTTTGGCTGCGTGCACCCGAAAAGCAGGAGAGCGGATATTAAGAAAATTGCGACAACTAGCCTGCCCATATGACCAATCACCAGATTTTCAATTAAAATAAGGATTCAACCGGCAAATTAAAGCTTAACGGTTTCAAAACCCACCATCAAAAGCCTTTTGAACCGCCGGCAATTACTTCCCGGAGGGATTGTTATGAGGGCTGGCTGGTTGTTCGTGTTTGCCGTTATTGCAATTCTCCTCGCAGGCTGCACGCAACCGGATGACGCTTCCGCCAAGGCAACGCCGTCACCCGAATCGCCTAAAATCACGCCATCTGCCGCTCCAAACACGCCGACCGCCACCCCGGAACAGGCCGGGCAACCCCTTCCCTCGCCAACATCCGTGGCCGGCGCTTCCCCTGCGCCGGTAATCGGCGAACCTCCAACCCCCCAACCCACGGCTACCCCGGCTCCCGAAACGCTAAAGCTAGAGGATTACGACGGGAAATTCTTTACAATCAAGAAACCGGTTGGCTGGGAAATAACGACTGGAGGCGCGTGCTCCACTTTTTCGTTCATCATCAAGGACAAGGCCAGGCCGCAGAGGCAGGTCTTCTACTTCGGCGAAATCGGCCCGGTTTACCTCGACGAGAGCCAAAAGGCGCTGGACAAGCAATACATGGACATGGGCGGCCGTATTTTATGGTACGAGATGCCTGTTGTAAAACCCCTGACTCCCGAAAACTTCCTCAAAACCGGATACGCGCTTATGCAAACCAGCCTGCTTGGGAAATTCATGACGGACTTGCCGGAATTGAACGAGGTGGAAATGATTTCGTCCAGCCCGGCAAAATCGCCAGTTGCAGGCGACACCAAGCTCATGCGCGCCTTGTTCAAAACACGGGGAGGGCTGGGCGAGGGGCAGTTCTTCCTCACGACCGCGCCAGTGATTCCATTGACCGGGTACGCCAGCGGCGGGTTCGGGTATGGCTTCACTTTCGTGGGGATTTCGGCAGAGAAGAGTGAATTCAAGAACCTTGAAAAAACGCTTTCAGAAAGCATCAACAGCTTCACAATCTTGCAGGAGTACATCAATGCGTGCATCAACGGCCAGAATGCCGCCGCAGCCGGCGCGCTCAAGGCGCAAAAAACGCTTTCCGAAACCTCCGACATCCTGATGTCCGGGTGGGAAAACCGGAACAAGGTCGATGACATTCTCTCGGAAAAGAGGAGCGACGCGATGCTTGGCACGGACAGGGTCTACAACCCCGACACCGGCGAAGTATACGACGTGGCGAACGGATTCTACGACGATTACGACATCAACCGCCAGAAATTCCAGTTGAGCAACCTGCAGCAGCTCCCGGACAACGACTGGGACTTATGGACTGCGCCGACGGAGGACGGAAGCAAAATCCGATAATTAGACATCTTCTTCATCCATAGTTGCTTATTAAGCTATTTTGAAGTAGAAAAGTATATAAACAAGAGAGGATATATTTTGTTGTTTCTAAATGACTTAATTGGGTATTATGAAAGAAAATAATATAAGAATGGGTTTGGGGGCGTCTGAGGCCCAAATACTCTCCGAATTGGTGGCAGAAAACAAACAAATTTTCACCATCGAAGAGCTTGCCCGGAAGACCGGCTCGCGCGAAAAGGCCCGCTCCATGGCCTCGAAGCTCGTCAAAAAGAACTGGCTGGAGCGCATCGCCAAAGGAGTGTATCTAACGCTGGAGCTATCCGCCGGCAAGACCCCCGAGTGGACGCAAGACAGCTACTACATCGCCTCCAAACTCGCTTCCCCGTATTACATAGGGTTTTACAACACGCTAAACCACTATGGATGGACCGAGCAAGTCCCTCTTACTATCAACATTGCCGTCACCAAACCACTCAAATCCAGAGAGATTCACGGCGTCCGCTATAACTTCGTATGCCTTTCGAAGAAAAAGTTCTTCGGAACCGCCAAACAAAACATCCATGGCCACGAAATCGTCATTTCCGACCCTGAAAAGACTTTGGTGGATGCCCTCGATCACCCTGAATACTGCGGCGGCATCGAGGAGGTGGCGAAAGCAGTCTATTTTGCACGCCCATTTATAGATAGCCTTCAAGACCCTAAACCCTACGTTAGTCATCGCAATACCCCTGAACAAAATCGGGAAGTAATGCGTGGTGCAACAAAAATCGATTGGGAAAAAGTGCTTGAATACGCTGAGAAGCAGGGCAACGGCGCGGTCTTTAAGCGCCTCGGGTTCATCTGCGAGCTAATGGAAATTACCCTGCCGCCTGGTTTAAAAAACAAAATCAAGCGCAAGGTAACCAAGGGATATTCTTCTCTATCGCCCGGATCGCCAAGCAAAGGCCGCCACGACAGCAAGTGGAACCTAATCTTGAATGTAGAAATTACAAAACAATCGGTGCTGGCATGATTTCAGACGCGCAAATAAACCGATTGGCAAAACGGGACGGGTTTGCCCCCGACATTATAGAAAAAGACTATGTGCTTACCTGGGCGCTTTACGCGATTTATTCCAATCCACTGCTGTCCAAATTCCTGGCGTTCAAGGGAGGCACCTGCATCAGCAAAGTATACGCCGGAATCTACCGCCTGTCCGAAGACCTTGACTTCAGCGCCCATCCCGGCGGCAAGTTATCCGTCGAAGAACTGAAAAAAGAGTTTCAGGCCTCATTCAATGGAATCGCAGCGGCTGGAGGGCCGAAAATTGAGGCAGGCGAGCCATTCCAAAACCCCGGCTTCGCGAGATTTTCCGCCAAGTACCTCGGTCCTCTTGCATACCCCGGCTCAATCAAGCTCGAAATCTATCTGAAGGAACACGTTACATTCGCCACCGAACACCTGCCATTGAAAGAAGCCAAGTATTCCGACGTCCCGAAATTCGAAGTGCACTGCTACGCCTTCATTGAAATCATCTTGGAAAAAATGCGCGCAATCATGCAACGCGGAAAGGCGCGGGACTACTACGACGTTTGGCAGCTTTTTACGCGGGAAGACTTGCGCCGCCTCGACGCGCATGACCTTCCAGCCCTAAGGGCATACTTAAATGAAAAATGCTACAAAAACACCGACAGCGAGACCGGCAAGCCAATTGCATACCGGCCCGAGCTCTTCTTCGATTCCAAACGCCTCAAAGCAGCCGGCGCGCATTGGGAGGAAGCGCTTTCCAGGCTCATCAAGGGAAAACTGCCTTCCTTTGAGGTAGTAATCTCCGATTTGAAGGAAAAAATGTGGGAAGAGGCGGAACTTGCGGAATTCGCCGGCGATATGGACGCCGAACACGTGAGAAATCTCATGCGCGGAAAAGGGGCAGAGCTACTTGCCGACCGCACCATTGGCATACTGGCGGAGAAACTTGGCCAGCGCAAGGCCAAGGACATCGAACGCTCTCTCGACGTTTTGGACGAAGTGCTAAAGAAACATCCGCCTCTGGTCGCGGTCGCATACCGGCAGGCAAGGCAGGTACTTGAAACGCTTTCAGGCGGCCAGGACAAGGCAATCCGCCAGAAAGCTGAAGCGCTGCTCAAATACGTCGATAACCACCGCTAGCCAAAGGTTCAAACATGCCCAAGCTCTCCACGACCACCGGAAACGCGGTCCCTCAACGGTTAATAAGCCTGGCAAAACCATCGAATGCCGGGCATAGTGTTGGAGGCACTGTAGAGAATCCCGCCGAAAATGAAAACAGGAGGTGGGGTTGCATGAAGCCGAAGAAGTCGCTGTACTTCGCGTTCCCTTACGCGAAGGCGTCGCTGGACGTGAGCCTGTGGGAGGGAAGCGAAAAGGACGGCAGGCAATTGCCGCCGACGGTGTCGATGCGCATCCGCAAGGACGAGAACACCGCAACCGCAATCTACTGCAAGGTCGGCGACGCGCTCAAAATCGCGGCCGCGCTGCAGGCATACGCGCTTGCGGCCCTCGAGGAAGATTCGCAAAGGAAGCAAGCCGCAGCCCAAATAGCCAAAGCGCAGGCAACGCAGCCGCAAGAACCGCAGGCATAGCCGGAGGTTAAGGGATGCCCGCCAGCGCGCGGTTGATTGCCACCTGCGCGATGTGCTTGCCGCGGTTGCCGACCAGCGCGATGCTGTCGACGGCCATGCCGAGCTGGAAAGGCGCCTTGGACTCGGAGAGCGCCTTTTCCAATGCCGCGCGCGAGGCGCTCATCGAGGCATAAAGCGAGAGAACCGCGTTGGCGTCGTCGGCGCTTTTCGAGAAAAACGACTTGAGCGCCAGCACCTGCATTGAATAAGCGAAGTCGTTGAATTCCGCGATTTTCGCGCACGAATCCAGCCCCCTGCACGCGGGCGAAAGGTTGGCCGCGGCGCGCACCAGGTCGTCGCCGATGCGCTCGACGCTCGTGACCGCATCGGCGTACTGCATGCAGTCCAGGGGAGCCAGCCCGAGCGAGGACATCAAAGACGAGTCCTGCAGGGCGTTGCCTGCTTGGCGAAGGAGAAGGAAGCGGATGCGATCCACGTCGGCGTCCTTGTCGGCAATCAATTCCAGCTTGTCCTTGCCGCCCTCGCGCAAAAATGACGAGAGGGATTCCTGCATCAGGCAGGTGATGGAGTGCGCGCGCTTTAGGCCGCGCTCGATGCTCATGCCGTCGGGAGAAAAAAAGTCCTGCACGGTGACCTTGCGCTCGGACTCCTCGACGACCTCCAGCCCGATGAGCCGGCGCGCTTGCGATGTGATGGCGCTGCGGGTGGAAGCAGTGAGCTTGGCCTCGCTGGAAAACTCGAATACGGAATAGCCCGAGAGGTACTTGGCGATAAAAGCGCGGGAAAGCTCGGCAGGGGAGGAAAAGCCGGAGGCGTCGAACTTGGCGGACTTGACGGATTTCTCTCGCTTGGGGGAAACCGCAAGGGTGCCGTCGGGCTGCTCGAGGATGGAAACCACCGTGCCGGGGCGCACGCGAAAACGCGCCGCCCAAGGCTTGGGCAGGGAAAGCGAAAGCGAGGATTCCCCGGTTTTTTGGACCTTCCTGTAGTGCTGCATTGGAAAAAACCTTTTGACAGAGCGGGAGAGATGACAAAACAGGTATTGAAATATATACCTTGCGTGCAAGGCGGCGTAAGGAGAATACTTGCGGCAGCAATAAAAGCACGAGCGCGACGAGCATAGAGCCGGCTTTCACACCGGCATTTCGGCCAAATTCACCAACCAATGAACCAATGGCCTTGATGGGGTAATGACGATGAGCGCAGCCAATGCAATGCTTTCCTTGCGTCCGCACCTTATGGCGGCAATAGCCATGTTCCTACTGCTAGGCAGCATGGTAGTCCAGCCGGACCAGACCGTGCGCCTGCTGACGGTCATACCCATACTCGGCGCATACTTCGCGTTCATGATACTATACGCGCTGGAAGTCGACGCATTCTCCAAGGCAGCGCCTTCCCCCCAACAAGGCGACCTGCGCAGTGAAATCCAGAGGGCGACAAGCGACCTGGCAATCCTCAACGGCATGGCAACGCACGAGAGGCACACGCACCTGCGCGCAATAGAATTCCCGATGCAGTCTCCCAGGCTCGCAGAAACAGTCCGGCACGAGGAGTTCTACGGCAGGAGCTATTAGAAGGAGACGGGCAACGCAGGCAGGCTTGGCAACCCCCTCTGCAGGCTACCAGCCGTAAATGGCAGCAAGCGCCCTCTCGAGCATGAGCTCCAAAAGCAGCGCCTCGTCCTCGGAAAGGAACGCTGAAATTGAAGTCAACGACCCGTCGGAGGCCTGCTGGCTGACCTTGATTGAAACCCTGCCGGTGCGCTCGTCGCGCGAAAAAGAGAGGGTATTGTTGCGCGCAGTCTGGGCAAGCGCGTAGCCTCCCTTGCCTGGGTCGTGGAAAAGCTCGAGCGAAGGCACGCGCCGTTTTAGCACCAGCAAAAGCTTGCCAATGTCGGTTGTGCCAAGCTTGAACGAGAGCTTGTTTTGCCAGTCGAACTCGCGCTCGCCCTTCTGCCTGGCCAGCTCCAGAAACACGGCCTCCTTTTGCGCGTTGAGGTCGAATTGCGCAGCAGAGCCGCTCACCGACTTGGTGGCCTTGTA
>JAZDFO010000023.1:0-8140 GCA_043807785.1 Microcaldota archaeon | reverse complement strand
TAGTTGTGTTCGGGAGAGTTGAAAAACGTTGGCAATCGCCGGGGAGCCCCCTAGGCAAAGAGCGCCTCGTAGAGCCGCTGGAGCTCAAAGCCGCTGGAAAGCTCGCCTGCAAGCGCGCCTTTTGAATTGGCCACGACGCCCAGCGAAGTGTAGACCGAGCCGAGGTTGGCTGTGCCGATTCCCGCGGGCACTTTGAAAATGCGCTCGAGCATCTTGAGCTCGGCTTCCGAAGACTCGTTGTAGGCCAGTATGCCGCGGTTGGTTGCAACAGTCACCGAACCAATCGTGGGAACGCGGAATGGGTGGGAGAATGCCTCCACGCCGAGCGCGTCTGAAATTGCCTTTGCCTGCTGGCGGTCGATGTCGGGGTTAAGCAGGACCGCCTTGTCGTTGGCGGCCATGTTGTTCGCAGGCACGTGCCTTTCGCTTGCAAGATAGACGTTGAGCCCTGCCTTCTTGAGGATGCGCACTTCCTCTGCGTCGGCAAACCCGGGCAGGATTATGCCGGTGGAATTCATGCACGAAAACAGGCCGATCAATTCGGATTGGTTGACGAAGATGCGCACGCTTGGCACGCCAAGGGCGCTTTGCGCAGCTTGCGCGAATTTCTCGGGCGCGGTCTTGGGAAGCACGATGAGCCTGTCGCTGGTGCGGCAGAATAATCCGATGAACGGGTTCTTGCGGAAAGAAGACTTCTCTATTGCCAAGTTGGGTGCACCGGCGTTTAGGCCGCAGGCTCGGCGAGCACTATCCCGTCCTTGTCCTTGGTGGCCTTTATCTTGACTTTCTTTGGCGGGTGGGAACTGCCGCGCACGCGAAGCGAGTCGTTGAGCGCCGGCGCAATCCGGACATTGCCGGCAGGCACCTTCATGTGGCGCGACAGCAGCGCGCGAAGCAGCCTGGTTGCGTTGTTGGCGCGCATCATCTGGGGCTTGTTGTAAGCGTTGACGAGGCTAAGCGTCATGATGCGCTCGAGGACTATCTCGCGCTTCTTCTCCTTCTTTTCCTCTTCCTTCTTCTCGTCCTTCTTCTGGGGCTTCCTGGCTTCCTTGTCCTCCCCCTCTTGCTTGCCTGAAGGCTTTGCGTCGCCGGCCTGCTTTGGCGCTGGCTCTCCCGCACCTGCCGCTGCAATGGCCGCGGGCTGCTCGTCCTTTTTCTCCTGGGCCTTCTTTTCCTGGAGTTCAATGAACTTGTCCTGTTTGGATGTCGGATCTCCTGCCATGATTATTCATCCTTGTCCAGCTTGAGCTTGCGCTGCAGCCAGTTGCGGGAATTGCGGTTGTAGCGAATCTTGCGCTTGGTGCGGGCGATGACGAAAAGCGGAATCCTGCGGTTGGTCTTGGCCGCCTTCGTGAGCTTTTTCTTGAATGTTCGGGTCTTGTTCGACGACATGCAAAATCACGCTTCGAAGTCCTCGGGGGACGCGGTGAACTCGGATTCGGGCTTGCCCTTGAGCTTGAGCACCTCGCGAGTCATGAGCCAGACCATCAACGCGATTGCCTTGCGGCCCTTGTTGTTGGTCGGGACGACCACGTCGAGGTACTTTCCTTGGTTGTTGGTGTCGCAAAGCGCGACGACGGGAACGTTGATTTCCGAAGCCTCCTTGACTGCCTGCTTGTCTGCAGCCGGGTCGATGACGAAAATGGCCTTGGGCTCGACAAAGTCCTCGCGCGCGGAATTCGTGAACCTGCCGGGAGTGAACCTTCCGACAAGCGGGGTGAAGCCGGTGAACTCGCACATCTTGAGGATGGGCTTGCGGGCGTTGTCCTTGTTGCTAATGACGTAGACGCCCTCATCGGGAAAGCTTGAAAGCAGGTTGACTGCCGCGCGTATCTTGGAGTCCATCTTCTTGAGGTCGAGAACGTGCGGGCCGTCCTCGCGCACCTTGTAGATGTACTGCTGCATGTCCCCGCTCTTGTTGCGGGTGCCTATGTGGACCCCCGCGCCGAGGTACTTTTCCTGTGCGACAAGCAATTCCATTGACTCACCGAAACGCAAACCTGCCTCTGCACCACGCTGGAAACGGTAGCTTCCAAAAGGCAATAGGCTGGGAACTTAAATGAACATGCTTAACTTTAAAATGGTTTGTAAGATTAATAGGACTTCGGATTTAAAAGCCTTGTCGGGGGGAAGTGGGCTATGGAGCAAACGCAGGAAGAAGGCAGTCAGTTGGACCCCAAGGGAATAGTCGAAGCCGCGCTGTTTTTGGCAAACCGGCCGCTGCGGCTCGACGAGCTGGCGGCAGCGATAGGGGTAAAGCCCGAGCGCGCCGAAGAACTGGTGGCCGAATTGGCCGACGAGCTGCAGGCAAGGGGGAGCGCGCTGAAAGTCACCATCGTCAACGACCCGGCAAAGCTCTCCGGCACGGAAGTCCGCCTCGAGTTGAGAAACGAATACGTGCCGGCGGTCTCAACGCTTTCCCAGAACGTGAACATGCACCCCAAGTCGCTCAAGATTCTCGCGCTGGTTGCCAAGAAGAAGAAGCTCCTGCAATCCGAGCTCAAATACTACTTCAAGGGAGACGTCTACGAGCACGTCGAAGAGCTGGTCGCAAAGCACTATCTCACTGCAGTGAAATTCAAGTCCACAAAAGAGCTCAAGCCCACGCCATTGTTCTACGAGCACTTCAAGGGAGTGGAATAGCCAGAAGGGAGAATCTGATGGAAGAACTTGCCCGCATACTTCGGAAAGGCGGGTGGAGCTCCGCACACGGGTTCGAGCGCGGATATCATACCCGGCGGGAAAAAGGCGGGAATACCGATGGCGAGGCCAGGAAATATTTTTTCAGGCTAGTTTTGGTTCCGCGGGAGGAACTGAGAAAAGAAGGCAAAATCCTCATCAGGGCGGACGCCATCAGGCTGATCCAAGCGAGCATGGGAGGAATCAGAGTCAGAATCGAGAGGGCGAAGAGCGGCAGGAAGGACGGCATCGTCGTGACCGACTACGAGGCGCTCGAAGAATCCCCGGCAAGACAGCTGTCGTATGCACTGACAAGGCTTCTCCGGAAGGACGAATAAAACGGGGCTGGGAACCCGGGAGAGTAGCACCCAGTGAAAGGCCATTCAGAAGTCTATTCCGCTCGCCTGCAGGACTTGCAGGTCTTCCAGCGATATCTTCTTGCCGGCCTTGAAGTCTGCCGCAACCAGCCTGGCGCGCTCGTTGATGCTCAATTGCTTGCGCGAGTCGTCGACCTTGACAATGGCTTCCTGTTCCTTGCGCTTCCTGGCCGCGTCGCGGTCGATTTCCTCCTGGGTGCCTTCGAGCTTGTCGCGGATTTCGCCGGCTTCCTTGCTTTTCTCGCCGATGAGGTCGAGGTATTGTGAAATGCTTGACTTGACGGCCTCGGATTTTGCGTAAAGGGCGGTTACTTTCTTGTGGGCTTCGTCGGCTTCTGCCTGCAGGCCGGCGATGGACTTGTCAAGGGCGCGGAATTCAAGGCTCAAAGCGTGCTTGCGGTCGCGCATTTCCCTTGCACGGCGGTAAAGCGGCTCGAGCTTGTCTGCCTTGTCAAGCTCCTTCTTTATTTTTGAAATTTCCTTGGATAGCGCCTTTTCCTTGAGCGGGATCATTCCTTCCGTCTGCAGCTTCCATTCAAGCTCGTTCATCATTTTGCGCAAGACGCCCGCGGGGTAGCGCGACTCCGTCGGCGACTTTGCAATCTGCTCTTCGACGGTCCGCAGCTCGTCGTCAATCTTGCGTGCCTGTTCCACAAGCCCCTTGCGCCGGTCGAACAGCTCGTGGACATCCGAGTTGGCGGTGTCGCGCCTGCGCTTGGCTTCAGACGCCAAGGCAAGCAGTTCTTTATAGTGGGAAATGTTGCCCATGTTGTCGCCGGAAAGCCTGTGCAGCTCTTCGGAGGTCTTATTGCGGGCCTGCTTGAGTTGTGCAGCCTGCATAGTCAAGTTTGTTCCATCCATTTCATTCATTTCCCTGCTTCCGGAGGCATCTCCAGCTCAATTTCCGTGATTATCTCGTCGAGTTCCGCGCGCTGCTTCTCGAGCACCTTTTTTATGCGCCGTATGCGCTTTTGCGTGAGCGCAATCTCGCGGTATTTTCGGCTGGCCTTGTTGAAGTGGTCGATTGAGAGCGAATTGTACGGCTCGGCGTCCATGCTTGCGGAAATGTCCTTGAGGATCTCGTGCAGCAGGTTGTTGGCCGAGAGCTTGACTTCCATCTTGATTTGGTGCGTCTGGTGCAGGTTCTCGCGGATTATCTTTACCACGCGCGCGTTGGGGAAAGGCAGCTTCTCCTCCTCCTCTTCGGAAAGCTCCGGCTCCTGCGCTGACGAAGGCTCGCCCTCCGGGGTTGCGGCTGCCTGCTCCTGTTGTTTCTGTGGAACGCCTTCATCCTGCACGATAAACCACCTGAAAATTAGCGCACCATTTTCATGCCTTGAAAGCTTTTAAAGGCTTTTTATCGGGCGCATCAAAGGGCAGATGACGCCCGCATACGGCGGCACGGGGCCGGCGCGCCAAATCCGCAAGGGGTTCATCTGGAAAAGGCCACAGCGCGTTTGCGAAATCACTTGACCGGCTCGCGGATGCCTTTTTCCTGCGCTTTGGCGTACGCTGGAAGCTCGATTGCAGATTCAGACGGCGGCTTGGGCGGCCGAAGAGTCGACGAGTAATACACCGCGCCGCCGACGAGGGCGAGTGCGACGAGTCCTGCAACCCAGTAATTGAACGACGCCTTGTTCGCCCTTGCTTTTGCCAGCAGCCCGGCGACCTTTTCCTTCGCCTTGGCCCACATTACCTTGGCCTGCTCCCACTTGCCCTGCTTTTCGAGTTCCTTGGCCTGCGAAATGATTTGCTGCGCCTGCTGCGTCTCCAAATCATCGGGAGGAAGCTCTAGAAGGGCGCTCTCGATTTCCTCGTTAGACTGTGGCACTGAAACGAAACGCACCGGCGTCGGAGTCGGATTTGGCGTGGCGGTTACGCGGCTGGCGTTGGCCCTCGGCGTCGGAGTCGGCGTAGCCTGCACAAAACCACCGCTGGAACCGCCATAGCTTCCTCCAGAGCTGCCGCCGGTGTTCTGCGGGCAGTTGATTTGGCCAGCCGGCATTCCGGCAGTAGTATTGCAGGAGTTGGAGTCGGTGCAGACAAGGTTCCCGCAGCTGCCCTGTGAATAGGCGCACTGCCAGGTTGGAACGCACGAGACGTTCACGTTAAACGAACGGTTTTGCGCAAAACGGTATTGCGAGGCGTTGTCGTACGCAGCGCAGCTCCACACGTAAGCCCCGCTGGAAATATTGTTGACGGCAAAGGCGAGTTCGCTGTCAAAAGAATTTGCTGCCACGGCCCAGCCGCCGATGTTCGTGTAGAGGGAAATTCCAGTGAGGTTGAAGTCGTCGGATGCGTTGCACCGAAAGGCTACGCTTCCGTTGGAGGAATTGAAGCCGTCTTCGGGAGAAACAAGCGTTACCAAGGGAGCGTTGTCGACCGGGCTGGCGGATACGGTGATGATGACCGTGTCTTGAACCCCGTCATTGCCCGCGCTGTCATTGTACCGGATAGTGTAATTCCACGCGCCTGCTGCCGAAGTATTCACCCAGGCATTCAAGTTCACTCCCGGCAACCACGCCGCAGACGCGTTCTGGACGGAATTGTTGCGCAACACGACATAACGGCCGGGAAGGTAGTTATCCAAAAGAATCCAGGGAATGGCGGCAGGGGATCCAATCTGGTATTCAAAGTCAACGGGATTGGTAGAATTCGGAGGCACCGTATCCCGGATAATGAAGGAAGAAGGCTGGCTGCGGTTGATGTTGTTGAGCGAGTCATTTGCAATAAACCTATAATTATGCGGGCCCAACGGCAGGCTTGGCGCAGACACGTTCCAATAAGATTGCCCTCCATTGCGCGTCGAAAGGTTGTACAGGCCATCCACTTCAACCAACACGACGCCAACGCCGCTGGCATCGGACACCAACGCGCTTAAATTAACCGCTTGGCCGACCTCGACGGGGTTGGGGCTCGCCGCAAGGCCGGACACGCTTGGAGGAGTAGTGTCGGGAATCGGCTGCGTCGCCCGGTTAGGGACATTCGACAACAACCCCCAGTTAGGCACTTCATCACCGGCCTTGATGGCAAAATAATACGTGGTGCCGGCAGAAAGCCCAGTGACGGTAAACGACTCCGCCTGGCCAGAAGCAGCAGGAACAGGCTCGCCGGAAACCTGAGTCGCAGACGCAAAATTCGACGCAGTAATTACAGAAGTAGAATACCGCAAATCGTACGAAGTCGCAGTCCCACCATTGCCATCATCCCCAACCGCAGTCCAAGTAAGCGGGACACTCGTCTGCGTCGAAACGCCGGCAGCCAAATTCGATACAGCTGCAGGCGGAGTAGTGTCGGGAAGCGGCTGAGTCGCCCGGCTAGGCACATTCGACAACGCACCCCAATTCGGAACCTCGTCACCGGCCTTGATGGCAAAATAATACGTAGTGCCGGCAGAAAGCCCAGTGACGGTAAACGACTCCGCCTGGCCAGAAGCAGCAGGAACAGGCTCGCCGGAAACCTGAATCGCAGACGCAAAATTACCCGCAGTTATTGCAGCAGTAGAATAACGCAAATCGTACGAAGTCGCAGTCCCACTATTGCCATCATCCCCAACCGCAGTCCAAGAAAGCGGGACACTCGTCTGCGTCGAAACGCCGGCAGCCAAGGTAGTAATCGCTGCCGGCGGAGTGGAATCACCAGCTGCAGGGCTAACTGAAATGTAATTCGGTTTAATTTCATCGTCCGAGCCAGTGGAATTAGTCGCAGTCAACGTCACGGTATAGGTGCCCGCGGAACTATAACTGTGTGCAGGATTTTGGGCGCTGGAGGTGCCGCCGTCGCCGAAATTCCATGACCACGAAGTCGGATGGTTCGTCGACTGGTCGGTGAAGGCAACCGAAAGCGGGGCAGAACCCGACGTCGGGCTTGCAGTAAATGCCGCCGCAGGGCTTGTTACCCCGTCCCATCCGGCGAGCCTTGCCATGAGCCACCAGAATGCCTTTCCTTTCATGACGCACATGTAGTTTGAATAACCGCCGTTGCTGTGCGAGCAGCTGGGAAGGTTGGTACAGTTTGAAGGATGGCTGCTGCACCAGCTTTGGCACCACGTGCAGCCGCGGTCTGCGTTCGGGTAATAAACCCCGTCTGGGTCGTATTTACCAATATCCTCGAAATCATAAAGAACCTTGTTGTTTGCAATTGAATAATTCCGTATCAGCTGGTTGCTTCTCACATTGAACGTATTGCTATTTTGCGTGTAACCGGTCATATAGAGGAAGCTCATTGCCGGAAACTCCTGCTCAAACGCGCTCATCTGACTGAAATACTGCTGGAGTGTCGCATCAGGATACCCGGGAGAAGCCACATCCAGCTCATTGCACCACGACCACATTGAGAAATTGAACAGGCCGCTGTTTGCATTAAGCCTGGTGGCAGCTATGCCGGCCGCTGACGCCCAATACAGGTCGGGAATAGAATACTGCAGGGCCGGAGGGTTGCCGTCCTCGAGCCTCAATCCAGGCGGCGTTTGCTGGGCAGGCAAGCCAGGCAACGTTCCAGGGCCTCCGGCAACATCGAGTTCAAGAAGCTTGTACTTCACGGGATCCGAGGTGCGCAGGTAGTATGCGCCTTCCAGCAAATTGTTCCCATCGGACCTGTGGGCGTACTGAATCGTCAGGTTCTTGGCAGCAGAAAGCCAATAATCCGGAATCTGGCTGAATTCCCGCACGGCATTGTGGTCGGCAACAAGCGGGCTGGTGCGCGCGAGAGCGGATGCCTGCGGGATGAAAAGAAGGCAGGCCAGCGCGAAAAAATGGGCGGAATGATTTGCAGCAAACGTTTTCTTCATGAGAACAACCCCTCAAAAATATTTCGCACTCCAAAAAGCCTTAAGTCCATGGGGAAAAGCTTACGCCTGCACTCCTTTATTATCTTGCGGCAAACGGCGGCGAAGGCTCAGGAGGCTTTTTTCCTCTCAGCGTAGAAGAATAGCACAACACACTTCAGAGCAGAAAAAACACTGCATCCCCTTCAAAATAAACTGCAGAACATTCCCCCTCGCAGAATTGCATTATGCGCCCTATGCCACCAGCCTTGCCGGAAATGCCGCCCTGCCGGAGTAAACGCCGCCGTAATCCCGCCTG
>JAZDFO010000022.1:0-6046 GCA_043807785.1 Microcaldota archaeon | reverse complement strand
TCCATGCTCGTCTGGTACGCCGAGCGGAACGATGCGAAGTTCACGAAGACGTCCGCATCGGGGTGCGCCTTGGTCGCCTCCCCCGTTTCCCGGTAGACCGGAATCATTATTTCCTGCGCGCCGAAGAACACCTTGAGAACGCCTTTCCCGTTCGGGTCCACTACCGCGGCGACGCTCGGCTCCTTCCTTTTGCAGATGAAATCGAAATCGAGCATCCTCTGGATCGGGTTGGCCTGCATGCCGTAGACGATTGCCTTGGTGCTGCCGTCAAAGAGTGCCTGCGGTTGTTTTGATGCCATTTTTACCTGCCTTTTTGCAGCCACTCTACTGCGAGCGGCACGATTTTTGTCATGTGCGTTTCCGGCCCGTAGACTTCAATCTGCACGCCGATTTCCTGCCCCAGCCTTCGCATGCCATCGAGCCCCTGCTGGTAGTTCGGCCCTCCCCGGCGCACGAAAATCCTGCTGCCGGACTTCGCAAGCGCCGGGCCGGATTCCTTGAGCGCGCGGATTATTCCCGCAAACGTCTGCGCGACATCAGTGAAATTGGCGATTCCCCCTCCAATCAATAGCGCCTTTTTCTTGCCGTCCTTTAGCATCATCCCGATGACCGTCTTGGCGTACTGGTACGTGTCCTCCTCATTGGGGTCGCCGCTGTACTCGCCGTAGACCGCCAAATCGTTCGCATAGCCCAAATCAGCAACAGTATCGGCATAAATTACACTTGCTCCCCCGCCGGCGACCAGCGTCCAAATCCTGCCCTTCGGGTTGAGCACCGTCAATTTCAGCGACGCGCCGGTCTTCTCGTCCAGTTCCTCGACGGACCGTTCCTCTGCAGATAACTTCCTGCCAAACGGCGTCGGGAATTCGATGCCCTTCCATTCCGTGGCGTGCTCGAATTCGGACGTGTCGTCGAGGCGCACGACTAACCCCAACGGAACCGGCTTGCCTTCGACTATCGTGAACGGGTTCAATTCCAGAAATGTCATTCCCAGCGCACAAAACGCCGCATGCAGCCCCGCGATGAATTCGGCCGCGATTTGCTTGTCCTTTTCCGGCATTCCGGCAAGCAACGCATCAATTACGGCCGGCTTTTGCGCCTTTTCGCCCACCGGCACCTTGAGCACCCGCACGCTCTCCCAGTTCTCCTCGATGTCGATTCCACCGCTGGGCGAGAACATCAGTGCATCCGCATCCCTTTCCGCGGTAATCGCAAAATAGTATTCGTTTTTATGCGCGACGAAGGGCTCGACGATGAAGCGCTCGAGCGTGCCGGTAGTCTTGCCGGCCGTCGCTTCACTGCCCAGCTTTTCCTTGAGGAATTTTTTCGCGTTCTCCCACGGGGCGTCCAGTAGCACCAGCCCTGCCTTGCCCTTCTTGCCGAACAGCTGGTCTGGCTTGACCACAAGCTTCTTCTGCAGCAGCCACGGGTTCTCCTTCGCCAGCGCGTCCAGGTCAGTACCGACCGACACTGCCGCCATTTCCGGTGCGTAGGCAACCGAACAGTATTTCGGCAGCTGCGCTGCAAGCAGCCTCTTTGCGTCGTATTCCCGGATTGCGCGTTGTGCCATCTTTTTCAATCCTCTCTTAGACTCTTAATTGGCTTCAATATTTTCGTGCCCAATGGTCTTTCGCAGCCCGGTTAATCCTCTCCGGCAACCTTGCTCCCCATCGTTTCAGCCGCTGTCCCGCTGAGCTGTTTTTGGGCTTTGCGCGGGCGTTGCGCATGGCTTCAACTATTTCCCTAAATTGTCCTGTTTGTCCTGTCCCAAAGCCTTTGGCGGCCCTGCTCGCCGCTACTGCCGCATCAAGTATCGCTTGTTCGGCCGTCTCATGCGGCAAATGCCATCCCTGCATTCCCGTCATTTTGTTGATGAAAGGTTTACCCTTCCCTTGTGCCTTCTCGATTGCGTCAGTGACGATGCCATCCTCGATTCTTGATATTGCTTCGCCAAACTGCATCCACCGTCGTCCATCTTCCACGCTCATCTGTTCATCCCCATGGAGTTTCATTAGCCGCTTTCTAGCCAAGGCCCGAAACCACAGCCTTGTTTCAAAAGCGAGGTTTTGAGGATGAAATATGCCTGTCGTCTTGAGTTCATCTGATTTTACCGGGGGTTGCATTTCATTATTGCGCAAACGCACCGGGTTTTTTGGGGTTTCGAGGATGCGGGCCGCAATTGCCTTACTGACCACGCCACCCAAGAGCCGTTCAAAGCCCACCTCGGCGAATTTTCCTTTAAATGTTCCTTCATAGCCATGAATGTGCGTGTATTGGCCGGGATACCATTCCATTGTTTTCCTGGCAATTTGTCCGGCAACCTTTTCTGCCCGTTCAACCATCTTCAATCGCCCTTCAAGTCCCTGTAAATCTAATCCATATTCTCAATCATCGCGTCGCCAAACTCGCTGCATTTGACGAGCGTCGCGCCATCTATCTGCCTCTCGAGGTCGTAGGTTACCTTCTTCTGCGCGATCGTCTCCTCGAACGATGCCGTGACGAGGTCGCCGGCCTCATTCCACCCAAGGTATTCAAGCATCATTACCGCGCTCAAGATTATCGAGCCGGGGTTTATCTTGTCCATGCCAGCGTATTTCGGCACTGTCCCGTGCGTTGCCTCGAACATCGCATGGCCCGTCATGAAGTTGATGTTCGCTCCCGGTGCGATTCCCAGCCCGCCGACCTGCGCCGCGCAAGCGTCGGAAAGGTAGTCGCCGTTCAAATTCGGTGTCGCGATGACCTCATATTCGTCGGGCCGCAGCAGCACCTGCTGGAACATGGAGTCGGCGATGCGGTCCTTGATGATGATTTTTCCTGCAGGCACGACTCCGTTGTATTGCTCGGCGACTTCCTTCTCGGTGACGGTTTCCTGCGGGAATTTTTCCTTGGCTACTTCATACCCCCACTTCATGAACGCGCCTTCCGTGTACTTCATGATGTTGCCCTTGTGCACGAGAGTCACGGATTTCTTTTTGTGCGCGATTGCGTAGCGGATGGCTGCTTCTACGAGCCTCTTGCTTCCCGTGATGCTCATGGGCTTGACGCCGATGCCGGAATCCAGGCGGATTTTTTTGCCCATGGTTCCGTTGAGGAAATCGATTACCTTCTTGGCTTCGGGCGTGCCCTGCTCCCACTCGATGCCGGCGTAAACATCCTCTGTGTTCTCACGATAAATCACGACGTTGAGCTTTTCCGGGTTCTTCATCGGGTTGGGTATTCCCGTAAAGTATCTAACCGGCCGCACGCAGCAGTATAGGTCGAGTAGCTGGCGCAGCGTGACGTTGAGGCTGCGGAAACCCCCGCCAACCGGAGTCGTAAGCGGGCCTTTTATGCCGACAAGATACTTTCTGATGGCATCCACCGTCGCTTGGGGCAACACGTCATTGAATTCCGCTACTGCGCCTTCTCCGGCCGGGACCGTGTACCACGCTATTCTCCTCTTGCCGCCATACGTCTTCTTTACCGCCGCGTCGACGACCTTCTTCATGGCCCGCGACACGTCCGGCCCGCTGCCGTCGCCCTCGAGGAAAGTGATTACAGGGTTGTCGGGCACGGCGAGTTTGCCTCCCTTGAATTCTATTGCCTTGCCGTCTGCCGGCGCACTAGGAAATACCGCCATAAAAAATCCCCCCTCTTCTTTGCCTCAATCAAATTTAAGAAACCTGTCGCCTGATTGCCATTTTTTTTAATATTACTATTACGTGGTCGTTTTCTTCCCTTTGGGTTGAAATTGTGGTTGTTCCGTGGAACTTGGTCGGCGGTCCGATAGTATCATGAATCTGGATTGTCTTATTCGTGGAATGCCTTGAGATTCCTCTCTGGATGTCCTCCAGCTTTTTCATTAATTCCGGCCTTTCCGATTCCCAATATCTGGGGTCAAAGAACTGATATGAAACAATAAAATCGGGGCGCTTCCCGGAAAAAAGCCTATCAATTTCTTCAGCCGAGCCGTGCGCTGCCTCTAGCCCTTCCCTTTTTGCGAAATCAACACCCGCTCGGTCTGTATCAACTCCATACGTGTTTGCGCCGAAAAGCTCGAATACTTTTTGGAGCGCCCCAAAACGCGATCCAATGACGCACACGTTTTTTCCACGTAGCGCCCTGTTTAGGTACGCTCGCGTGTTCTCTTCCTTCCGCTCGACTCCTGTTGCCTTTGCTGCAGCTAATAGAAGCGAGGCATAGCCTACCGGGTTCATCGAATGCGGCGTCAACTCGAAGGGAATGCTTTTGAGCATCCTGTATGAAACGTTTTTTAGTGCGAGTCTTTTTTTGAGTATGTCTTCCTTGAACTCCTCTCTTTTCATTTGCAACTTTCTTTGAAAAACCACTTCTTTGCTATAATGCTCTTCCAGGCTATCATCGCTCGCTAGGATATGGCGGATTTCAGACAGTTCATTAGATGCGCCCCCCACGCTTATCTCCTGTTGGTCTCGCGCGTGTAGTTCAGCAGCCCGCCGGCGAGCGCGACCTTGACAAACCTCGGCGATAACGTATGCCGCAGCGCCACTTCCTTTCCGTTTATCTTAACCGTGAATTCAGTTTTTCCTGTCTCGAGGGCGGCTTTCGCGTCGATTTCGATTTTGTCGCCCTGCTTGATTGCGTCGTAGTCCGCGGGGTCGGCAAACGTGAGCGGCAGGATGCCGAAGTTGACGAGGTTTTCGGCATGAATCCTTGCGAAGGACTTGGCGATGACGGCTTTTACCCCAAGGTACATCGGCGCGAGCGCGGCGTGCTCCCTGCTGCTGCCCTGGCCGTAGTTTTCGCCGCCTACAATAAACCCGCCGCCCTTTTCCTTGGTGCGCTTGACAAAGCCGGCGTCGACATTGCAGAACACGAATTCCGAGATTGCCGGGATGTTGCTGCGCAGGGGCAAAATCTTTGCACCAGCGGGCATGATTGCGTCGGTGGTGACGCCGTCGCCGAGCCTAATGAGAACCTCGCCCTCCAGTCTGTCGGGCATCTGCCGAAACTCGGGCAGCGGCTTGATGTTCGGCCCCCGCCGGATTTCCACTTTCGAGCCGTCCGCCGGCGGCTTCAGTATCATGGAATCGTCGACGGCGAATTCCTGCGGCCATTCGACCTGCGGGGGCATTCCCAATTCCCGCGGGTCGGCAATCTTGCCTGCAATCGCGCTTGCCACTGCAACCTCGGGGCTGACGAGATAGACCATTGCATCCTTTGTGCCGCTTCTTCCCTCGAAGTTGCGGTTGAACGTGCGCAGCGACACTCCCGCGCTGGGCGGCGCCTGCCCCATGCCGATGCACGGCCCGCACGCGCTCTCGATGACGCGCGCGCCTGCTCGGATGAGGAGCGCCAAGCCGCCGCTTTCCGTGATTTGCTGGAGGACTTGCCTGCTGCCGGGGGCCACCACGAAGCTGACGTTGGGCGAGACCCTGCGGCCCTTGAGCATTAATGCGACGGTCATCAAGTCCTTATAGCTCGAGTTGGTGCAGCTTCCGGCGATGACCTGCTGGACCGGAGTGCCTGCGACTTCGCTGACGGGCACTACTGCGTCAGGCGAGTGGGGCTTGGCAACCATCGGCTGGATGTCGGAAAGGTTGATTTCGATTACTTCCAAGTATTTGGCGTCTGCATCTGCGGCCAACGGCGCATAGTCCTTCTCGCGCTTCTGCCGGCGAAGGTAGTCTTTGGTTATGCCGTCGCTGGGGAATATTGATGTCGTCGCGCCAAGTTCCGCGCCCATGTTGGTTATCGTAGCCCGCTCTGGCACCGACAGGGTTGCGACCCCGTCGCCGTAGTATTCCATTATCTTGCCGACGCCTCCTTTTACGGTCAGCCGCCGCAGAAGTTCAAGGATGACGTCCTTTGCGCTCGCCCACGGGCCCAGTTTTCCGACAAGCTTTACGCCCACGATTTTCGGCATCTTGAGGTAGAATAGCCCGCCGCCCATCGCCACCGCGACGTTGAGGCCGCCGGCGCCGATTGCAAGCGAACCAATTCCTCCTGCAGTCGGAGTGTGCGAGTCGCTTCCAAGCAGGGTCTTCCCCGGCGCGGCGAAGCGCTCGAGATGCACCTGGTGGCAGAT
>JAZDFO010000021.1:0-8352 GCA_043807785.1 Microcaldota archaeon | reverse complement strand
TATTTTGTTGCCGCGAGCGCGGCGGTGAGCGCCAGGCCCGCGATGAAGTACTTGAGTGCCACGCTCCAGGCGTCGAAGACGCTTTTTTCGCTCCCGAAGTCGTTGAACACGCCCTGCCCGAGCAGTATCGCCGAATAAGCCGCCAGCACCTGTGGTATCGCGAAGGCGAAGTCGAACGCGTTTGGGGCGGCGCTTGAAAGCATCGTGCCGTATTTTGCGCCTTCGATTGCCAGCGCAACCGGCGCGGAAAGCCCGAAAAACAGTAGAGAGAATAAGAATACGAAGAAGAACGCGTTGAACTGGCTCGAGATTTCCTGCGGGTTGAAGTAGTACGGCGGGTGAATTGCAATGCCGGGCTCGGCCTTGAATTCTCCAACGGCGAAATCAAAGTTGCCTGCCGCAACATACGCGAATCCGGCGGCAAACAACGCGACGCTGAGCACGAAAAGCAGGTTCATGACGCGCTATCTCAGCCCCGGCTTAAATTCCTTTTGCCTGCCTCTTTCGTGTCCCGGTTTTTCCTCACAGTCCCATTGGTGGCATCCACTTCCACCCAGTCGCCGTCCGCAAGGGCCTTCGTCGCAATCCTGGTGGTGTGTGTGTGCCTGCGCGCCGGCATTCAACAAATTAGCAAAAAGAGCCAGTGGGGAACAAACACGAGTTGGCCTGCCCGCTCCAGTTTCTTCCCGCACACTACCGTTCCAACTGCGCTCTTTCCGCAAAATCTCGTCAGGGCCGGGGCGTCCCGTTCGTCTGGAGAGTCTTCTTTTTTTACTTCAACTGGCATGGTTGTCCCATTGAGCCTTGCTATGATGTCCACTTCCTTGCCGCTGCGTTTTTCCATCCAATAACTAAGCGGCGCGTCTGGGAATGCCTTGTGTTTCAGCCTTAACATGTGGTCATAGACCGCAGTTTCCAATGACTGCCCGTATTCCTTCTCATCCGTTCTTAACAACAAATTCAGGCGCCCGACGAGCAGATTACGCAACGCAACATCTGTCATGTAAACCTTGAAAGTGGGGCTCGTTTTGTTCGTTCTGGAGTAGTGCCCCGCCCGGGAGATTAGCATCCCGCTTTCAAGGTGGTAAATGTATCGTTTGAGCGAGTCGGTGTTGATGCTTAACGATGCATTGCGTTGAAGCGAAGCCATGTTTGTCCGTTGGCCGGAGATGGCGGCTATGTATCTGGCGAGTGCGAACAATCCATCAGGGTCGCCTACGCCCCTGGCTTTGATCGCGTCCTGTCTAAAGCCAAGCCAGAATGTTTCCTTGAGTTTTTCCGCGCAGACGACGAAATCCGGCTCATCCATTAATGCGGGGTAGCCTCCTTTTACCAGGTATTCTTCGAAGTGCAGTTCGATGCCGGTTTGCCATGGCTTGAGTTTCGTGTATAGCCTCAAAAATATCGTGTGCACTTTGATTGGGTCGTTTTTCTTGTACGCGTCGATTGCTTCCTTTCGCCAGTCCCGGAGTGTTTTTAGCAATTCAATTAACTTTTCGTCTTTTCTGAACTTATATCTGACGAAGTCAGAAAACTTCATCGGAGGCATCCGGTATACCGCAATTCTGCGTGCGGCTTGAGCCGCCTGGTCAAGCAACTGCGGGGCCGGTGAACCCGAAACAAAGAACTTGATGGGGTAGCCGAGATTCTGGATGCTCGCCACCTGGCTTCCCCAGTTATCGAGTTCCTGGATCTCATCCAAGAACACGAAAATCTTCTTTTTGAGGGCGGCCAGGTCCTCGTTGAGGACGAGTTTGGCGTACGTGGTAAGAAGCTCCACAAGCGCCTGTTTTTTGATGTTGGGGTCGTCAAAAATCAGGTAGAGTATGCGTTCTCCATCTACCTCTGGAGCCGGAAGGCTGTTTGCATCCAAAGCGCTTCCTGCCTCCATTTCATCTGGCAGTGACAGGAGTTTTCGGATTAATTCAAACAATATTGTGGATTTGCCTACCCCCCGGGGGCCCACAATGACCGTTGCCTCCGTGACGTCGTATTGTCTTTGGAGAAAGAAAAAATCACGCCGTTTAAACGGGTATACTTTGTTGGAGGGAAACCGCGTTCTGTCGTTCCACCAGGGGTTGCGCAGCGCGAGGAAATCTATGAGCGTCTTTTCATTCACGCTGTTAATTGAATTTTTATAGTATATACAGCTTTCGATTCTATTGTGTTTGTTATATATAAACGGAAATACTTTGCTGTATTGTTGTTTATATACTATTTAGAGTTAACCGTCGTTTCTACTTCAAATCGTCATGTCCTTGACGGCCTTGCGCAAATCGTCGAGCGGCATTTTAGTGGTGAGCAGCGGGATGCCCTCGCTTTCCGCGATTTTTATCGCGAGCTTGTCGACTTCCGTTATGTCGTGGAGGATTATCACCGCGGGCTTCATTGGGGTGACGCGCACGGCAATCATGGGGCTGCGGCCGGTGCTCACGTGCTGAAACAACAGCGCCCGTTCGCTGGTGCCGCTGTATATCTTGATGAAGCTCTCGTACGGCAGCTCGAGGATCATCTTGATGCTGTCCAGTATTGTGATGCCGAACAGGTTGCGCTGCTCGAGCTTTTCGCCGCACGCGACGACCTTGCAGTTGAGGATTTTTGCGAAGTCCTTGGCGTTGACGGGCTTGAGGAAGTCGATTGCCTCGTAGAGCGCCTTGGTGTCGTCGCTTTCGCGGAAGCGCTTTGACACTTCCCCGCCCTTGCTGCCGTCAATGTCGAACAGCGCGTCGACAAACCGGTGAATCACGGCGATTCCCGGGCTCTTGCGGCGGTTGCTTTCGTAGTCGGAAATGGTGCTTGGCGAAATCTTGAGGTGCGTGGAAAGCTCGGTCTGCGAGATGTCGAAGACTTCCCGCCATTTCTTCATCGCAGCGCCGGGGTCCTTCGAGAGCGATATTTCGCCTGCAATCTTGACCTTGAGCGGCTCCATATCCCGCCTCTACGCCAGGCCGCTTTTTAACCCTTTGCCGCTTGGCGAACCCGAATCCGGCGCAGCCGAACTCACTCTCGCTTGAGCGGGCCGCCTTTCTCCGGCGAGCCTTTGCGGAACTCCGTGACGTCGCTTCCGATTTCAAGCAGGTCCTTGGAGTATTCCGCGATGTCCTGGAGGCGTTCGAGCACGCCCTTCATCGCCAGCGCCTTGCCTGGCTTTTTGACGGCCTTCATCAGCTCGTCTGTTTCCAACCTCAGTTTGTCCTCCAATTCGCCCACCAGCGCAAACCTCCTCTCCGAATACCTCCCAAGGTAGAGCGTCTCAAAGCACGCCCTGTAAGTTTCCTCCGCCTGCTCTACCAGTGAAACAATCCTGGCGTTGGGCGCGACCGCCGCGCCTTCCCTGCACGCCTCATCGAGGTTGTCGGCAATGTCCTCGAGCGCTTTTGCCGCGAACGCCTTGTGCAGCGCCTCGGGAAGGCCCCCGCGGGCTCTCACGGCCCCCCGAAGCGCAAGGAAGTACATTCGGTCGATTTCGCGCTCCCTCTTCTCCGCCTCCCCCGTCTGTGCCGTGCCCTTCTCAAACAACTGCCTTGATACGCCGAACAGCGCGAGCACGACCACGTGCATCCTCTTGAGCACGCCGTCGAGGGTGAACCCCTCGCCTTTCTCGAAAACCTGCAGCGTGACCTCGTCGCCGCTCTCCTCGATGGTCTCCAGGGCGCTTAGCCTTGCCCTCGCCTCTTCGCACACGGTTGCGGCAAGCGCGCCCTTCACCACTATTGCATCCGCCCCGCTCACATATGCCGAAATGACTTTCCTAAGCGAATTTTCCACGTCCGTGCCGGTCTCCACCAGCCGCTTTTTTTCAGTGTCGCTGCGCCGCGCGCGCAACGTGAGGCTGCCGTCCGGGTTGGCGGTAATGAACGCCGTGCTTTTTGCCACCACGCCCTGCGCTAAGGCCCACTCCTTGGGCAGCGATACCGCAAACGTGCCCCCGCCCGTCTTTTGCACGCGCCTGGCAACCTCGGCTTCATCCATACTCTTTCACCTAAGTGCATACTTTCAATAGAATATATTTACTATGTAGCAAAAATATATATTCCTTGTGGCGGGCAGTAGGCGTGGGCAAACCCTAAAGGTGAGGGAGATGGAGGAGATGTTCTGGCTGGGGCTGTTCGTAGTCGGCTGGGTCATCGGCAGCAGCGAGTGGGGTTTTGAGGCCTAAAGGCGAGTGCCATGTATGAGGCAATAATCGTGCTGGTGTTCCTGGCCCTCACTCTCCCGCGCGTGCTGGCCGAGCCCGACGGGCGCGCAACCGGCAGTGCCCCTGGCGAGCCCGAGCGCTTCTAGGGAGGCATTCGAGTGCAAGGCCCGCGCCAGCCCCTCCATCTTGCCCTGGCCACGGCTAACCGAAATGCAATGCCGGCTTGCCGATGCCCAAGCGCTTCTAGTGTAGTAGGCCGGAATGCCTTGAGTTTTTAGAAGTTGGCTCGATTCCCGGCCTATTCGTTCAGCTTCAATTAACTTTGAAGCCCTGCCTTTCCGGGTGATGGGCATTGGCGGAAGCGGGCTCCATCATCTGGTGCTATTCTGTTTTTTTCGGCCACGAATTCTTATGGAGTGCATCGAGAACTCTGTGTTCTCCGGTATTCCAATGGACTGCAACGCGTCTATGCCCAGACGACCATATGTCTCTCACTTTTCCGCCTCTCAAATGAGCATTTAATGCCCTAAGGAATCCATCGTCGCTCGTACTTTTTTCAGATTCTCGTTCAAATCCAATTGACTTATACCGGTCAATCTCTCTCCCTTCAAGGTCAACCCTGCCCCCAAATCCGGGGCGTGTGGCAGTCCATCCGTGTAATTTTAAAAATTCTTCTGTGGGCATCCTTCTGGGGTTTCCAGTCATTTCATTCACCTGCGTTTAGTAAAGAAGGGAATTGAATTTAAAGCGTTTGTTTGCCGTTTACGGGCGGGTTGGACTCTATAGGGTAACTCTGTTTAGCGAATTCTGTCCAATATTTAGCCGGTAGCCAAGGCTGGCGTTGAAGGCTATGGGCGCGGCTGTCGGGCTTGTGTTGTGATTGACGGAGTCTACTCGACTTCCATCTTGCCGAATTTGCCCAGCGTGAGCTGCGTCTTGTCCTGCCATGTGTTGACGTAGCCGTTGGTGATATGCACGGTGTTCCCCGGCTGGACGGCGTCGATGCTGTCGTTCCACAACGTTAGCGTTATCGAGCCGCTCTCGTCCTTTATCGTGGCGTTGGCTACGCGCAGCGTGCGGCCCATCTTGTTGATTTCGCGGGGCTGCTCTATGTCCACTATCTCTCCCTTTACCTCGACGTTGGAAGAGCCTTGCTTGAGGTCAGATATTTTCATCATCAGAAACCCACCTTTTGTTTAAGTCGCAATTCTATTCCAGCCGAACCTTTTAATTACTTACTTTTCGTGCGAAAAGCCCAGCCTGCCACTGCTTGCGCGCACAATCCACTCCCCTGTGGAGAGTTTTTCACTCGATGCCGCCACCCCCGGCGCCTCCCGTTCAACCGTTTTATTCTTCCCCCCGGCCTCGAATTCAAGCGTCACCCTCCCGTCTGCCGCCCGAAATTCGCTCTCAACCGCTATCCAAACCCTTTCCTCCAGCGTGCTGCCGGCCAAGAGCGCCGTCTGGCCCGCCAGTGCCGCGATTTTTTCCACCGCAACCTGTTGCGCCTGCATTGCCGCGGCTGCTTTTGCCGCTCCAACTGCCTGCGCCGCCGCGGGGGCCAATACCGCAAAGAACGCCGCCAGCGCGCCCAATATGATGAGCAGCTCGGCGCTCGCCTGCGCCCTGCTGGATTTTGAAATCAAGCTCGTCAAGCCCCTTCACTTTATCTTGTCGACTTCGTCCCAGGCGTTCTTGGTTTTCTTCTCCAAATTCGCCGCGCCCGTCTTTGCCGACTGCTGCAATTGGCTTACCAGCACGATTGCCAGCGCCGTGACTGCGGCGATGACGATGAGCAGCTCGGCAGACACCTGCGCCCTGCTGCCAAGACTACCTGCCCCAATCCCGAGAGGCCCTTTTCTCTTTCGCACACCCGCTCAACCCTGCCGCATTCTCTTCAACGCGGCACAACTAGCCCCCATTGGTTGCGGTTGCCAAAAATCAGGATTCTCAAAAACATTCAGGCGGGCTCTGCTTTATTTCCCTTGCGGTCGGCATCATGCATGGCGTGAAGACTATTTTGCACGTTTGCAGGCTGTCAGTTAAGCGCGCGTTAGCTGCGTCACATGTTGCGTAAGGGTCGGTTGTGCCTCTTGCCCTCGACCGCGCAAACTGAAACAAATGCCTTGGGTATCTGTATTTTACCTCTATCCGCCAACCGCGCAAACAAGGTTTATATATTTATAGGGGGTTATCGTATTATGGCCTGGATTAAGCCGAAAGGGTATAAAAAAAGTGAAATCGACCATGCCGGCGACGTTCTGATAAGTGGGCAAGCCCAGCCGGAAGAAATAGAACAAGCAATAGTAGTCCTGGATAATTGGCGTGCATGCCACAGCTATCCAATGCACGTGTTCAAAATTCGTTTAAAAAACTCTGCTCTGGCTGTTGACCCGAAAGCACTGACTGCGCAACGCTTAAAACGCGTTCCGGCCATCTTGAAAAAACTGGCGAGAAGCTACCACGGCCGTCGCCCCTCCATGCAGCTATCTCAAATGCAAGACATTGGCGGCTGCCGGGCGATTTTATCAAATGTTGTTTTTGCAAGAAAATTATGTGACGAACATTATTTGAAGGGAGACTTGAAACACAAGCGGGTGGGGTTGAAGGACTATATTGCTGCTCCCAAGGAAGACGGGTATAGGGGTATCCACCTGATTTACAAATATGCCAGCGATAAGGGGAAGGCGGAATTCAATGACCTGCTTGTAGAAATTCAAATACGCTCGAAATTACAGCATCTTTGGGCCACCGCAGTTGAAACGGTGGGGTTTTTCACCCGCCAGGCAATAAAATCAAGCGAAGGCTCGCCGGAATGGACTGACTTCTTTCGGTTGGTTAGCGCCGCCTTGGCAAAAATGGAAAACTGCCCCCCGGTTTCGAACACCCCGTCCGATGAGAGGGAGCTTTACCTGGAAATTAAGAAGAAGGAATCAGAATTGAACGTCGTATCCGAGATGTCGAGCTGGACTAATGCCATTAAAATTTTCAGGAATACTGTGAAACATTCCCCGAAGTTTCAGAATTTCCAGTATTTCCTGCTGGAATTGGACATCACCGGGGAAAGACTCAATATAACCGGGTATACCCGGCAGCAAGAGCAGAAGGCAATAAGCGAATACGACGAAGCCGAGAAGCGGTACCGCGGTAAAAAAGAATACGACGTCGTTCTCGTAGGGTCAGAGAGCGCCGATTTGGAAAAAGCGTATCCAAATTATTTCGTTGACACCCAGGAGTTTATTTCAATCCTGAAAAAAATCGTTACCAAATACAGCTGATTCCCAGGGTATCCCGTCGCTTCTTCGCAACGGCACAACCAGCCTCCACTGGTTGCGGTTGCCACAAAAACAGGATTCTCATTTTGTTTCGCGTTGCTCGTCTTTATCTTGGTTTCGGTTGCATTCTTTAGCATGCCGCCAGCTCGGAGGAAATCTATGGCGCCACAAGAAGCGCCAGAGGTGAAGGTGTTAGTCCATCCTCATTCTTCAATTCTTTATCCCCGAGACTTGCCGTTGGAGTCGCTGCGAATCCCTGTACGGGAAAGGCGTTTTTCGGCGGCTGCCGTCGGGAATGCGGCTGCTCAGCGGATTTTGTGCAGTATGGCTGCCCGGGCTCGCATATACCGCAACGAGGTGCGTAGTGTTTCAAGAACTCCGGGAGCGTTGCTGGTATACTTGCATCCGCCGGAACTAACTTTTTCCCATCAAAACACTATTGAAACTATGGGGGTGCCTGAACACACTGCGAAAAAAATCATCGCCTATGGCTCTCGGTTACAGATGAACCTTATCGCATTTGCGCGCAGCCGGCTTGGCGACCGGCTAGTTGAAACACGCGTAATGCCTTTTTTTCTGGGCAATGCGTTTTCCTATTCGTTGGCGCGCAAGATAAGTGTAAAATCGCGGATTTCTGTCCTAGGTGAAAGAAGAAATGTATGCGTGGACTTGGCTGCAAAGAGCCTCATCCGGTCTGGTTTCAAGAATGTAGCCGTAATCGAAGAAAAAAGCGCCTAGCCCGCTGTTTCACTCGATGTACTTCCCGCTTCCCTTTAATTCCGCGTCCTTCCTGCTGCCTTTCTTGTTGAGCTTCAATCGCTTGGTGTCCACGTCGCGCCTGTAGCTCAATCCGAATTGCTTCATGAGCATCTGTATGCCTTCGTCCTTGGGGAACACTCCCGCGATGCGCCCTTGCACTGCCGGCGTGCCTTCCATGAC
>JAZDFO010000020.1:0-21196 GCA_043807785.1 Microcaldota archaeon | reverse complement strand
TCCTTCTTCCTGCCGCCGACGAGTTCGATTAGGCCGTCCATGCGCTTGTCGAATTCCGAGATGTCCATCTTCTGGTGAAGCGACTTGTGCAGGTCGACGACTTCGCGGCGGGTAAGCACTGCCTTGCCTTCCAGGAGCGCGACCTTGCCTTCGACGTGCCGCCCGCGCTTTACCACTAGGTGCTTGAGGTCGTATGCGAGCTTAATCATCCACGCCAGTGCCGCCACGACTATTACGAACAGCAGGGCTGTTATGTCCCCGATGCCTTCGATGAAAGCCATTTTTTCCCAACCCCCTTTTATGCGATTGCCCTTGCGCGTTCTTTTTCTTCAGTGGCCAAAAACTGGGCGGATTCAGAAATCCTCGCCCGCCCTTCCTCTGCCTCGATTTTCCGCGAAATCCCCGCGCGCAGCCCGTTTAGGTCGTCGCCGACGTGCCGGATGTACACGTTGAGGTCGTCGAGCCTGCGTTCCATCACTCCCATTTTCTTGTGCGAGACGCGCGTCATCTTCTTGAGCGTGTACCCGAATGCGATGACCCCCACAGTGAGCACTCCGGATGCGGCTGCGATTTGCGTGTTTGCGTCCATTTCATCATCCCAGCGCGTTGAGGTCGTCGTCTGAAATGTTCAACTCGGCGTCGTCGAGGCCGCCGGCAGTGTTTTCCATGTCGGAGAGCTCGTTTGCCGCGTCGCCCAGCTCTTGTTCGGCTTGCGAGGTGTCGACGGTGGGCGCCGCAGTAGCCGTAGCTTGTGCCGTGGCGGTCGCTGCGATGGTGGGAACCGGGGTCGCAGCTGGCGTTGCCGTCGGCGCGGGCTGCTGCGTGCACCCCAACAGCAGGATTGCTGCCACGGCGGCGAGTAAAATACCGGTTTTCATTTGCATTCACCTATGAGCTGTTGGTTCCGTTTGCTTCGGGAGTCGGAGTCGCCTGCGGTGTCGGGGTGGGAGTCGGAGAAGGCGTCGGCACTGGCGTTGGTGTTGCGCTCGGCGTAACCTCCGGAGTCGGGCTGGGCGTTTCCGTCGGGGTGGCAGTTGCGTTAACGGAAGGCGTGGGAGTGGCTTCCTCGGTGGGCGTTGCCGTGGCGTTTATTGAAGGCGAAGGCGTTGCCTCTTCGGTCGGCGTTGCAGTCGCACTAGGCGTTGGCGTTGCCGTCGCGTTTGCGCCCGGCGGGTGCCTTATTTGGCTCCTAACTGCCGCAATGAGCTTGCGCGTTTCCTGCAGCCCGTCGAAGGCGTCTTTTAGGGCCTGCCGCAGCTCGGGAAGCGTCGCCGCCGTCAATACATCGTCGAGTAGCTCCTGGTCGCTTGCAATCGACGCCTCCAGCGCTGCAGTGTCGTAGCCGGCGGCCTTGAGCTTGTCAATGGTCTTGTTGAGGTTGGCCAGCCTTGCCTTTATGGCTTTTGCGCGGTTCTTGTGGGCCTCGAGGAGTTTTTCCGTGGCGTTCTTCTTGAATTCCTTCCACGCGTCGCGCGCGTCCTTGAGGATTGCCTTCTGCTCGGTCGGGGTATTGGCGGCGTCAAACGCGGCTTTCTTGCCGTCGATGAATTGCTTGATTTTGTCCGCGCCGGCGCCCAGTTCCCTGGCGTTGTTGAGTTTTGCCGAAATCGCGGCGGCCCGTGCAATCGCCTGCCTGGCGTAATCCGTCAGCGCGGGCTTGAACCCCTTGTAGCAGGCCGCCTTGTCAGCTGCGCTGGCGCATTGCGAGATTTTCTCCAGCCCCGGGCGTTCTTTTAGCAGCGCCGCCGCCAGCGGGTGCCTTGCGTCCTTGGCGTTCGCAGAGGCTGCATAGGCGGCATGCGCTATCAATACGGAAATCACGATAAATGCGAATACTTGATATGCTTTCATGAAAACCACCAGTTCGCAACAATCATTCGGGTGTTCTATATAAATCTTATTGCCGTCCCGGGCTGTCGGGCCCGCCGTGTGGTGCGCCAATCCCGCCCAAGCCCGCGTTTGGCCTGCCGTCAGGGAAAGCTTTTTCAACAGCCCCCGCATAATGGCGGCATGGACTTGAACGAGGCGCTCTCTCGCGCCAAGGCCGAGGCGGCTTCATCGAAGTCCAAGGCGGACAGCATCAGGGAGGCGGTTGCCGAGCCTGCCGGGGCAGCGCCGGAGCAGCCGGTGGTGCAGCAAAGCCCCGCTGCGGAAAAAATCCTGATCGAGAGCTATGGCTCCGTGCGCATTTCCAAGCTTCCCGGCGACCCGCTCTATTTGTACGAGATACCCGCGCCCCACTACCGCGGCGAGGAAAAGGCGCTCATCAACACGCTGCTCGAGATTGCCAGCGGCGTGGTCGGGGAAGAGCTGGGGAGCACGGCGAAGGAAAAGCGCCATAAGTACCTCGAGAAGATACTGCAGATCATCGAGGCGACGCCCGAGCTGCACATCCCGATACACGCCAAGGAGTTCTACGCGGAGGCGGTTGTCAAGGAAATGGCGGGCTTTGGCATCATCGACGAGCTCATCCAGGACGACCAGCTCGAGGAGATAATGATAATCGGGCCGCAAAAGCCAGTGTTCGTCTTCCACCGCAAGTACGAGATGATGAAGACCAACATAGTCTTCTACGACGACAAGGACATCCGCAACATCATCGACAAGATGGGCCGCACCATAGGGAGGCGCATCGACAACCAGGCCCCGCTGCTGGATGCGAGGCTGCCGGACGGCTCGCGCGTGAATGCGACAATCCAGCCGGCGAGCATTGACGGCTCGACGCTCACGCTGAGGAAGTTCCGCAAGGACCCCCTTACCATAGTCGACCTTATCAATGCCAACACACTCGACCTGGACGTCGCGGCGCTGCTGTGGCTGGTCGGCGACGGCCTTGGCGCGAGGCCCGCGAACATCCTCGTGGCGGGCGGGACTGCCTGTGGAAAAACCACGACTTTGAACGTTTTGGCGTCGTTCATCCCGTCCGACGAGCGCATCGTCAGCATTGAGGACACTGCGGAATTGAGTATGCCGCTTGAGCACTGGATCCGCATGGAAGTGCGGCCCGCGAGCGTGGAAGGCACCGGCGAAATCAGCATGGACACGCTGGTAAAAAACTCGCTCAGGATGCGGCCCGACCGCGTCATCGTCGGCGAAATCCGCGGCGCGGAGGGCTTCACGATGTTCACGGCAATGAACACTGGCCATAACGGCACTGCGCAGGCCAATGAGCCGCTGTACCTCGCTTCGGGCGGCATGCCGCAGTTCGAACAGTTTTTCGAGCAAAGCCGTAGCCTCGGCAGGATTGTGCAAGAGGAGGGCTTCGAGTACATCGACCTTTCCAACGCCGCCACTAAGCCGCAAGTCATTGCCCTGGATACCGCAACCTTGCGTTCGGTGCACAAGCCAGTCAGCCGCATTTGGCGGCGCAAGTCCGCACCACAGGAAAGCGTCTTGGAGGCGAGGACCGACAGCGGCAGGAACATCCGCCTATCCTGGGACCACCCGGTGTTTCGGCTTTCCCAACGAGGCTTCCTCGAGCAGGTGCACTTCAAGCAAATACGGCCGGGAGACAGGATTGCCGTACCCAAGCGCGTTTCCACCGCCCCTTTCCCTCTTACCTCCCCCATTGAGGAAAAAATCGGGAAAAGCACTGCGAGAATCGGCGAAATCTCGGTTGAGTTAGCGTATTCCATCGGGGTGCTGCTGGCGGACGGGCACCTGCGGCGGGGCTTCGCGGGAGTCTATACCGACTCGGGGGATGTGGCCGAGGCGTTCGGCAAGGGGTTCGCGGCCGCCTGCCCGGAGGCGAAGTTCCGCTTCAAGTATGTCCCCAGGCGCAGCTCTTTTGTCGGCTCCATCCATTCGACTTCCCTCTCCGAGGCTCTGCGCAGGCTCGGCGTTCCATACGGCAACAAGACATTCGTCTTTCGCGTGCCGGACTGCATACTCGAATCCCCGGACGCTCAGGCAGCGGCCTTCGTCAGGGGCGCTTTCGACTCCGGCGGCTGCGCTTGCGTCCTGCGCGGCGGCAGCCTGCGCCTTTCTTCCGTAAACGCGAGATTCGTATCCCAGGTCAAGGGAATGCTCCTGCGCTTCGGAATCGCCAGCCGCGTCTATGGAATGCACGATTCGCAAGGGCGGCCTTCACTTCAGCTTACGATATACGGCGCGGACAACCTGCTCAAGTTTCGCGAAAAAATAGGTTTCACGCATCCCAAGAAAGGCCAGCGGCTGGAGGCGATTTTGGAGCGGGCGGGCGTTGCAAACCCCAACTCTGACGTTTACCCGGTGGGAACGGTTCTTGCCGGCATCCGTGGCGCGCTGGGCATGACCCAGCTGGCTTTATCCATCGAAGCAGGGTTTGGTTCGACTCGGTCCGTGGTGGAGGCCTATGAGACTGGTTCGAGGGCACCGTCGGCCGGCCATCTTGGCGCGGCATGCAATGCGCTGCGGGCACGCTTCAACTCCAGGCGCGATACCCTCGTTTTGGGCTACGCCCTGGCTGACTCGTTGGAAGACCCTGCCAGTGCGGTTGTGCCGGCCGCAGCTTCGCGCCTGCTGGCCTTCTTGAAAGAGTCGGGAATTTCCATTTGCGATTTTGAGGAACGGGCGGGCATCGGGAGCAAGATGTTGTACGCCTATGCCAGGGGCCGCGCCAGGCCGTCAAAAACGCAGGTTCACGGCATCCGCCTCGCCGCGTATGCCCTCCTGTCAGCGGCCAACGCCGGGCTTGAGAACGCCCGCAAGGAATTGCTGCACTTGACTGCCCTCTCAGGCGGCGACGTGGCATTCGAACGCGTGGTTTCCTTCGGTTCTGCCAAGCCTTCGGAATTCCAGTACGACCTCACCGTAGAGGACGCGCACACTTATTTGAGCGGGACCAACGGCGGCATATTCGTGCACAACTGCCTGGGCACGGTGCACTCGAATTCCGCCAAGGAGACTGTCGTGCGCCTCGGCTCGCCGCCCATCAGCGTGTCGCACGTCATGCTCAACGCGCTCAATTTCATCATCATGCAGCACCGCATACACGACCGGCGCAAGGGCGTCATCCGCCGCGTGACCGAGCTGGCGGAGTGCATCGATGGGGGCGAGAGCGGGCCGTCGCTGCAGATAATATACACGTGGGACGCGGCCAAGGACAAGCTCGTGCCGACCGGCACCCCGATAGCGTTTTTGCAGACGATTGCGCTGTTTTCCGGGCTCGCCGTCAAGGACATGGACGCCGAGCTGGTGGAGCGCCGACGCATACTGGAGGACCTGGTCAAGCGCGGGGTCCGCGACCAGGCGGGGGTATGCATGGTCACCCAAAGCTATATACTGCGCAAGAGGGGCAAGCTCTGATGGACGAGCCGACCGGAAAGCTGGGCAAGCTGCGCGAGGCAGTCGAGAAGAAGGAGCTCGAGCAGGACGAGCCGCGCCAGTCGCAGGCCAACAGCGAGCGGGTCTTGGAGATCATCAAGCGCCTCAAGGCCGGCGAGTCCGTTTCCCGCGCATCATCAAAGCTCGACTCCAACATTGAGAGCATCCGCGAGCGCGTTTCCGACTCGCAGGAGGCAATCAGAGTCTCTTTGCGGGGCGGCGGGGTTTCCGCGGCCGCCGGCGCGCGCGTCGGGGCGGCGCTCGGGGCCGTCGGCGGGTTTTACTCCTCGCTAAAGGCGCCAATCGACAAAATCACGAATTTCATCGCCGACATCCCGCTCACCGAAAACCTGCAGGAAAACCTGGAGGCGGGCGGCATAAACATACCCCCCGACGAATACCTCATCATCGTTTCGGCTGCTGCCACTGCGTCGTTTATCAGCGTGATACTCCTTTTCGGCAGCGTGAGCCTCGTCTTGGCCGACGCGTCTCTTGCAGTGCTCTCCCCGCTCATAGCCATCTGCTCGTCCGTCCTGGTCATAGTCATAGGCATCATATACCCGTCGATGATGGCCAACGAGCGGGCGACTAGAATCAACCGCGAGCTTCCCTTCGCGCTCCGCCAGCTGGCAACGCAGATCAAGGCGGGCGTGAGCTTCCACAAGGCCCTCGGCAGCATCGTCAACTCGCACTACGGCGCGCTCGGCGAGGAGTTCGGCAAGCTCCAAAACGACATAGAGCGCGGCTACAGCACCGAGCAGGCGCTTTTGCGGCTCATGGCGCGCACGAAAAGCCGGGGCCTGAAAAAGTCGTGCGTGCAGATACTGCGCGCGCTCAAGTCCGGAGGCAACCTCTCCGACACCATCGGCAGCATCGCAGACGACGTGGCGTTCGAGCTGCGCATGAAGGTCCGCGACTTCACCGAGAAGCTCAACTTCATTTCCGTGATTTACATCATGGTCGGCGTCGTCGGCCCCGTGGTGGTGACCATCCTTTCGAGCATAGCGCAGCTTCCCCTCATCGGCGGCAACTTCCCGTTCGAGTACATCGTGATAATCTTCGCGGCGATAGTCCTCATGATGTGCATACTGCTGTTCATCATCAACCGCATGGAGCCGGGATAACAATGGCTGGCAAGTTCTTCATCACGGCAAAGTTCGAGGAGCTGCAGCGCTACTACGCGGCGACCGGCTACAAGATTTCATTCACGCTCTTCGTCCTGGGAGTGTTCTTCGTCTCGACGCTCGTCGCGATGGTGCTCCTGGTGCTCTTCAACGACGTGCTCACCGCCGTCGTCGCATGGGTCTCGTGCCTTACGCTGGCGGTGATGATCCCCGTGAGCATCCGCGGCGGCCGGATCGATGCGGTGGAGTCCAACCTTCCCGACGCGCTCAAGCACATGGCGAGCATCCTGCGCGCCGGGGGGACAACAGAAGACGCGCTTGACGAGGTCGCCAACTCGGACTACGGGCCGCTGAGCGTCGACCTCAAGGCCGCGCTGCGGCAGCTCAAGGAAGGCAAGCCGTTCGACGACGTCCTCTACGACGTCGCGTCGGAAACGGGCAGCGAGCTGTTCAAGCGCACCGCAATCATCATCCTGGACGCAAAGCGCGCCGGAGCCGGCCTTGCCAACGTGATGGAGGCGATCGCCGACGACACGCGGGACATGATCCGCATCAAGCGCGAGCGCGTCTCGCGCACCATGATGCCCGTGCTATTCCTCTACATTTCCAGCCTCGCCCTGGCGCCGTTCATCTTCGGCTTCACCATCACCATCGTGAGCTTCATCGGCGAGGGCCTCACCACCGCGCTGGAAGGCTCTTCCCTCAACATCGGCCAGCTCAAGTCGCTCATCGTCGTCTTCATCGCGGTCCAAACCACCATCGCCGCCATGGCAATCGGCATCATCCGCGAGGGCAAGATGGTCAAGTACCTCCTGCGCGCGCCGTTCATGATACTCATCTCGCTGATTGCCTACAATGCCGGGTTCATAATCGGCAAGATGCTCATTGGCACCTCCGGCCCGTAGCCTCAAGGCAACCTTTAAATTTCTCCGCCGCCACAAGATAATTGCAATAATTGCAAGCTGATTTTACAAGGATCCAGGGTTGTCGCAAATGGCGGGGAAAGACTATTACGGGACTCTCGGCGTGCCGCGCGATGCAACGGCCGCGCAGGTGAAGGACGCCTACCGCAAGCTTGCCATGCAGTGGCATCCCGACCGCAACAAGTCGCCTGCTGCGGAGGAAAGATTCAAGCAGGTTTCCGAGGCCTATGCAGTGCTGTCCGATTCCGCCAAGCGCAGCCAGTACGACCAGTACGGGGGCGAGGGGTTTGGCGAGAGGTTCTCGCAGGAGGACATTTTCCGCAACGCGGACTTTGGCGACCTGTTCCGCCAGATGGGCTTTGGGCCGCCGCAGGGCCAATCGCCTTTCGGCTCGGCCTTTGAAGACCTCTTTGGCGGCATGCGCGGCGGCCGCGGCGCCGACCTGCTGGCCCAGGTGCAGCTGACTCTCGAGGAGGCTGCCGCTGGCGTTTCGCGGGAACTGCGCTTTGAGCGCACCGCCGAGTGCGAAAAATGCGCCGGCACCGGCGCGCAGGACGGCAAGTTCGAGTCCTGCGGAGCGTGCAACGGGACCGGGCAGGCGCGTTCCGTGCGCCGGCTGGGCAACTCGCAATTCATCAGCATCTCCAACTGCCCGCAGTGCCGCGGCAGCGCAAGGTCCGCAAGCAAGCAGTGCCGGCACTGCTTTGGCCACGGCAAGGAACGCCGCTCGGAACGAATTTCAGTCGATATCCCTGCAGGCGTTGACGACGGCTTTAGGCTGCGCCTGGCCAAGAAAGGCAATGCGCCGGAGCAAAGCGGCGGGGAGCCGGGAGACCTCTACGTGCAAGTCAGGGTTTCCCCGCACGAGCACTTCGAACGCCGCGGCGCCGACCTGTCCTGCGGGCTTGCCGTGCCGTTTGCAACAGCCGCGCTCGGCGGCAAGGCACAAGTTCCCACTCTCGGCGGCAAGGCCGAAGTGTCCATCGCCCCGGGCACGCAGCCAGGCGCGGTGCTGCGTCTCAAAGGCAAGGGCGTTTACGACCTGCGCTCGCACCGCCACGGCGACATGCTTGTCCGCATCGGCGTGGAAGTGCCACGAAAGCTTTCAAAACGCCAGCGCGAGCTGCTGGAGGAATTCGGCAACGGGCAAGGCGCGCAAGGCAAGGGCTTTTTCAAGAAGATATTCAAGTAGGCCGGTCGGCATAATTATTAACGCGCGCCGGGTAATGCAGTGCATGGCCATCCGGCTTGCGCTATCGTTTGCCGTTGCAGTGCTCGCGGCCAATTGCATTGCCGCCTCCAACATTGCGGCGCTCCTTCCCGCGAACGTTTCGGCACTTCAAGCGAGCGAGTTTTCCGAAATCGAGGTCCTTTCGCTCACCTATCCTTCGGCCGGGGTTATCGAATCCGCGCATTTCGTCGCCATGGGCTCGGCTTCGGTTCATCTAATAACCGTCTCGTGCAGCGGCCCTTCGCAGTGCGCCTGCGATGCCCGGGAATCCGGCTTTTCGTGCCAGTTTTCCCCGCCGGTGAAGGGGACTTATTCGCTACTGTTCTCCTCCGAAAACCTGTCTTCCATCTATTTCCTCGAGCTCGAACCGGGCAAGCAGGTCGCGCTTACTTCCGTGCTCGAGAGCGAGCCGGCATCAAACCGCCTGATTTTCTACGCCATGGCCTTTTTGGGCATCGCGTTTTTGGCATACCTGCTTTACCTGGCATACCGCAGGCTCACCGGCAAAAAACGCGGCGTTCGGCGCCTCATAACCCGAAGGATTGAGATAGAGCACGACATGGAGGCCCTGCGCTACCGGTACATGAAGCGCGAAATCGACGAGATTACGCTGGCGCAGCTGATGCAGCAGAAGAAGCTCGAGCTCATCGCGCTCAACGCAGAGATTTCGCGCATGGAGGCGAAATCCATCAAGTCTATCCTTTCACGTCCTTGAACCCCGCGTCGACGACGGCTTTTGCCCCCCCGCATCGCCGGCAAGGGCAGCGCCTCCGAGGAAACAGGCCAGCCGGCAGGCGCTGCAAGAATTTCTTACGTTAGCTATCTGGCTGCCGGCTGCAACTCCGTTTTATCGTTTTCCGTCAGGTTCCCGGAATTGAATTCTACGAGCCGTTCCCAGAGAATGGCTCCTTTCCCGTCGCAAAAATCAGTTATGAATTCCTTAGTGAACTTGTTGACGAGCCTCGTTTTATTCTCAGCGAACTCGTCGTTCAATTCCTTTGCCTTGTGCCCCAATGGTTCGACGATTTCCTTGTAAAAGTCTTCGTCTCCGGTTATCATGAACCAGAAGTTTTGCCCGCAGACTTGGAGAACCCCCTTCCTAGTTGTGGTTTTGGCCTTGCCGTAGCAGATGCCAAGGGCCTTTTTCACGCTAGTGATGTGCTCGGACTGCCTTAGGATTTTTTCGGCGGTATTGAAGTCGTTGTGGAGCGCAGTCCACTGGCTGCTGTTCCCCCAATTCAAGCCGGATTTTACTGCCACCAAGTGCCGGGTTCCGCCAGCAGTGTACTCAAAGTCGATTCCGTGGGCCGACGACTTTTCCGCCCCGACCCTCTTTTGCGCAACGAACAACGCGAGGCTTTCGAGGAATTCCCCGAAAATCTCTTCTTCAGAAGACGAAAGCTTGGCATCCAAAAGCGTTTCCACGAGGCCTTGTGCAGTAACCAGATTTTTGGCTTTGTACAAGTACGGGTTCTTCTTTTTCAGCAACCCCGTAAGGCTCGTCGTCTCAAGGCTCTCCAGCCTCTTCTTGTGGAAAGACCGGATGCCTGTTTCAACGAATTGTGCTACTCCCCGCAAGCCGTTTTTCTTCATCTTGAATCCTCCTCCCGGCCTCTTTTTTGAACTCTTCAATTACGTCAATCATCAGGTATTTGCGCTTGGTCCGCAGGGCAGCTACCGCAGTAGTGCCGGAGCCCGCAAAAGGGTCGAGCACAAAATCGCCTTCTTTTGTGAATACGTTGATGAACCACTCTGGCAGCGACACGGGAAACGCCGCGCTGTGGTTTTTATTGCCGCATTCGGTGGGGAGGTAAAGGACGTTCGACGGATAAACTTTGTCCCTCCCAATCCAATTCGATACGTTTTTGCCGAATCCGCTTCCGACTGCGGATACCGCCCTCATCCTGTCCTTTTCACTTAGCGTGGCAAGCCTGGTTTTTGCCCAATCGCCAACCGGCACCATGACTTGCTCTTGATACATCTTGAAATTCTTGCTCTTGTTGAATTGGAGGCAGCGTTCCCAAGCATCCCGAAAGCGGTTGGGCCACTTCCCGGGGTGCGTATTTTTCTTGTGCCAGATGAATTCTTCAGTCCACATCCAGCCCTGCGCCTTCAACGCTTTTATCAGCTCCAATACGTAGGTGTGGCGTTCGCCGTCGACCGCCTTTTCCTTTATATTTAAAATAAATGTGCCCTCCGGCTTGAGCACCTTGAAAAACTCTTTGGAGCGGGGAACGAACCAGTCGACATACTCGTCCGGTTGGATTCCCCCGTAGGTATTTTTCCTGCTGTCCGCGTACGGCGGCGACGTGATTATGAGGTCAAACGAATTCCCGGGCACTGCCTGGAGCACTTCCTTGCAGTCGCCCGCCAAATACTTGTTTTTCAATTCCTGAGTGGAATATCTTGCCGCCATTTCAGTCTGTTGTATTTGAGTGGCTTCCTTCATAAGACTTTGCTGAACTGCGTATGGCATGGATGTATCCCGATAACCCGGCGTGAAGAAAGAATAACCTCTTTTCGGGAGTGAAGTTCCGGTGGGTGCCCGCCCTTTCCTGTGCCGATTCGTTCATCCTTTCACGTCCTTGAACTCCGCGTCGACTACATCGTCGCCGCCTCCATTGCCTCCCGGTGCGCCGCCTTGCGCTGCGCCTTCATCGCCGTAGCCCTGGTAATCCGTTCTTCCTCCCGGCGCGCCTCCCGTGCCGCCGCTGCCTCCTGTGGGCTGGCCCTTGTTGTAGAAGCTCGAGCCGATTTCGCCGATTATCTTCTTGAGCGCCTCGAGTTCGGACTTGACTTTTGCGGCGTCCTTGGCCGACAGCGCCACGCGCACGCGGTCTATTGCCTCCTTGGCATCCTTCTTCTGTGCGTCGCTTGTCTTGTCCTTTAGCTCCTCCATTGATTTCTCGGACGCGTAGGCAACTGCCTCGGCGCTGTTGTAAAGCTCGGCCTCGTCGCGCGCCTTGCGGTCCTCTTCGGCGAACCGTTCCGCGTCGGCCATCATGCGGTCCACCTCTTCCTTGGCGAGCTTGTGCGGCGCGGTTATCTGCATCTTCTGCTCCTTGCCCGTGCCCATGTCCTTGGCGGAAACGTGCATTATGCCGTTTGCGTCGATGTCGAAGGCGACCTCTATCTGCGGCACGCCGCGCGGCGAAGGCGGCAGGCCGACGAGTCCGACGTGTCCGAGCTCGACGTTGTCCCTCGCCATCGGCCTTTCGCCCTGGAGCACGTGCACATCCACGCTCGTCTGGAAGTCCGCCGCGGTCGAGAACACCTGGCTCTTGCGCGTTGGAATCGTGGTGTTGCGGTCGATTATCTTGGTAAACACGCCGCCGAGCGTCTCGATTCCCAGCGAAAGCGGCGTCACGTCGAGCAGCAGCACCTCGCTTACCTCGCCGGCGAGCACGCCGCCCTGGATTGCCGCGCCCATCGCAACGCACTCCATGGGGTCCACCCCGCCTTCCGCCTTCTTGCCGAGCCGTTCCTCGATGAACTTCTGAATAATCGGCATGCGCGTCGGCCCGCCCACGAGGATTACCTTGTCGATGCCCGCCGGCCCGACCTTGGCGTCGGCAAGCGCGCGCTTGAGCGGGTTTTCGCAGCGGCGGACTATCGGCGCGATGATGTCCTCGAGCTTTGCGCGCGTTAGAGCCATCTGCAGGTGCTTGGGCTTGCCTGAAACGCTTGCGATGAACGGGAGGTTTATTTCAGTTGCCATGAGCGTCGAAAGCTCGATTTTCGCCTTTTCTGCCGCCTCGCGCAGCCTCTGCATCGCCATTCCGTCGGAGCGCAGGTCTATCCCGTCGCGCTTTTGGAATTCTCCCGCGCAGTATTCGATGAGCGCGTTGTCCATGTCCGTGCCGCCCAGCTGCGTGTCGCCGCTGGTGCTCTTGACTTCGAACACGCCCTTGCCGAACTCCATTATCGTCACGTCGAGCGTGCCGCCGCCGAGGTCGAACACGATGATCTTCTGGTCCTTTTCGGCCTTGTTGAGGCCGTACGCGAGCGCAGCTGCAGTCGGCTCGTTGATGATGCGCACGACTTCAAGGCCCGCAATCTGCCCCGCGTCCTTTGTCGCCTGCCTCTGGTTGTCGTCGAAGTACGCCGGCACGGTGATTACCGCCTTGGTTACCGGGTGGCCTAAAAACGCCTCGGAATCGCGCTTGATTTTCTGAAGCAAAAACGCCGAAATCTGCTGTGGCGTGTAAGACTTGCCGTAAATGTTGTACTTGAAGTCCGTGCCCATCTTGCGCTTGGCCGCGTACACAGTGCCGTCGGGGTTGGTCACCGCCTGCCTTCGCGCCGGTTCGCCGACGAGCAGGCTCCCGTCCTTTGCGAACGCGACATACGAGGGAAATGCCTTGCCGGAAGCAGTGGTTCCTTCGGCAGATGGAATGATTATAGGCCTGCCGCCCTCGATGACAGATGCCGCGCTGTTTGAGGTCCCCAGGTCAATCCCGATTATTTTTTCTTTCGCCATGTTCTACCACCTATTTTGAAGCGTTTTCCTGCTTTTCGCTCTTGGCCGGCCCCTTGGCGAGCATTACCTTCGCGTGCCGCACGACTGTGGCGCCGACCATGTAGCCCGCCTGCACTTCCTTTGTTATCGTTCCTTCCTCCAAACCGCTTTCCTCAAAGCCCGCCGCGTCATGCAATGCGACATCGAACTTTTTCCCGGCGGCCTCCATCCTCTTGAGCCCCTTCGTTTCAAGAATCTTCAGCAGTTTCTTTCTCACCATTTCCACGCCGTCGACCGTTTTTTTGTCCGCCCCGTGGGTTTCCAGCGCCGCGACTGCCGCGTCAAGGTCGTCAAGCACCGGCAGCAGCTCGGCTACCATCTTTTCCACCGCGGACTGAGAGGCGTCCTTTTTTTCCTTCGCCGCCCTCTTGCGGAAGTTGTCGAACTCGGCCGCGAGGTACTTCAGCTGCGTCTGGAAGTCCTTTTCGTCCTCCGCCTCGGCAGCCTCCAGGCCGTCGTCTGGTTCCTCCTTGACTGGTTGTTCTTTTGCCGGTTGTTCTGCCATGTGTCATCCTCCTGCCAAAACGCTATTCCCTGGTTTCACTATTCCCTGACTACAAATCCCATTTCCTCGTCGAGCTCCCTTGCAATCCCGCGCATGCGCCTAAACATGCGCAGCATGTCCTCCTCTACCTCGTCCATCGTCTCGGTCAGGTTGCCGGCTCGCAGCTCGTATTCTCGGCCGTGCCTAACAATCAGGCCTGTTTCAATGAGCCGGTTGAGGTGGTAGACCGCGCCTCCGCGCGTGACCTTGAATTTCCTGCTGATGACGATGCTCCTTGCCGGCCTGCCCGTCTTCTCCGCTTCCACGATTTGGCGGAAGATTACCGGCGCCAGGTCGCCCTTGCCGCCTTCCGTCAAGCCAAGGCATTCGCACAGCCACTCGAAGTCGGAATTGAAATTCTTGCGGGCCGGCTGCTCGACGTTCCTGACCACGAGCGTCTTCTGCTGCTGTGCCATGTGGCTTGCTATGCACAGATAGCTATTTATTGGTTTTGTATAGCGATTTGCTGTTCAATCTGGAGTTGTGCTGCGCGGTAGGATTCCTTAAGCATCTCGCTGTAGTAGTTGCCCCAGCCTCTGAACTGCTTTGGATGTCCTGTTCTTTCTAGTTTGAGCAGGGAGACGACGTCGTTGGCGAGCTTGCCGGCGGACACTCCGGCAGTCATGACTTCCCAATCGATGCCGTCCGCTTCCTTCTGCGTGCGGCGGAGCCTGTCTGGGTTGACGCGCTTGAGGGTGTCAAGGTCGATTATCCGGCAGTCGAGGCAGACATTCGACGGCGGCTTGTTTTCCACAAGCGGGTCGAGGTTCGAATGGATGTAGCCAAGCGAGTGCAGCAGCGCAAGGTTTTTTCCAAGGGTTTTGGCAAACCATGCGAGGTAATCGTGAGGGCGTTGGAGAGAGAATTCCGCGGCCGCGTGTTCCTGGCCGTTCTTGGCCTGCCACCGCCGCTCGGCATTGAGGAAAGAGAATGTCTCCCCAAGAAGGCGCAAGCGCGCGGACCTGCCGCGCTTGAGTAGGCGCAGGTGGTTTGTGCGGTACGGCACGCCCAGCCCCCGTGCGAGCACGACCGGCTCGCCCTTGTTGGATAGGACCCCGCGTTCCTTTGCCTTTGCGATTGAAATCAGCTCGTGGTTTTCCCCGCCGGCGTCCACCGGAATTTCATCAAGCCTTACGGCGAAGAGGGGAATTTCGGTGCGCAAGCCGCGCGCGGAGAGTATTTCGGCGCGCCTGATGACCTGCCGTGCCTCGGATTTGTCCATTATGCCCAATGTGCTGCCATCCTTCCTCACAATTGGGTCGGTTGCCTCGACGAAACCTTTTTCGTGTATCGTGAAGCCCGTTCCCTTGAGATTTACTGTCTGGAGGAAGTGCCTAAACGGCCCGGCGCTGGCTAGGAATCTCGCGTATCCTGGCAGTGAAGAGGTCCTTCCCTCAAAGTGTAGGGTGAGCAGGCGGGAGCCGCCTCCACGTTTCTCCTGCCGGTCGTAAAAGCCGGGCTTGGCGTATATAGCTACTGGAATTTTTCCCTCGGTCGGCCGCAGTGAAAAAGGCAGCCCGGGCCGTTCGTAAAAGACCTCGCCCCTGAGTCTCAGTGCGGGTATGAAGTTGCGGATTGCCGTTGGCCTTCCACCTACCTAAACAGGCTGCTTACGCTTTCGTTGGAGTGCGTGCGCTTGATTGCCTCGCCGATGAGCTTGGCGACCGAGACCTGCCGGATTTTTTTCGACGTCTTGGCCTTGGCGTTGAGCGGCACGGTGTCCGTGCAGACTATTTCCTTTATCGCGGACTCCTCGAGGCGCTTGACGGCGTCGCCGGAAAAAAGCCCGTGCGTGCAATAGGCGTAGACTTCCTTCGCGCCGTGCTTTTTGAGCGCGTTGGCCCCCTCGGTTATTGTCCCGGCGGTGTCAATCATGTCGTCGACGAGCACCGCGGTCTTGCCCTTGACGCTGCCAATGACGTTCATGACCTCGGCGACGTTTGGCTTGGTTCGGCGCTTCTCGATGATGGCGAGCGAGGCGTTGAGCTTCTGCGCAAACCTTCGCGCGCGCACCACTCCCCCGACGTCGGGCGCGACGACCACTATGTCTCCCTTCTTTTTCGCGAAGTCTTCTGCCAGCAGGTTGATTGCGGTGAGGTTGTCCACCTGTATGTCGAAAAATCCTTGTATCTGGTCGCTGTGGAAGTCGACGGAGAGCACGCGGTTGGCGCCAGCGGTAGTGATGAGGTTTGCCACGAGCTTTGCCGTAATCGGCTCGCGGGGGTGCGCCTTGCGGTCTTGCCTGGCGTAGCCGTAGTACGGGATTACCGCTGTGACGCGGGCAGCTGACGCCCGTTTGAGCGCGTCGAGCATTACCAGCAGCTCCATGAGGTTGTCGTTGACGGGGTGGCAGGTGCTCTGAATCACGAACACGTCTCCGCCGCGGATGCTCTCGTGCACCTGCACGCGCACCTCGCTGTCGGCAAACCTGCCGGTCTCGGAGTTGCACAGCCGCATGCCAATGCTCTCTGCGACGCTTTTGGCCAGGCTGTCGTTGGAATTGCCCGCAAACAAGTGTATCTCGTGCTCGCTCATGAAGAATCCCCCCTGAATGACTAGTTCGAAAACGATTCTTTTAAGCCTTGCCCTTTTCTCCCGCCATATGCTCGAGGAACCTGGCCCGTATAGCCTCCAGTGGCTCCGGTTGTGGGTGAAAGAACGTGAGAATGCGGCTATTTTCGACCGGTTCGACCCGTGTTTTGACGCCCTGGAATCCAAGGCGCGCCATGAATCCGCCAATGTTCCCTGAAAGGTCCTCTTCCTTGGCCGGGTTTTTCCTGATTGTCATTTGAAAGGCGTGGGTTTCTGGTTTTTTCTCGATTTCTCCGACATCAAGGATAGAGTGACCGTTTTTCCTCAGCCGCGTTAGGAACTTTTCCATGGCAATAGCCCCTTGCTTGGCTAGGGTTAAATTCGTTTTGCCGAAAGGCTATGGCATCTCGTTGATTTCCTTCTCGAGCGCGAAAAACTCGCCTTCGTTGAGCTGGCGGTTGTTGGAAATCATTTCCCGCGGGTCGATGCCGACGATGCGGTCGAATTTTCGCCGCAACTTGAGCGCGTCGTGCGAGAACTCTTTTTTGCGCTTTGCCTTGTCCTCGGCCTTTTTCACTTCCCCGCGCAGGGCCAAGAGCTGGTTGCGCAGGATGTCGTACTTGCGGTCGATGAGGCCGCCAATCATTTCCTCGACGTCCGCGTTTGTGGAAGGCAGCGCCGGCGAGCCTTCGAAAAGCAGGACTTTCGCGTTTTGCGCCCTGATGACTTCCACCAGCGCGTCGACGGTGGCCTTGTTCTGCGGCGTGGCCAAAACCGCCCACACGGACTGCTGGAGCGGCACGACGATGGTTTTTGCCAGCTCGCGCGATATCTTGCTCCTAAAAGTGCTCTTGGCGAAGGCTTTGCTGCCTTTCACATCATAGAAAATTAGGTACCACTTCTTTCCTTCCTCCATGTTAGCTCGCCCTGCTTGTTTGCCGGCGGCTTTTATTAAATCCTGCGGCTGGCCGCTTGGGCCCATTTTGGACGCTTGCAAAACGCCGGCTTTGGCGGCTTGAGAGAGTCCCGGCCCGGCGGTTTTCTTTAATCCGGGGAGGAGATTGTGCGGTTGGATTTCGACGCTCTGGAAGAGGGTAAGCAATGTTTGCGATACTGATTGACAACCATCGCATTTTTATTACACCTGCGCGGGTATAGGTTTGACGCGTAAATGAGGAATACTAGGCGATAGAGATTAGTTCTGAAAAAGTGATTGTCATAGTTCCCGCTTTTCAAGAGGGAGCCCGTATCCGCAAGACGCTGATGTTGTTGAAACATGAGTTGAGCAAGGGGAACATTCACGGAGTGGTTGTTGTTGATGACGGAAGCACAGACCGCACTCATTTCATTTCAAGCGAGTTCGCGAGAACGAATACTGGCTTTTCAGTGCTCAAACATGATTCCAATCTTGGAAAAGCCGATGCCATAATCACGGGTCTATTCCACGCTAAACAAGAAGATGCGACCATTGCCATTTTGTTGGATGCGGATTTGCACCGTTATTCTGACAATGCATTCGAACAACTGCTAAATCCCCTGCATGACCAGCATATTCAAATGGTTGTAGGCGCAGCTGTTGAAGGCAAAGGAAATGAGCCACGGCACCTGCTTTCGGGACAGCGTGCACTTCGATTGACTGCCTTAAACCCGCTTTTTGTTGGAAAACCAAAGTGGGTTGGCTTGCTGAAAGGTCGGAGATTTGGCGTTGAAGTGGCGCTAAACCGTCTCATTCCGACCAAAGCCACGGTATTGTCTGATGCAGTCTTTTTTCATGCTTCTCCATTTCGCAGCAGAAACGACGAACTCACGAACATGGGCGTAGGCAATCAGACGAGGGAAATGTTTGAGGTCAAGAGTGCGATTGAGGAACGCGATTTTGAGGCAAGGAAAAAGAAATTTGAACGAGATGAAAAACGACGCCTGCCGCGACAAACATAACCTCACAGCCCCATTCTGACGGTGAGAAAAGACCGTAAAGTTCGAATCTCCAGAATTCACGGATTGAGTTTCTGCGAGTAAGGAAAAGGCGCCCGGGAGGAGATTCGAACTGGCGGCTAATCCTTCTCGCGTTCACGCCCGAAGCGTCGCGGTGGCGCTGATTTCGTAAATGGCGTTGAATACCCCCGCAACGGCCGGCGCCGCGGAGTCGGTTATGCGGTAGAACAGCGGGTAAGTCTTTTCAGTCGTCTTGCCGTTCTCGCAGTAGATGCATCCTGCCGACTGCGTGCCGTAGTTCTTGCGGCCGGTGCCGGCGCAGTACCTGCAGTCTTTTTCAGTCGTCGTGCTTTCGACCAGCCCCTTTAGCTCCATTTCCTTGAGCACTTGGCAGGCGCGCGCGGCAGTAATCTGGCAGTGCCTGGCAATCTGCGAGGCGTAGCCCGACTTGTTGATGTAGAGAAAGCGCAGCACCAGCAGAGTTGCCCCCTTGAACGGCGAAATGCTTGGCGTACGCACGGTAAACGGGGCTGCGGCGGCCGCAGCGGCGAACCCATCCAGCTTTTTCTGCTCCATCCCAAGCGCTTCCATTTGACTTTCCACCGGCTAAAACGGGAAGCACTTAAAGCGCTACCAGGTTTATAAACGTAATCCTGCACGAAACGCCGTTCCACTCTAGTGCGTTATATTGCCGCGATGTTCGGCATCGTTGGTATCCAAAATGGCTTGCAGCATTCGGATTACCTTTGCATGCGCTTGAGTGCGTCGTGTTCGTTTCTGATTCCAAGTTTTTTGGCGTGCGCGCTGCCTTCCTTGAGGACTTGTTCGAGCATTTCGGAGGCGGTTGGCACGCTGATTTTCTTGAATATCAGCATTTCGGGAGTGGAGGTTACCGCAAACTTGGCTCCCGCGTGCAGGTGGCGAAGCTTGCGTATGCGGTCGGGTATAACTACCTGGCCTTTCGGCGACAGCGTGGTTACGTCAACGTCCTCCATTTTGGTTCACCCGGTAAAATTCTCCTATCGATTTTACTTCCTTACTTTAATAATGGTTGGTTTAGATTGCACTTCCCTAGCAGTCGTCACCGGCGGCGAGACTCTCCCTCTGTTAATTTGGACTAGTTGCCGGCAATTTTCATTCGCTCGTGTATTGCGCAAATTCCTATCAATTTTGCTGTCATGTACATGTTGAGAGCTTTTAATAGCAGCACGGATTCTTCTCGCTTTGGGGCGTTTTTTGCTGCTTGCCTTGTTAATGGAATTAGCCCGCCAACTTCGGTGATTTCAAAATCTTCCCATTCATTCAAGCCTTCTGTCTTAAGGTGTTTGGTTAGAACTTTTTTTGCTCGTTCTATTTCTTGCTGGGTCAGGCTTCGTTCCAACCTTGACGCCAATCCGATGGCGCCCATTTGGAACCCTTCCTTCATTTTCTCGCCCGGAATGTATTTTATTGGCGATAATAGGCCTGGTCTGGGGGTTGTGTCAAAAACTTTCAATCGGACTTCGTGGATTTTCTCCCATAGTTTCTCTGGCATCTGTCTCACCGCTGTTATTTGCCTTCTGCCTTCGCTTTTATTAAACCCTTTCAAACGCGCGGTTTTCCAATCCCCCGTCTAGCGCGTTTTATTACCCTTCGTTGCGTGCCTGTTGCATGGCGCTTTTCTCCAAACGCGGGCTTGCCGGTTTTGTCATCGGGCTGCTTGTCTACCTTCCCCTGCTGTGGCTGCTGGCGTTTTTCTTCCGCGCGCTTTCCATCCCCCTGGTTTACTACTATATGCTGCCCGAACTCCCATTCCTTCTTGCTTACATCGTGTTCAAGGTCCGTCCCGGCATCCGGCTTTCGCACAAGGCCATGTACGCCGGCTTTTTCCTCGCGTTCCTTTTGGGCCTGGGCTACATCCTTTACGCGCGCGCCGTTGCGCTCAACGCGGCCAAGTAGGAAAGGAGCCAACTGGTTTTCCGCCCAAGCCTGCCGTGGCATAGCCGCGCCTCCCGTGGTAGCGTTTTTTTAACCTCTGCGGCAGTATAAGTGGGCGATTCCCATGAGGTTGGCTTTGACATGAGGCTATTGCAGCTGCACTGCGATTACATACAGTACAAGCCCGAGCGCAAGGCCGTAAAGTCAGGCTACGACGAGCTTTCCGCCGAAGACCAAACCCTGCACCGCTACGAGAACGTGCTCGTCATTTTCACGAGCGTCGAGCAAGGCGATTCCGCACAAACCGCCGCCAAGGCAGCCGAGGCGATAAAAAAGAATTTCACGGAAGTCAAGGCATCTACCGTCCTGCTTTACCCGTACGCGCACCTTTCAAGCAACCTTTCCAGCCCCGCCGATGCAGTCGCCGTGCTCAACGCGCTGCTGGTCGAAATCCGCACTTTTGCCCCGTCCGCCGAGAAAAGCCCGTTTGGCTGGTACAAGAGCTGGGAGCTGCGCTGCAAGGGCCACCCGCTCTCCGAGCTGAGCAAGACCATTGCCTCGGAGGCGGCTGCGGTAGGCGCTGCTTCGGAAATCCCTTTGGCCCTCGCCGCCGAAGCAGAGCCAGTGAGCGATTCCCTCAAGGCAGAGTCGCAGACGCACAGCGAGATGTTCATCGCCACCCCCGACGGCAAAATGTGCGCGCCCGGCTCTTTCGATTTCTCCGGCCACAGTGGCCTTAAGCAGTTCGCCGACTACGAAATCCGCAAGGTGCGCGCCTACGCCGCCGAGCCGCCTCACATCAAGCTCATGAAAGAGCACGCGCTGGTCGCATACGAGCCTGCAAGCGACTCCGGGCAGTTCCGCTGGCTCCCCAAAGGCCTGCTGATGAAAAAGCTTCTCGAGCGCCACGTCACTGCGCTGGCGGTCGGGTACGGCGCCATGCAGGTCGAGACGCCCATAATGTACGACTACGCGCACCCGGCGCTCAAGACGTACCTCAACCGCTTCCCCGCAAGGCAGTACACGGTCAAAAGCGACAGCAAGGATTTTTTCCTGCGCTTTGCCGCGTGCTTTGGCCAGTTCCTCGCCGTCCACGACATGATTGTTTCCTACAAGGACCTGCCGCTCAAGGTATTCGAGCTGACGCACTACAGCTTCCGCCGCGAA
>JAZDFO010000019.1:0-6554 GCA_043807785.1 Microcaldota archaeon | reverse complement strand
GCAGCGAGGCAAGCACGAACACGGCGGCGTACCAGTACCAATCCAGCGACAGCAGCGGCGGCCACATCTTGGCGGCGAACAGCGCGAACGCGAAGACGGAAAGCTTGACTAGGCTGTAGTCGTACCATTTGAGCCTCTTGGCAACCGATTCCGCCCACTTGAAGAACTTCATGAAAACACCCGGATAACAGTTAGCGCTGCCGGGCGTATAAAGCGGTGGGTTCGCCGCATTCTTGGGAAATCTGCAAAGGCAGGGGCCACAAAACGCGCCACCCCAATGTTTTTTTAAGGGCTTGATTCAAATTTATTGAACTAACGGGGGTGGATGCAATGGACAAATTGAATCCGAAGGCAGAGACCGGCTGCTGCGAGAGGTTCGAGCCGGCGCCGTGGATGGATAAGGAAATCAAGTTCAACAACAAGCTCTTCCTCAAGGACCACGTCTGCTGCATTTTCCACATTCCAATCGGCTTCGGCGGCGTCATGAAACGCGGCATGGAAAAGATTTCTGCTGCCGGCGCATTGGCGGACAAGCCGCTGATGCTCTACGACGCAACCTCGCTTTTCGGCGCCGACATCCTAATTGCGGTCGGAAAGGAAGTGCCGGGCGCGAAGATGGAAAGGATTTCCGGCACATTCCTCTCGAAGGTCTTCGAAGGGGATTTTCAGGACAGCGGCAAGTGGATGAAGGAAATGGACGCGTACGTCAAGGCGAAAGGCAAGCAGGCAAAGAAGACGTATTTCTACTACACCACGTGCCCGGCGTGCGCGAAAGTCTACGGAAAGAGCTACACTGTGCTGCTCGCGGAAGTCTAAGGCAAGAGGGGGAGAAAAATGATACTCAACAGGCAGGAAATTCTCGAGCGCATCCTCAAGGAAAAGCTGATCCAGGGCTACACAGATGCCAAAAGCCAGTTGCAGCCTGCGGGATTTGACTTGACCGTCGAAAAAGTTTTCAAACTCAAGACTCAGGGGGCGATTGACTTCGACAACAAGGGAAGGAAAATCAGTGAAGTTACCGAATTGGCTTGGGGCGCCGACGGCTGGCTCGAGCTTAAGCAGGGCACTTACAAAATCCAGTTCGCCGAGGAAGTCGCACTGCCCGGGGAGCTGGCTGCAATGACGATTCTGCGCTCGTCGGTGATGCGCTGCGGGTGCGTCATGCACCAGGGCTACTGGGACCCGGGATACCACGGCAAGGGCGAGACCGCGCTTTACGTCGGCAACGAGAATGGCCTGCGGCTGAAAAAAGGCGCGAAAATCGCGCAGATGGTTTTCTTCAAGGTCGCCGGCGGCGGCGCGGACGAGATCTACGCCGGGATGCACCAGCACGAGAACGTCTAACGCGGCTTCTTCTTGAAAACTTCGCGCCAAGGAATTTCCTTTCCGGCAAGCATTTCCTTAAAGAGCGCGTCAAGTTCACGGCGTTCCTTTTTAGATATCTTTTCTTCGGGAATGACATTGTGCTTGATGCTCCCAGTCTTTCTCTGCATGACATCACCTCGTAAGTTTATCGAAACGGCCTTGAGTTCCTGCGCAGGCGGAATAATGAGGGCCGCATGCCAAGCGCGCTCGTGAGCCGCGAATAGAGGGCGTCCATTTCCTTCTGCTGCAGCGCGGCGCGCAAGTCCGCCTCGATGAGTATCGGAGGATACGCGTACTGCTTGTTGTGCTTGGAGAGCGAATACACCAGCGATGAGATGGAATTGATGGCCTCGGTGCTCTTGTGCGGGAGAAGGAAATCGATTCGGAGCGGGCGGTCGTACTTCACGGCCTTGATGTAAGTGCTCCAAATCTTGTCGCCGTAGCCGGGCAGGTCGCGCAACGCCGGCGCATCCGAGGCGCTCGAGTAGCGGAACGCGAAAGTGCGCTCGCCCTGTGCCAAAAGCGAGTAGATGAACGAAGTGTCATTGGTTTTCGCCAGCAGCCCGGCGTCGGCGGCGAGGGATGCGTGGCGCAAGAGCAGGCCGAGGAAGTGCTTGCCCTTGCTGTCCTTGATGACGCCAACGAGCATTGCGCCCTTCTTTTCAGCCAAGGAATACAGGCGCAAATACTTGGACATGAGCGCGGCGTAGAGTGGGTGCAGCGTGGAAGATGCCGGCGGCTTGTCGGCGTGCTGGGGGATGATGCTCCCGTCGAGGAAAAACGCGCGCAACGGGTACTTTTCAAGCACGCTTAAAGCGAGCGAAATTTCGGAATCGAGGCGGCGCAATTCCAGCCATTGCGCGAATTCGTGGCCTTCAAGCGCGCTGTCGATGTGGACTTGCGGCTCGGGGAACGCGCTGGGGAAAAACTCGTGGCCAACCAGCTTGCCTGCCTTGTGCGAAAAGATGACTGCGGCGCTGCGCACGATCAAGAGGTCGATTGCGTGAAGTTCTTGCGAGAGAAGGCCGCCGTCCACTGCCGCAATGTCGCCGTCGGCGGGGGTTTCGGCAATGGGAATGAATAGCTCGGAATCGGCGATGTCGGGTGCGGAGAACTTCGGGTTTTGCCTGCGGAGGGCTGCCGTGAGGGCGCCGATTCTGTCTTCTGTATCCCGGATTTGGGAAACCGCGCTTGCAAGCGCCTCCTCGGAAATCATTTTTGCGCACCTTGCGGCTTGTGGGAGTAAACGAAGCGGTGGGTAGCCGGGTTTGGGGGCGCGCGTTCTTCGACGGGCTTTTCCTTGACGGAGACGATGCGCGGCTTGGATGCGGATGGCATTGTTGAAAATCACTTGGAGATTATTCTCGGGCGGGTGTAGGCGTACTTGCCTGACAGCGCCTGCGGGTTCTGGTCGAAAAAGCGCGCGGCCTCAATGTTGAGGGGCGAGAACGGGTTGGGGTTTGCCAAAAGCTGGATGATTGCCGCGCAGACGCTGGCGATGGTCTGGCTGGCGGTCCACTCGTTGACCAGCTGGATGCATACCTTGCCGTCGCCTTCGCGGATGTTGGGGTGGAAAATCGGGGTCAACCAGACGACGTCCAGGCCGCCGGCGTAAGGGTATTCGCGCTTGATTTTGACGGTAAAGCGGTGGCTGTTGATTGGACTGACTTGCCCGGAAACGCGCTTGAAGCCGGGCGCATCGAGGCTGACCTCATATTCCGTCTTGTCGGCGCTGGCAGTAAATTTCAGGCCGCTGGCATGCATCTGCGCGAATTCCGCCTGCAGGCGGCGCGAAAAGACTGTTTCGGGCAAAAAGGGCATTGGGAAAACCCCCGCTTTGTTTTCTAGCCCCCGGTGGGGTCGGGCATGAGCAGGAGGACGTCGTTTTCCTTGATTCCCGCCTCTTCGATGGTGAGCGCGGGGTCGAGGATTTTGTTGTCCTTGGTCGCGAGAATGAAGCGGTCCTTGAGCTGGAGGCTCTCGGTAAGCACTTCAAGGATGCTTGAGACGGTGAAACCGGGCTCGATTGCCAGCACCGTGTCCTTGCCGCTCGTAGTGTGAGATACTGTGATGTTGAACTCCGCCACGCAAACCACCCCCTGATTTACTGCCATTTACTGCAATGATAGCCCTCAATTGTGCACTCTTGGATACCGCGCAAAACTATTAATCCCTTTCGCTCTTAATGTGGCGGGGGAAAAGGATATGCCGGGAAAGCCGCGGGTGGTAAGCGTCTCAGATAAGCCCAAAAAGCCGCGCGTAGTCGGCGAAGTGGATTACACTGGCCTCATTGAGAAAGAGCCCGAGGCTGGAGGACAGGCAAAGCCCGGCGGGCACGTCTTGTTTAGGGGCCTGGAGAAGGAAGAGCCGATTGAAAGCGCTGATGCCGTGCGCGACGAGCTGCGCAAGGCGGCGCTTGCCGACATCAAGCCGCTTTCCAGGGGCGAAGTCCTGCAGGCTGCCCATGCCGATCAGGACAGGCGCGGCGGATTCGGCAGGAGAATCAAGTCCTTCTTTGGGTTGGAGTAGCAAATCGTTCGGGGAAGCAAATGGCGGAATTTGAAGCCTACATTGAAGCCGCAGCCATGGAATCTGCCCAGCGGCACGTCCGCAAGCTGGCAGCAGACGGCAGGGAAGGCATGGGCCTTCTCCTGGGCAGGCGCTGCAAATGGGAGGGGCAGGAATACGCCTACGCGGACCGGTTTGCAACAGTTGAAAACGATTCAAGCGCCGTGCGCGTGAGCTTCTCTGCGGACGCTTTTCCGGAGCTGGCGGCGCTGTTGAGAAGGAAGCTCAAAGGAAGGGTCGTGCTCGCGTGGCTTCACTCGCACCCGGGGTACGGATGCTTCCTTTCCGGCACGGACATCGCAACGCAGGAGAATTTCTTTGGCGAGCCATTCCATTTCGCGGTAGTCTGCGACCCGACAAGGGAAGACGGCGCTTCTATGCTCTCTCGCGCCTTCCGCGTAGAATTCGGGGAATCTTACGAAATACCTTTTGCAGTGGTTGAAAGGAAATGATTGAAGAAAACACGCCATTGCCGGTGCAGGAACCCAGGGGAGCAGTTGCCATTGCATTGCCGCAACCCCCAAAAAAGCTGTCCCGGCCGGCCCGCAAGGGCAAGCCCGCGAAGTCTGCCAAGCCAAGGCTCCAAAAGTTCGACATGGTCCTGCTCGAGATGCTCAAGGAAGGCAAAAGCGACGCACAGGAAATCCGCGGCATCTTCAACGTCGACGAAGCCGAGTTCCAAAAAAGGGTGCATGTCCTGCTGCGCCGCAAGCTGATTGTGGCTGACGCAAACATGCGGGCAATCAGGCTCTCCGTTGCAGGAGTCAACGGGTACAAGCCGGAGTGGAAAAAGCTTGCCGACGCGTGGCTTGCAAGGATAGAGGAAAAACCGGCGAACGCCCAAGAGCCTGCGGCGGCTATTGCCGCACCGGCGCAAATTACGCCCCCGGAGCAAGACATTGGCGGCATCCAGGCGAAACTCGAATTGGACAGCGCCGGGGCTCAAGCCAAGGCGCAGGATGAAAAGCCAGTGCACCCAACGCCCGAGCCGTGCGAGAAGCCGGAGAGGATGGACCTGGAGGAAGTCATCAAGAAATACGGGCCGAACGAGAGCCAGCGCAGGGAACGCCGCAAGGCCTCGCCGTTTTTGGAAAGGGTTTCCACCGCAGGCAATCAGGAGGCAGCCAAATCCGGCAGCATGCCCCGGGGTTTTGCCATTTCCGCAGCAAATGAATTGCCGGCGGCCTCAAACAAAAGGCATGGCCCTGCAGCAGAAACGGAGGAAAAATGCGAGTTGTGCAAGAGCGCGTTTTCCGTGTCCGTGCGGGCAACGGATAACAACCCCAAATACGGGCACTGCTTCTGCGGGGCGGCGTACCACAAGGACTGCTTCGATGCAGTGCTGGAAGGCGAAAAGAAGTGCGTGCGCTGCGGGAGGAAACTGGCCTTGACGCTCGATTTGAAGGGAGAGGAGGCAATCAGTGGGATTACCGACATCAGCACTTGACGCCGAATAATGCTTTTTGAACAAGCCAGGCAAGTATCCGCGCTTACGAAGATGGTTGAACCGGCCGCTCATCCTGCGGCGCATACGGTTTTGTGGCAGGCAGCTCCGGCAGTTGGATTAACTGCCCGGGCGGAGTTGCCGGCAGCTTGGGCTTATGCAGCGTCGACGAGTAATACACTGCACCGCCCACTAACGCAAGAGCCACGAGCCCCGCAATCCAGTAGTTGTAGTTCGCCTTGTTCGCGCGCGCTTTTGCCAAGAGGCCGGCGACCTTTTCCTTGGCTTTCGCCCACAACGCCTTGGCCTGCTCCCACTTGCCCTGCTTTTCGAGGTTCTTGGCCTCGGCGATAATCTGCCTCGCCTCGCTGGTTTCCAAATCGTCAGGAGGAAGCTCGAGGAGAGCGCTTTCGATTTCCTCATTGGTCTGCGGCACTGAAACGAAACGCACCGGCACAGGCGTTGGAGAAGTGCTCAACGATGGAGTTGCGTTTGCACGTGGCGTTGGAGTCGGCGTAGCCTGCACAAAACCGCCGGAGCCCCCGGTATAGCCGCCGCCGGTGCCGCCGGGGGAACCGCCGGTAGGACAAGAGCCGGAATGCGAACACACGCCATCGGCAGGGTTGCACGAGTCATCCGTACAAGAGTTGGCGTCGTCGCAGTTAACCCCGCAGCACAAATTCAGCTTGATGCAGGCAGTCCAAAAACCATTTGAACACGACTGAACCCCGTCGCACGAACCGACCGTGCAGTTCTGCGTCTCGTTATCGGGAGAACACACTACCGGCGTTTGAGTAGAGAAATTACCCGCCTCCGAAGCCGAACACAAGCCACCGGCACAACTCCAAACCCGGTAATGAAAAAACGCGCCCATCGAAAGGCCCGAAACATTCACCGAATGCGCGGTTCCAACTGAAGAATCGGAAGCGTTAGTACCAAAAGCATCAGACAACCCGTACTCGACCAAACCATCCGAAACAACATTCGTCGCCCAAGACACGAGCGCATAATCAAACGCAGGATTCACGGAAACGCCGGAAATCACGGGAGGCACGGGAACAGGAGAAGGAGACGGGGAAGGAGAAGGGCTTGGAGACGGAGATGGTGACGCCGACGGACTCGGAGACGGCGAAGGACTCGGAGAAACACTAGGAGAAGGAGACGGAGTTGGACTGGG
>JAZDFO010000018.1:0-16398 GCA_043807785.1 Microcaldota archaeon | reverse complement strand
AAGGCGTTGAAGGCAAAAAGCATTGCCGCGCCGGCGAGAAACCCTTTGGCACGGTAGGCAAGCGGCTTTTCAAACGACGCGAAAATGATGCCGAAAAGCACCGCCAGCTCGAGCTTGGCGCTGCAAAGGTCGGCAAACTCCGCGGCAACGCCGCCGAAAGAGAGCAGCGGGAATTCGCCGGAAAAGGAAAGCGTGGAGGAAACGCCGAATAACGCGGAGAGGAGGAACTGGCCGGATGAGGCGGCGAACGCGTTGAGCTGGCGCAACGGCAGCAACAGGGCGTACGCCGCGAGGGAGGAGGCTAAGAACAACGCAATGAATTTAAATGCGCTTGACAAAGCACTATTCTCCCGCATTAGCGCAGGGAATTTGACGCCCACGCTGGGGGTAATGGCGCCAGGCAAATAAAAGCGTTCGTCAAAGCCGTTGATGCCAAAGGAAGTGAAAAACTATAAATGGCCAGGCAAGAAAAGCGGAAAAAACCGGCGGTCAGGCACGGCGGGCTGTTCGCGGCGTGCATCGGAGTCATAGCGTTCGCAATATTCTATTACGCCGCGCTCACGGACTTGAACAACGTGTTTAAAGTGCCGCTCATGCTCGCAATCCTGGTCGGCAGCGGGCTGGCGATGCAGGCGCTCGCCGGGCTTGAAGGCTCGTACGGCCTGCTGGTGTTCCGCGGGGAACGGGGATTTGGCGCCATGAGGTACGCCGCCAACAAGTTTTCGCACGCCGCGCGGTCGCTGGCAGACTTCGGGCTGAGCCTCGGATTCGGCGTGATTTACTCGTATTACCTATTCGGCAGGAAGGACTTCAAGAAATTCGCCTCGCACGCGATTGCCGTTACGGCGTTCTTCACCCTTCTTTCGACAAACAAGGGCACGGGGTTCTCTCCCGACCTTTTCTTCACCCTCAACGTCGCGTTCGGGCTGATGGCAACCGCGGTGCAGAGCCTGGTAATGCAGGGAGCAAAGATCCTCACGACGGGCGACGCGGTGGCAGGGGCGACGCTCATCATCCCGGGAGTGACGATTCCGTGGGAGGGCATCATCGCGCTTTTCATAGCGGTCGCCGTGCACGAAATCGCTCACGGGATATTGTGCATGGTGGAAAAGCTCGAGGTCAAGAACTCGGGCGCGGTATTGTTCGGCGTGCTGCCGGTTGCGGCGTTCGTCGAGCCAAACGAGGCCAAGATGGACGAGTTGCACATCCACCAAAAGCGCAGGATACTCATCGCCGGAATTACCTCCAACTTCTTCGTCTTCATCCTGTTTTTGCTTCTGGCATGGACCACCACGGCAGGCATGTCCGGGTACCACCTGCAGCCGACGATAGCCAAGGTCCTCGACACCGGCACTGCAAAGGGAGTGCTTGAAGCGAATTCCGTGCTGCTGGCAGTCAACGGCGCGCCAGTTGGCAGCATCGCCGACTTTGCCGCACAAATGAAGAAAGTCCCGGAAGGCGGGATAGCGAAACTTTCAACAAGCGCGGGCGAAAAGGCTGTAACTGCCGGCAAGGACCACAAGATAGGAATCCAAGTCGAGGACCGGCCCGCGCAAGGGGACTCATTCGCCTACGGCATAATGGCGTTCTTTGCAAGCGTGTTTGGCCTCACTTCGCTCATAAACTTCGCGCTCGCGACGATAAACCTGCTGCCCGTGTTCTTTACCGACGGATACCGGCTGTTCTACGAGGAGGCGAGGCTGCTTTTCCCCAGCAAAAACGACAAGGCCGCCAAAGGAATCGCGATGGCCGCGGGAATAGTCTCGATTGCGCTGATTCTGCTGAACTTCATACCCAACTTCAGGTAGCGCGGATTGAGCGGTAAAGGCACTGCCCGCTAAAGCGCTTGCTGCGGCGATTTTTTCAGAACACGCAGCCATCTTTTTCGCTCGAGCTCTTGGCCGGCGGTCAAGGTAGTCAGTTTCTCGGGCTCCTGTGCAATTTTTCCTTCAATGTGTTCCAGGGCGACTTGAGCCGAATCCAATGCAATCCACATTGGGTCGAGATTCTTCAAAAAGACATGCTTATACAATTTGGGAATAGGCCCTGACGGAAAAACCGTTTCCCGAACCGCCTGCCGGAATTGTTGATGGGCATTCCACGCAGAATAAACCCATTTTTGGGCATACGCCAATTGATGGGGGCGGCGAAAATTCTTGCGCAAGACTCTCATCCATACATCCGTCGGGGCATGGCGGAGCACCAGACCGGCCAGCACGTTATCCGCACGGCTGGGCTTTTCATGGATGATGCGCATCACGCGCGCGGTGAGCAGCTTTTGCGCAGCCTTGGCCTTGGGTACGTTCTTTGGCTCTGTTCCGGCCAATCCAAGCGCAAGAATCTCGCTGACTTGGCGCTCATTTTCCAGCTTCGTCATAATCCGTTCTCTGCTAGCGAAAGGCATATGCAATCACTAAGCGAATTCTACGAGAGCCTGCGCCTTCTGCGCGTTGAGTTCTTCCAGCGCGACTGCATTGAATCCACGGCGCTCGAGCTCTTTTGCGAAGAGGCGGTTGGAGCCAAACGCGCACACCACGCGGCTGGGCTGCGCGAGTTCGACGTAGTCTATTAAGTCGTTGAAGTCGGCGTGGTCGGAGAGGCAGAACGCCGCGTGCGCGGAAGGGGTGCGTCCGATGAGGCTCCAGCCGGAGGCGACGCCGACGCTCACGCCGCGGCCGTAGAATTCCGAAAGGCTCTGCGCTAGCTGCAGGTTGGCCTTCTGGTAGGGGTAGACGGCGACGAACTGGCGCTTGAGCATCTCGTTGCCCTCAATGGAATTCTCGGATACGAACTCGAGTGGCACGCCGTGGCGGCGGTAGACTTGCGAAATCCTCGCAACGCTGGAATCGACGACGGGCACGGCGCGGTTGTACTGGTTGAGGATTGCGATGAGCTCCTGCGCCTTGCCAAGCGAATACCCGCCCAAGATGACGGAATTGCCGGACTTCAGCTCCGACGACACCCACGATGAAACCTCTTCCCAAGCCTTCTGTGCGGGAGGGAAAACATATTGCGGCATGCCGTAAGTGCACTCCATCAGCAGCGTGTCGCACTCGCGGACCTGCGCGCCCTTCTGGGTGAGCGAGTCGCGGAGCTTGAAGTCACCGGTGTAGACGAAAGACGAGGAGTTCTCGACCAGCAGCTGGCGCGAGCCGAGGATGTGGCCGGCGTCGAGGAGGGAAATCCTGGCGCCGTCGTGGGAGAATGACTGGCGCATGGAAGGCTTGTCCGGGGCGTTCCCGCGCGCGGCCAAAAGGTCGAAAGTCTCCCAGGAGGCAAGGAGGTGCTTTATGCGCTTTGAGCCGGCGACGTGGTCGGAGTGCGCGTGGGAGACGAACGCGGTTTCGCCCCCGCAGTCCAGCCCGATGCGCAGGCTTCCCAACTGGAAGTGGGGTTTTCCACGCGGGGCTGAAAGCATGGCGACATTACCGCACTCGGATTAAAAAACTCGACGAATGGCCTGCGTTACCGGTGGCCCAGTTCTTGCGCGATTTTTTGCGCGACGCCCCTGCGCAGGCCGGATACGGCACTTTACAATAGTTGAGCTACCGAAAGGTGTAACTTTTTTTGCTTCGTAGTGGGTTCGAAGGCAGGGTAGTCGCCCTGCCCCCGCGCGAGCTTACGCATTAAACCCACAAAGTGATTTGAATGGCATTGCTTAGCTGGAGCTTTAAAGGTTTTGTTGAAAGCGTCTTGCGGTTACCGCAAGACATTCGGGATAAACTATACTGGAAGGCGAGGTCGTTTTACACGGAACCGGACTGGTGTGATTATCCGCCGCTCGGAATGTATTTGCTTGGCGTGGCACGCCATGCTTGTTCAAGCGAAAACTTGACCCGGTTTTATGCGGAGTTGCAAAACCAATCGGATGAAATTCGCCCTCTACTCGGATTCAAACGACTTCCTTCTTATTCGGCACTCGCACATTTTTTCAACACCCGCGTAGCAAAAAGAGCAAGTGAGTTAGTTGACGAGGGACGGAAATTGTTGGAACAAGCCTGCCAGAAGGCAGGCTTGCAGTTGGGGGAGATACGCAGCACCGACGGCAAAGTCATGGCATCTACTCACCGCGAGGCAGAGTTCAACCCGCATTACAAGAAGAAAATGTTCAAAGGAGTCATCGACTGGGATTTGGTTTTGCTTGCACCGCTAAAATCAGTCTGTACCAACGGGCTGGCTGACGAGCGGCCGCATGCAAAGAAAAGCCACGACGAACTCGCGCACTTGAAAACAAAGCTCGACGTGCTCGATGGAGGCTATTATGCCTTTCAATTGTATTGCTTGAACAGCCATACGCCTACCCTGATTTACTTCCCGGAAGGCACAACTGCGAATGAAGACCCTGCAAAGGAGTTGGAAAAAACGTATCGCAAGTGCTGGAAGGACAGCGCCTACAAAGTAGGCGCTACTCTAGGTAATCAAATCAAGTTTCTTCTAGCAAAAGAAGAATTTGAGGCGGTCGGACGATACTACCGTGACCTGCAAGTACTGGAAAGCGTGACTGCTCCAGCGGAGTACCAGCGCAAAAAGCACAGGCGTAGTTTGGTGGAAACGGGTAACAGTTTGCTCGATAACCGTGGTTTGTCAAACCGCGTGAAACACGCGTCATTCAAGCAGGCGGAACGAGACCTGCATTGGACCTGCCATGCACTCCAAATTCAGAGGGTAATGAAAATGTACGCCGCTTAAACCTGACCGTAGAAAAAACCGCTAGCGCTAGCCATCAAAAAAGCACCATTGTAAAGTGCCGGATACGGTCAGTTCGTGTTCGCCGGCATCAATATAATGATGTGAAAACAAGGGACGGCCAATCTTGCGATTGAACCCCCGTATCACCAAAGCAGATTGCCCAACTCCGCTCTTAAGTTCAGCAAGGGGAGTACGGACTTGTGAAGTGCTTATTCGCGGGTGTGGATTGAATTTAAACACTAGGGCATTGCCTTCCGTCCTCCAAGACATAAACCCACCCCTCGACTGGTCTAGCCTAAGGCGTGAAGTAAAAACAGATTCCTCGAAGGCCCGCAGGTGGCGAAGGGTGTTGGAGAACGCAAGATGCTCTTGCAGAGGCGTTGTGCGCAAAATGCGGGGAATACGAAAGGGAATGCTCATGGAATCACCGAGAAAAATTGAAAACTGCTCTTAATAAACCCGCTTCACACATGGCGCGCGAAAGCTTGCGAAGTTTAAAAAGCCTCGGTGGAATACAGGCTTGCATGGTACTCGAGGCGTTGGTCAGTCCGCTCAAGGCCGAGCGCAACCCCGCGTTCATCATACTCCTGGGCTTTTTGTTCGTGACCGTCAGCGTCTGGCTCACTTCAACGGTCCTCGAAATCGAGCCAAAGAGCATGATACTCATCATGTTCACGGTCATCCCCGCGCTGCCGTTCGCGCTCTCGCTGTTCCAGTCCGACGAGGAAGAGTTCGAGCACGACAAGGTGCTTGGAAGCAGGACGCTCGCAAAGCACTTTTCGACGCTCATCGTGCTTCTGGCGCTGTTTTTGGGCCTCATCATCGGGTTCACTTTCTGGTATTTGGCGCTCCCGCCGGCCCAGTCCGAAGAGCTTTTCTCGCTGCAAATCAACGAACTCAAGGGCATCAGGGCGATAGGCACCACACTCGGCGGGTCGCTTGGCGGCAAGGTCGTTTCGCTGGTGGAAAAGTCCACGGGAATGGCGGTGTCAACGAACTTCGCGCCGACTTTCGAGTTCATTTTCATGCACAACCTGTGGGTGCTGTTCCTCATCATCGCGTTTTCCGTGGTCTACGGCGCAGGCTCGATATTCATCATAGTATGGAATGCAAGCGTAGTCGGCATATTCCTGGGCAATTTCGCAAAGCAATACGTTTTGCACCAGACGGGGTACAGCCTCGCCGGCGGCGTCGGCATGGGCATCCTGGGCTTGCTGCCGCACGGCAGCTTCGAGCTGGTCAGCTACAGCATCGGGGCGCTCGCGGGAGGGGTGCTGAGCACGGCACTGGTGAAAGGCAACTTCAGCTCGAGGTTTGCGGGGATTCTTCGCGACATCGCCAAAATGATTGCATGGGCTGTCGTGCTTCTGGCAATCGGCGCATTAATAGAGAGCAAGGCAATCATTTTCTGACATTGATGCAGTGGAAATTCGGTATCGCAAGGCAGAAAAAGCGTCGCCTGCCATAGGTCTAGGAATTCAGGGGGTATTCAGATGTCATCGGGCACTAATGTTGAAGACACGCATTCAAGCGATTTGACGGCGCTCCTGAAAAAAACAGGGCTTAATGCCACTTTCAAGAAGTCGTACAACACGCCAGTAGGCAGGAGGGAACCGGACATAACAATCCAGTTGCCGGAAGGAATCGCGCTAGTCGAGGCAAAATCCCCTCCAGCCGGCCTGACGAAAGCAATGAGCCAGGTCAACGAATACCGGCAAAGCGTCGGCGCCACGGAAAGGATAATCGCCGTCTTCGCAGTCGTATACTCCAACGGCATAAAAAAAGAAATCGAAGTCTACTATTCAAACGAACACGACGCTGACTTGCAGAAATTCAAGACCCTCGAAAAATTGGCGGAATTCATATTTGAAAAAACGCAGGAAAAGCCATCACACGCCGAGCCGCAGCCTATAAGCACGCAGAAAGTAATCGCCATCCTCAACGACAACGTAGCCAGCATCCGCCAGTCGCTCTCCAAGGCGTCAGCACAAGACATCGAAGGGCTATTCGGGGGCCGCGACTTCTTCTCTACCGTGCTCGACTACGACCAGGAAGACCACGTTTCAGACGCCGCCCTGAAAAACGCTGCGGCATACCTTCTGGTCAACCAAGTGCTGTTCTACCAAGTGCTCGCAAAAGAAGTCGGCGCCTACAAGCCAATCGACGTGAAGGAACTCAAGACTGGCAACGACCTCCAAACCAAATACTTCAACGCCGTACTCCGCGTGGACTACAAGCCCGTCTTCGGCTTCAACGTCGCCGCCACAATCAAGGACGCCGAAGGCACCGAAGCCCTGTGCTCCGCAATTCAAGCCATCCAGCTCCTTTCAACAAAAACCCTAAACCACGACCTCCTTGGAAAAATCTTCCACAACCTCATCCCCCTTTCGCTCCGCAAAATAGTGGCGGCGTACTACACCAACTCGGAAGCCGCCGAACTCCTCTCAACGCTTGCAGTCGAAAAGAAGAATGAAAAAGTATTCGACCCCGCCTGCGGCAGCGGCACACTCCTCGTCGCCGCCTACAACCGCAAAAAAGGGCTGTACGAAAAATTCTCGAACGACCAGCACGTGCGCTTCCTCGAAAACGAAATCTACGGCTGCGACATCATGCCCTTCGCAGCCCACCTTGCTGCAGTCAACCTCGCCCTGCAAGCGCCCTTGAGCTTTACCAACAAAGTCAACGTCGCCATCCGCGACTCAACCGAACTAGCCCCCGGAACAGAAGTAGCTTCGGCACAGAAAGCCATCCACGATTCCTACAAGTCGCCCAAGCTCGCCGAATTCAGCGAACCACGGAAACCAAAGCCCAAGAAAGGAGTAGTCGACCTCCTCGAAGAAGAGCGAGATGTCGAACTACCAAAATTCGATGTCGTCATCATGAACCCGCCGTTCACCCGCTTCCAGCGAATCCCGCCGCACTTCAAAAAAATGCTCGCCGAACGCTTCAAATCCAAGCGCTACAAGGGCATCGTGCACGGCCAAATGGGCCTCCACGGCTACTTCCTTCTCCTTGCAGACAAGTTCGTGGAAGAAGACGGCAGAATCGCGGCCGTGCTGCCGCTGACTACGCTCAGCCTTGAAGGATTCTACGGCATCATCCGGCTGCTGCTCTCACAATACCAGATAGAGCACGTCATCGCTTCCTCGGGAAGGTCGGCTTTCAGCGAAAACACTTCCCTGCGCGAAATCCTGCTCGTGGCAAGGAAGGGAACGCCGGTGCCGGAAACGCGCACGAAGTTCACCTTCATCCACGCCTCGCCGGAAGTCCTGACGGTGGAAAAAGCGCGCCAAATCGCGGAAAAAATCAAGTCCTTCGACAACGGCGAGGAATACAACGACGACTTCTACATACGCCAAGTCAACCAGATGAACTACTCCCAAGACGTGCGCGCGCTCTACCAAAACATTACCCTGCACTCGCCAGAGCTCGTGCGCATCAACTCCAAAATCCGTAAGTGGTTCCGGCCAAATAAGACATTCTGCGACCTTGCAGAAATCGAGCAGAAGGAAAACTGGCGAATCTCGGAAAACCCGCGCGGAGTCGAAAAACTAGGCTATTACGCGCTAAGCCTGCTGGCGCCGAAAGAGGAAGGCAAGGCGCTCAAAGACCACGACGTTTGGGTCGTCGAAGAAGAGACAACCCAACTGCTGAAAGTCAAGCACCGGTTCAACGGCCAGGCGTTCAGGATACCCCGCAACTGCACCGTCCCACAATTCCGCCGTTTTTCAGGCCAGACGAAAATCAGGCTGGAAGAACCTCTCGACTATCTAGTCGTCCGGCGCTTCGACGGCTTCGACGAATTCCTCAAGGCAAGCGCGCTCGCAGACGAGAAAATGCAGCAAAACATCTTGCGTTCCATCCGCGAGGGAGAGTGGGAAAAGTTCGTCGCCAAGAACACCGCCCGCATATTCGCATTCTACAGGGGGGATATTACGGCTACTGGAACCAATCTGCTGGCGGTTAGGGCAAATGAACCGACATTTGCAGGCCCCGGCGGCTCCTGGGTTTTCCACGCACCATCAACGCACGACAAACTGACGCAGATGTGGCTTAATTCAACGATTGCTTTTTACTATATTTTGCGAGACCGCAAAGAAACGAGAGGCGGCTTCGTAGAACTGGACAAGTACGTCTTCCTCAACATGCCGTATCCCCTGCAAGAGAAAATCGACGAAAAGAAGCTCGAAACGCTGGAAAAAGAGCTTTCGCGGGCAGAGTTTCCGTCCTTGCTGGAGCAGTTCCAGCGGGGCTTCGAGCCGCGCCGCAAGCTGGACTTGTTCTTCCTTGAACTCGCCGGCGTGGAAAAAGAAGAGGCGGAAAAGTTTTTGAAGCTGCTGTATGTGACGATGGCAAAGGAACTCCTGCGGCTTAAGGGAGTCATGGGAGGCTGACGGTTTTCCGGAGGCGGTGGAAGGAAAAACAAATATTTTAAAGGCGAGGCAGGCAAACCAATACGCACCCGAGTGGACCAAAACACAATGAAGCCAAAAAGCATAGCAATCATCCCCGACGGCAACCGCAGGTTCGCGGCCAAAAACCGCCTCGCCGTCCGCAACGCGTATTCCAAGGGATTCGAGAAAGTCGAGCAGCTGCTCGGCTGGACCGAGGGCACGGGAATCGAGGAAGTCGGCTTCTGGGCGCTATCGCTCGAAAACTATTCCAAGAGGAGCACGGTCGAACTCCGCGCCCTGTTCTCCCTCATCTCAAGGTACCTCGACAAGGCAGCGCGCGAAAAGACGTTCCAAAACAAGGGAATCAGCGTCAAGTTCTTCGGCAAGCTCGCATTGCTCCCCGATGCGCTGCAGGAAAAGATGCGCGCGCTCGAGGAGGCGACTGCAGGGGGAGACCGCACGCTCCGCGTGGGAGTGGCGTATTCCGGGAAGGAAGAAATATTGCAGGCGGCAAAACGGTTCGCAGTCGACTTTACCGGCAAGGACGCGGGGAAGGCAACAGAAAGCGATTTTGAGAAATACCTCTATGTCCAGACCGCGCCGGACCTCATAATCCGTACGGGCAACGTCTCGCGCCTCTCCGGCTTTCTGCCGTGGCAGAACGCGTATTCGGAGCTTTACTTCTGCAAGAAGCTGTGGCCGGAATTCGAGGAAAAAGATTTCAAGGCGGCAATCGAATTCTACGAGAACACGGAAAGACGGTTCGGGCAATGAGCTGACGGCGCCCAAACCGCAGGGATTTTACGAGGGGAATTGACATGGAGGAACCAACGCCAGCACAATCTGCGCAGCCGGAAACGCAGGCCGCATTGAACATCGACAACATTGACGAAGAGGAGCTCAAGTCGCTGATGCAGGCGTCAGAGATTTCCAGGAAAGTCAGGAAATTCGCCAGGGAGACGGCAGTGAAGGAAAAGTCTTTGCTGCGCATGGCCGAGCTCATTGAAGGCAAAATCAAGGAAGAGGGAGGCGAGTTCGCGTTCCCGGCAAACTTGTCCGCCAACGACTCTGCGGCGCACTACACGCCAGCGGCAGACGACGCCACACTCGTAGGCGAAAAGGACCTGCTGAAAGTCGACCTCGGCGTCTCAATCGAAGGCTACTGCACCGACTTCGCGTTTACAGTGGATTTCTCGCACGAGAACGGCAAAATGGTCGACGCAGTCGAAGAAGCCATGCAAAACGCGCTTAGCGTAATGAGAGCAGGGACAAACACAAGCGACGTAGGCAAGGAAATCGAGAAGACCATCAAAGGCTACGGGCTTAAGCCGATTGAAAACCTCTGCGGGCACATGATGGGCCAATACGACCTGCATGCTGGAATTGAAATCCCCAACGTCGAGACCGAGCGCGGCTACGAGCTGCAGGAAGGCGACGTGTTCGCCGTCGAACCCTTCGCGACAACCGGCGAAGGCAGGGTCATCGAAGGCGAATACTGCCAGATTTACGCCCTCACGATGGAAAAGCCGGCAGTGCGCCTGCCGAAAAGCAGGGAGCTGATGGCAAAAATCGCCGAGGACCGGCTCACTCTCCCCTTCGCCGCCCGCTGGTACAAGGACACGCCCATGCTCAACATGACCATCCGGGATCTGGTAAAGAACGGCGCGCTCACGGAATTCCCTGTGCTCCGCGAGGCAAAGAAAGGCTCGCTGGTAAGCCAGGCCGAAACCTGCCTCATCGTTGAAAAAGACAGCGTCAAAGTGCTCGTCTAACGGATTTTAGTCAAAAAGAACTCGCCTGACGGAAAATAGCTTCAACAGCAACTTCAACGCTGCAGCCGGCGGCTTGGCAAACGCCGCCTCGCGACGAGAAGCGCACACACCGCAACCGCGACGGCAAGCAAGGGGTTGACATCCGGCACAGTAGCAGAATTCACTCCAACGCGACACGTGACGCACTGATTCTTTTCCACAATCGCCGCAAGCTTATTAGCCAATCAACGAACTTCCAGCAGCCGGCAGGTCGCTAGACAGATAACCCAGCGTCAGGCATCCTCGGATTGCCTCCAATGCACAGGGATACCCGCAGAGCGCACTACCTATAGGCATAATGTTACCACCGGCAAGTTTATATAGTTGGAGTGCGTATATATGTGAGGGTAGCAAGTCATGGCAAACACAACCATCAGCGAACTCAAGGAAATCGCAGCCAGCCAAGGGCATGACGAGGAGCCGGCAAAGAACTATCAAGTGCTCCCCATGTTTTTGCCAACTGACATCAGCGCAAAGAAGGGCACCGGCGTAATCAAGGTCGTCACCAGGCAGTCGTTCATGAACGAGGGAATCACCAACTGGGTGCTCTACAACACCTTCCGCGGCCTCACAGTGGTAATGGCGGCGGTTGCGCTCATGCTTTTCCCGATAAACGTCTACCTAAGCGCGCTGGCCGCAATCGGCGCCGGCTACGCGTTCGGCAAGTTCAAGTTCAAGGACTTCATCATCAACCACCAGCTCAAGCAAAGGTGGCTGCTTGAAGGAACCTAAAGGCGGCGAAACGGCGGAAAAAGAAAGACGAGAAAAAAATGGAAAAAAGGCAATAGGAAATGACAACGGGACCCGACTACACACAAACGCGCGACACCGAGCTTGTGGGCTTGCTTCGCGCCGACTCGGCAGGCAGGGCCACGAGCGTGCCGATGAAGACCATGGCCTACATGGAGGCCGACCCCAATGTTAGGGCCAACATGAGGGCGTCAACGCGTTGGGACTACATCAACGAATACATCGCGTACTGGATTGACAACAAGCGCTTCAACGCGCTGGCGGTATTGTTCGTCGGCGCGGGGCTTTTGCTGCTCAACGTGTTCGCGCCAGTCGGCCTGCTCATGATAATGGTGGGCGCCAAATACCGCAACACCGCCTGGATGGACAACTTCATTTACGCGAAATTCGGGCAAAACAGGTCGCTCGTGCTCATCGACTAGGGTAAAAAAATATGGCAGATTTCAGCATCGTAAGGGACGAACCCCGTGCGTGGCTTGGTGGCATAGCCTCGGCGACGGAAGACGGCCACGCGCGCGGAGGCAAGGTGCGCAAGCCCAGCCTGATTGTCTCGTTCATGACACTGCTGGAGGACTACACGCCAATCAAGGCCGTGCGCGACCCAAACCTCAACAGCTTCGAGGACGGAATGTTCCGAGTGGGCCTCTTCGGGCTCAACCAAAGGCAGATTTTCATACTCGTAACGGTGGGGCTGGCATACGCCCTGCTGCAAATGGGATAAAAAATGAAGTCATACCGGACAAACAACCTGGCGGAAATCCGCGCAATGGCGTACAGCGGCCAGCACGCGGGAGCGCAGGGCGATGCACACGGCGGCCACGGGCACGGCCCGGCTCCAAAGCCCCCGCACGTGCAGGGCGCAAACCCGCTCATGGACGATTACATGAGGCCGGACAGCTGGCAGGCTAAAGACGTCCTTCCGCAATACGCCGGCAAGAAAATGCTGCCGGTGTACCTGCCGACTACCGCAAAGGACATCCAAGGGAACGGCAAGCCAGTCCACAGCATTTCACTGATGACCAGGGGCGACCTCATTGACACACAGGTCGCCAACGAGAACTACAAGGACGGCAGCATCGCCGCCATTTACCGCACTTACTTCATGGCATGGCTGTCGCTGGGCCTCATGGTTCTGGCGTTGGGCTTCAACATCTATATCGCCGCCATCTTCGCGTACCTCGCAGGCTACTACTGGAGCGAAAAAGACCTCACCGTAGGCTGGTCGATCCAGTGGTGGAAGGGCAAGACGCTCATACACACTACATAGGTGAAAAAACATGGATTACCAGGACCAAATGCCGCCCGTGCAGATGACTTCCGTCACGGCGGACGTGAAAAAGCCGTTTTTGAAGATGACCACGAGGTGGAACTACATCAGCCCGTGGGTCGACGTGTGGAAGCAGAGCATCCGCTTCCGCACTTTCGCAATAGTGTCGCTCATCGCAGGGGCATACCTGCTTTTCACCATCCCGCTGCTGGCAATCATAGCCTTCGCTTCGGCAGCCTACTACTGGCAGCTGTACAAGTTCCGCATGTTCAGGCTCCAGTCGCAAAGGTCGGTCATGATAGGCCACTAGCACGGGAGAAAAGACAGGACACGGAGGCAGTACGACAAGACGCGCAAGGGAAGAGGCAATTCGCGCAAAGACAAGCGCGGGTGATTAGGCAGCATGAGCGACGTATTCGCATCGGGCTTTGCATCGGAGGGAACGCCGGCAATGGCGCTAGTCCTCGGCATCATCCTGGTCTGGGCCGTCTCCAGCGGCGTCCTTGACGAGCTGTTCATGACGTCGAACATCATATTCGTGTTCGCCGCCGTACTCGCCGCGTCAGTAATCTCGGGGAGCATGGGCTAAAGTTAGCAACCGAGGGAATTCAAGCCAGCGCAAGCAAGCGGGCAACATTAGTAAAAACAACCAGCAGGCTATGGCGCGGGCTCTGCTTTCTTGAGCACAATCTGGTCTGCGGCCTGCCGAAAACTTACCTCGAAAAATTCGAAAACCACTGAACGGCCGAGGATTATCCAGGTGTTCTCCCCGTCAACGGATGGAATTGAAACCGGAACGTCCCTTAACAACGCCCTCTCGTGGCCTGCAGCAAACTCAATGCTAATCTGTGAGTCAAAAACAGGTATGCTGCCGCCTATACCCTTGCTGACTGAAGGTGTTCCGTCAAGTTTGAAGCCGAGGCGCTCGGCAATGCTGCGCGGAATGAAGCAGGTGTCGGCACCGGAATCAAGGAGAGCGACAACCTTCTGGGAATTGGAGCCGTTTAAGAGCCGGACGTCAATCTCCGGACGGAGCACGCGGTTGCCACGCTTGCCGACAGCCTTCTTGAACTTGAAAGAAAAGCGCATGAAAACCAGTACCCTCAAAGAATAAGCGTGTCGTGCGTCGGCACTCTGGCCACGAGGGTTTCCTTGCCCGGATAATCCCGGTCGACTCCGCGCATGAGCTCGCCCAAGTCGCTGCCGCTGGCTACAACTTTCCGCTCGACGATGACAATCCAATTGCCGGCTTCCTTCTCCAAGTCTGCGGTCAAATACCAGTCGAAATTCCCTCCCATGAGCTTACACCAGCACAATGATTGGGCACGCCAAGACTTAAAGCCCTGCCGGCGTTTATAAACTCCGACGGCAGGCGCATCCGCTAACCAAGCAAGCCAGCTTTATCTGCCCACTCGAAAAACAACACGAAATCCGGAGTGAAAACGCTCCGGCCTTTCCTTATTTTTTCCACGACATCGGCAACCTTGAAAAACCTGCCAGCAGCGCTTTCGGTCTTGTTGACTCGCACTGCGCCCATCCTGGCCTTGCCGTACGCGACGAAATAGAGCTTGACGAACTCCCAATTCGTCGCCGCCGTAGGACTGAACTTCTGCACGAACACCAAATCATCCAATTCAACCTTCAGCCCGAGCTCTTCTGCAGTCTCCCTCACCGCCGCCGCCTCGTACGATTCCCCGCGGTCGACGTGGCCGCCCATGCTCGAGCCCCACTTGAGGGGGTTGGTGTCCTTGGTCGCCGAGCGCTGCTGGAGAAAAACCCTGCCGCGCAGGTCAAACAGCCAGACGTGGACCGCGCGGTGGAAGATATGCTTTGAATGGGCGTCCCTGCGCGACACCGAACCAATAATCTTGTCGTTTTTGTCGACCTTGTCGTAAAGCTCGCGCGGATTATCGGTGGAAGCGAGTTTGCTCATATTCAATCATTGCATCAATCAGTTCAGCAGCCGGAAGTCTATTACCACTTGGTCGACGTGCGGCGCGTACGACTTTACGGTGCGCGCGGCAACGACCTTGAACCTGCGCCGGTTCTTTCTGCACGCCGAAGCGATTTTCTCCCTCGCCAGCTTGATTGCGTCGGCGTCTTCCGCGTCTGGGATGTAATAGAAATGCACCGTGGCGCCCTTCCTCGCGGCGCCGAGGGCGGCGTCAAGGAACTCGTAGGCGTTGTGCGGCAACGGCATGACGATGCGGTCGGCCCACCTGTGATAACGCGATTTCTTCAAAACCTTGTTGACGTCGCCCTTCACCGCCTCAATCCTGCCCTCCATCTTGTTGAGTGCGATGTTCTCTTCCATCAACCTGACGGCATCAGGGTTGAGCTCGACTGCGACGACTTTCCCAACCTTGGGCTGCGCGCGCGCGATGACAATGGCGAAAAAACCCCCGCCCGCGAAGAGCACCAGCACCCGCTCCCTGGGCTTCACCAGCTCCGCAATTCTGAGGCGCTCAAACGCCAGGCGCGACGAGAAGAAGAGCTTGTTTAGGTGCACCTTGAACCTGCAGCCGTTCTCGCGGTAGACCGTCGTGAGCCGCTTTTCGCCGGCGATGACTTTCAGCTTGCGGATGCGGAACTCGCCTTTCGTCGCGCCCGCCTTCTTTGCCACGACCGCAACGCCCTTGTGCAGCTCCAGCAGGATTTGCGCGATTCTCTTCTCCTTCGTCACAAGCTCGGGCATGACCTCGAGCACGGCAATGTCGCCGACGACGTCGAACGAGGAAATGAAGTGCCTGGCGCGCTCCCTTTCGGAAATAATGCCGCGCTTGACCAGCACGCCACCCAAGTCGCCTCTAGCCGCGCGCGGAGCAAACTCGTGCCGGCAGAATTCGGCTGGAAAAGGCGGCTTGAAGCGCGAAGAGACCGGGAAATACAGCCCGGTTGCTTCCCGGTCGAGCTCAAAGCCGTCCGCGAACAGAGAGTGCCTGCGCAGGAACTGCTTTGCAGATTCGGCGTGGATGAATGCGACTTTGAGGGCTAGCATGGAATGCATGAGCAACCAACGCGGTAAATACGGCGGCGGGGTTTTTCAACCCGCCTGCAGCTGGCCTAATGCTGGAAAAAAAATAAAAAAGGAGGCGCTCTGCCTGCGGCGCTTGCTTTCCCCGGATTCCCTAGCCGTCCAGAATCCGAAACAATTGTTTTAAAAAATGGACGGACGGGATTTCGCGCCAGACGGCTTGCGGCAAAGGCTAGCTACCCTCGGCGACTTCCCGGCAAACCAGCCCCCTCGGCGTGGATGAATGGGACCTTCAAAGCTAATGTTGGCATGTGCTAACCACTACGGGGAAAAGAAAGAAAAAAGGCGCAGGGAAATTACCTTCGGTGCATTTGCCTTGCCTTCGCGTGGTGCTCAACCGGCCTGCTGCGGTTCCGCTTCAAGAAGAACCACGCCATCGTAACTCCGACGACGAGGGCGGCGGCAAGCATGAAATACTTGTTGTTCACGGCATCGGCCTTCAGCCTATTGGCG
>JAZDFO010000017.1:0-5476 GCA_043807785.1 Microcaldota archaeon | reverse complement strand
TGGATTCCCGTGCTGGACACCTCGAAGCTGCCCTCGTCGACGAGGTTTGCAATCGCGTCGACGCACTGCTTGAAGAATTTCGCATCCTTGAAGGTAAGCTCCATGCCAATACACACCCCCTTGACAGAAAAACGGTTTTTCCCAAAGTCTATTACCGGGAAAACAGGTTATTAAAAGTTTGGCTGGGCACTCGAGCGTCGTCATCCGACGCGGATTGGCCTGCCGGACGCCTGCCGGGCCGTAATGTGCTCGCCGTCGAATGCTTCCTCGCCGCGCACAAACACTCGCAAAACCCTGCCCTTGACGGCCTTGCGCTCGAAAGCAGTCCACCTGCATTTTGTGAACAGCGCTTCGCCGCGGATTTGCCATTCCTTCTTCAGGTCCACCAGCACCATGTCGGCGTCGAAGCCCTCCGCGATTTGGCCCTTGCCGTGCAGGCGGTAGATGTCCGCCGGCCGGGTGGAATAGAGCCGCACGACGTCGGGCAGGGAAAGCCTCTTCTCGTTGACGGCGGTGAGCAAAAGCGGCAGCGCGGTTTCAAGGCCCGGCATGCCAGACGGCGCATCGGAATATGATTTGAGCTTTTCCTCGCTTGAGTGCGGCGCGTGGTCGGTGGCGATGATGTCGACGACGCCCTTGCGCAGTCCATCCCACAATGCCGCAACATGCTGTTTATTCCTCAGCGGAGGGTTGACTTTCGCGAAGTTGCCCAAGCGCGCCGCGTCGGAATCGGAGAGGAACAGATGGTGCGGCGTTGCCTCGCAGGTGACGTTGACTCCCTCGCGCTTTGCGTCGGCAATAAGCTCGAGTTCTTCGGCGGTGGAAACATGACAGACGTGCAGCCTGGCTTTCGTGCGCTCGGCAATGTCGAGTGCGGTGGAAACCGCGAGCTGGGCGCACAGCTCGTCGCGCAAGCGGGAGTGGTTGGCGGCAGTCTTGTCGAATTTGTCTGAAAAGTATTGCAGGCAGTCGCCGTTCTCGGCGTGCACGGCAATCGGCTTCTTGAATGAGGCAAAGTGAGCGAATACGCTCGCAAAGCCGCCTGCGTCAAGGTTGCCTGTGGAAGGGCCCATGTAGAGCTTGAGCCCCGCGACGCGATGGTCGCTGGCGGAGCGCGCAGCCTCCCCGGCATTGTCCGGCGTGGCGCCGAAAAAGAACGCGTAGTCACAGAGCGCCTTTTTCGCGGCAACCAGCTCTTTTGCCTCAAGCGCTTGATGAGAAGTCGTCGGCAGGGAATTGTTGGGCATGTCCAATACGCTTGTCACACCGCCGGCGAGCGCCGAGGAAGTGCCGGAAAACCAGTCCTCCTTGTAGGATTCCTTGAAGTCACGCAAGTGCACGTGTGCGTCGACCATGCCGGGGAGAATGAAAAGCCCGGTTGCGTCGACAATTGGCGCGCCGGAGTGGGCGGAAAGGGACTTGCCGACCTTTGCAATCTTGCCGCCTTCGACTAGGATGTCCGCCTCGACGATTCTGCCTCCGACTACCGCACTGCCGCCGCGAATTAGCATACCGACCGAATGCATTAAGGGAGGCGGATAATAAGGTTAGCGGTGCGGGGGGTTTGGAAGGGCTGCCAACTGAACCGGCAACGCCCGTCAGCGCTTGCGCGGCCGGTTTTCCTTGAGGAACTTAAGCAGCGCGGGTTGGAAAATTGCCGACATGTGGTTTCCGTAGGCGCGCACTATTTCGTGGGCAATATCCAACGACTCGCCGTACCTCTTGGGCGATTCGACGTTGAGCCGGCGCATCTGGGCGAGGAACTCGTGCGGATATTCCCGCAGGGTAGAGGCTCCGAAGGCGAACAGCTCTGCGTCGTTAACGACCCTGATAGCTATTGGAAAATGGATGCCGTCCATGCGCTCGTAGTTCAAGGATTCCAAAATCGTCAGGGGGGTTGGCAGTGCACCCTTGCCGCTGCTGGCCGGCCATGCTAGGGAATCCGGGGCTTCCTTGCCGTACGCTTTGTACGCGCGGTCGAACAAGGGGCGGAGCCTTTGCTGCACCCGAAAGGAGTTGGAGGCGTAGACCCCGTGGGCGCCCTCGTGGAATGCGGTGATGGATAGCCGTTTAGCGGAGGGCAAGAGAGAACTGTTCAGGCCCACGTCGCTCGGATTATCGCCGTTCGATGGGAAATACATTCCGTCAGCTCCATACATAGTACTCTCTTTCGGAATGGTAATGGCTACCATGCCGATGCGGTTGCGGCCGGTCATCAGAGGCGTTTGGATGGCTATCTCATCCAGTGCACGCTGCACGGTTTTAGGCGAGAACGGCAGGCATGCAAAAAGAGTGATTCCCTTATAGTTAAGTGTGTGTCCCTCCGCCAGGGAATCCGGCAGCTCAATCTCGGTAGACTGCCTGGACGCGAGCATCTGCCGGCTGCAGGACGGGGCGCCTAAAAGCAAAACCGTACCCAAGGCAGCCCTTGAAGCCAACCGCCCAAGGCGCAAACCTCGTTTGGGAAGGCATACACTGCGCTCTTCACCAACCAGCCCGCGTTGCATAAAAATTCACCGAAAGCAAATCTTGTTCAATCAAAACTTGCGCTTCTTTCCGCCCCAGTCCAGGAAGGTCTTGCCGAATTCAGGGTTGTTCTTGAGCTGTTCGCCGCTAAATACCGTCCCGTGGGCGCATGCGAGCTTGTCGCCGAAAGCGCACTCGCCGCAGATGCCGAAACCGCACTTCATCTTGCGCTCGATGCTGACGTAGACCGGCGTTGCACGCTTTGCGCACACGCGCACCAGCTCGTATTCCATGAGTTCCGGGCCGCAGCCGTAGACCGCGGAAAACTTCTCTTTCGCCAAAAGCCGGTCGGCGGCGAGAGTGCAATAGCCTTTCTCGCCCTTGCTGCCGTCGTCAGTGCTGACAAAAACCCGGCAGCCTTCGCTCTTGAAATCGGATTCCATCGTCACGTCCGCAGCAGTGCGCGCGCCGATTGCCAAAGTCGTCTTGATGCCGGCCTTGCGGGCCTGCGCGGCAAGGAAATAAAGCGGCATCAACCCGTAGCCGCCTCCGACCAAAAGGATGTTCTTGCCCTCCAGTTCGAATGAGTTTCCATACGGGCCGCGGATGCCTACCTTGTCTCCGGGCTTGAGGGCGTAAACCCTCGAGGAATATTCTCCGACGTTGGCGACGGACAACGAGAGCGGGTCGGGCTGGTGGATGCTTATCGGCCGCTCGTTTACCCCCGGCAGCCACAGCATGACGAACTGGCCTGGCTTGGATGCAAGCGCGCGGTCGAAGTAGAACGTGCGGATGCGGTAGTTCTCCTGCCTCACGCGCGTCACCGTGAAGACTGCAGGCATGTCGAACTTGGAGGCTAGTGCGGGCGCAGCAGGAGCAGACGATGGAGTTTGAGTTTCACCCATGCGCGGCACCCACGAGCTGTTTGACATTGGAATAGCCGTTCTTGGCCATCCAATCCTGCATTTCCTTTGCGACGATGGAGAATACGTCAAAGCCGCGCCAGTAGACTGCAGAGCCGATTCCGACCGCGCTTGCGCCTGCCATCATCATTTCCACTGCGTCAAGGCCACAGGTGACGCCGCCGGTTCCGATGATGGGAATCTTTACCGCGCCGTAGACGTCGTAGACGCACTTGAGTGCAATCGGTTTCAGTGCCGGGCCGGAGACGCCGCCGCTCTTGTTGAAAAGCACCGGCCGCTTGAGTTCGGCGTTGATTGCCATGCCTTTGGCGGTGTTGATTGCAGTGATGCCATCTGCGCCTGAAGCCTCGACCGCGCGCGCCATGACGGAAATGTCGGCGCAGTTGGGGGAGAGCTTGGCGAAGACAGGGATTTTGGTGGCGGACTTTACGGCAGAAACGATTGCAGATGCAGAATCAGGGTTGCTCGAGAAGTCTCCGTAGCCCTTGAACCCTGCCTCGGTGGAAAGGTGCGGGCAGGAAAGGTCCAGCTCGATTAAATCAGGCTTGGCAGTGGAAATCCTTGCGGCGACTTGCGCAAACGCCTTTGGCGACGACTCGAAAACGCTGGCGATGACAACAGAACGGATTTTCTTCTTGAGCAATGCGACGGTCTTGAGCTCTTCTTCGACTCCCGGGTTTGCCAGACCGACTGCGTTAAGCATGTAAACCGGCGTGCTCACGACGGTAGGGTTTTGGAAGCCCTGCCTGCCAAGCAGGTTGCAGGATTTGGTCGTAACGGCTCCCGCGCCGCACTTTCCGGCGTACGCCATCACGTCCGCGCTTGTGCCTAAAATCCCGCTTGCAAGCACAGTCGGGTTGGCAATCTTTTTGCCGCAGAGGGCCGAATTCAATGAAGGCAATGACGACGCCATTTCACCACTTCCTCGAAACGGCCCAGCCGATGAACATGATGACAAACATTGCCAGCGAGCCCCAGAGCCACTTGGAATCACGCGAGTGCTTCTTGCCGCGGGCTAGGGTTGCAAAGTAAATGAACGCCCCGGCGAAAAACAAGGACACTGCCAGCAGGACGGGTGGTAGCGTGTCGAAGGCCATTGCAATCCAATGCTTGTGCCCGCCGGGGAATAAAAAACAGTAGCAACGGAGGCAAATGGAAGCCTGCCGGATGAATCAGCCTTTGGCGATTGGCTTGACCCCGGAAAGGCGGCAAATCAAATCGGAGAACTGGATGTTGAGGGATTTCCGGGGCTCTGCCGCTATGCGGGACCCGGCTGCCGAGGGCGTTAGCGCGAAGCGTATCGTATTCTTCATAATGTTACTCAGATCAAAAAACGAGTCTCCGGTCAATCCAAGCCGGATGACGCTGGCATTCTTCGCCTTCAAGAACAACACCGACTGCTGGGGGCCGAGGAAAATCGCGTGCGTTCCTACTTCGACCGACTCAAGCTCGGAAAGAAGGATTGTGACAATCTTGTCGGAACCAATAACCCGGTGTTTGAGAATTACCAGCCTGCGGTCGGTAACTGCAAGCAATGAAGGCAGTTTGTACCACGAGGAGTAAAGAAACCCCCTTGCCCGCGCCAGAACAGTTTCTCCCTTTTCAAGCACTAAACCTTTTTCCAGCTCGCCCTCCATAGTCAAAGCGTATGGCACTTCCTTCTCCAACGGCATAACCTTCACCTCGGTCAGATCAAACAAGGCGGATTTTAAAGAGCGCATGGCTGCAATGGCACTCGTCCTGCAAGGCTTTTATTAACCTTCCAACTAATGGCTGACATGGCCGCCGCAGAGACTCTTCCCATCATCCAGCTCGGGATAGTCATACTAGCAGGTTTCGTGCTGGGGACTTTCTTTAGGCGCATCGGCCACAGCAGCTCGCTCGGCTACATCCTGGCTGGGCTTGCGCTCGGCCCGCTGGGGTTCAATTACCTTGCCGGCACGGATGGGGTCGCGACCACGACGATGCTGGGCGAAATCGGCGTCACCATGCTCTTGTTCTACCTTGGGCTGGAATTGAGCGTCAAGCACTTCAAGGAAAGCGGCGCAATTGCCACGGTGCTGGCGTTCGTGGAAATGCTTTTCGCG
>JAZDFO010000016.1:0-12689 GCA_043807785.1 Microcaldota archaeon | reverse complement strand
TGCGGCATTCCTTCCTCGATTTGGCTGAAAAGCTTTGCCAGGTACCGGATTTTGAGGGCTTTGGCGGACCACGCGTAGAACGATTTTTTCTGGCCGACGGGGACGTGTTGTTGTTGGAAGATGTCGAGCGATTCACGGGTGTCCTGCATTTCCTTAGCGAAAGTGCTCAGGTCGATGTGGGAATAGTTGGCCATCGCGTTTTGCACGGATTGGAGGACTTCCGTGACGGAATGCTTTTCTCCCCGGATCTTGGATTCGAATATGCTGATGTTGGTTAAGGCGTAGCGAGCGTCTGAAATTACTTTTGGAGTCAGTTGGCCGGTGCCGAAGGCCAGCATTTCGAGGTCGTAAACGTGCTTATGCATTGCTCTGGCGTTGCGAATTCCAATGGTTCCGACCGCGAGTGTGCAGAGCTTGTCGCCGATTAAGCTGCCGAGGGAGAGGGCTTTCACGTTGTTTGCTTGCAGCGCGATGGTTTCTGTCGCGGGCAGGTCTTCCGTGGGCGGGGTGAAGTCGGTGAAGAGGAATTCGACCTTGATTTGGCACGTGGCTCGCCCCATTTGGCCGAAAGCGCTTGGCAGGGTGACCTTATGAGTGAGCATTGGGATTCTCAGGTCGGGTTTTTGCGGGCGGTGTACCTCGTCCTTGAATCCGGAGAGCATTGAGATTTGCGACCTGACTTGGCCCATGATGCGCTCGATTTTGCCGGCATCCATTCCCGGGGCAATAAAGTCGGCGTCGGTGCTGCATCTTTGGGCGTCTAGCGGGAGGTAGAGTTGGACGGCCGCCCCACCTTTGAGGATGAGTTCGTCGTTCGCGGCTTGGAGTTGTTCTGCGAGCTCGTAGTCCCACGCAAGCAATTCTAGGAATTGAGGTTGGGTGAAGCCGTACTTCTTTGCGCGCTTGGAGAGTTCTTCTTTCGAGAAGGCTTCCGGGGGGTGCTTAAGGTATTTTGCCAAGTCAAGCGGTTCTCCGGTGTTCAGCGTTGGATTAGCCATTATATCCCTCTTGTCGTGCGGAGAATGGATTTTGCGTGCTCGTTTATTTTAATGGGTTCGTTGTCTAGCCGGAGTTCCGGCCGGAGGGCGTAGAGTATTGCCTTGAACTCGTTTTGGATTCCGCGGCGGCCTGCTTCTTTGAGGAGTTTTTTGAAGTCGATTTTTGTGCCGGTTATGACTTCGGTGATGATGCGCGCGGCTTCGTCTGCGGAAAACGGGATTTTCTTTCGCGTCGTTTCATAGTAGAGGTCCACGACGGCTTTTTCCACTGGGGCAACCGCGGGCTCTTTACGGTAGGAACTCCCTTTTTCCCGGATTACTGCCAGGTCCTTGTTTTCCACTAAGTCGAAGGCTACGCGGATTTCTTCAATGGAGGGGTTGAGGAGCGCTATTTTGCCGCTTTTTGCCTCAAAGTGCTCGACAGCGGCTTCTCCTGCGCCCCTGGGCACGTAAATCAAGTAGATGATGCGCCGGGGGATTAGGTTGGTGAAGGCGGAGAGGACGGGAAAGCCCGTGATTTGACCGTGGATTCCCTTCCTGCGCAGTTCCCCGGCCAAGCGCGCCACGTGCTCGGGCGCCTCCAATTTGGGGTTGGAAGCGGTTGTTGCCGCCATTTTGTAGACGCCGTAACCCAATTTATCGAGCACTCCCTTTCTTTCCAGCTCAAACAAGGCACGGTAACTCGTTCCGGGCCGGTATTTCGCGCTTTTCTTCAACGCGATAACAGCGTCCGCTGCCGTGAAAGAACGGTTCTTGAAGGCTTCCGCCAGTGCCTTTTCGGCGTTTTCTATCCACTCCATGCAGTTAGTAAGAATGAACAAAAATATAAGCTTTTTGGTTAGCCTTACTTACCTAGGTCGTATCATTTCATCATATTTTTCTGAAAAATGCAAAAACAGCACAAGCGTAAAGTCAGTGGAAACGGGGTTGCGAAACGGATTAAAGGCGGTCGCGGCAAGATAGGCAAGCGGATCAGGGGGGAGAGGAATGAAGACTGAATTGCAGAATAAACTGTTCAAGAAGTACCCGAAGATATTCCGGCAGCGCAAGCTTTCGATGCGCCAGACGGCCATGTGCTGGGGAATTGACTGCGGCGACGGGTGGTATGCGCTCATCGACGAGCTTTGCGGCAGCATACAGAGGTTTGTGGACTGCAACAAGCTTGACCAAGTCGAGGCCGTGCAAGTGAAAGAGAAGTTCGGCGGCCTGGGTTTCTACGTGGGAAGCGCGCCGGAATACATCCACGGTGAAATCACTTTTGCGGAGGAAATAAGCTACTTGTTCTGTGAGGATTGCGGAGCCTCGCCGGCGGGGCTTGATAACAAGCCCGGAGGGTGGTATCGGACGCTGTGCGAAAAATGTCGTACGCGCCTTGGAAACAGTGAAACACCCAGCAAAAGTAAGAAAAGACAATAACCTGCGACTTTTACTTTTCCTTACTCGTTCCTATTATGCCGTTTATTCCACTATTTAGTGATTCAAGCGCCACAATATCTCTAGCGGTTTGTCATGTAACGAGACTATATGACCAGCTCTGTGAACGGCTGCTTCTTTGAATAAGCCACGTTCAATGCCTTGACCCCTTGAATGCAGAAAGACCGCTTGATTTCAACTTCCTCGGAGTGCGAATGACCGTAAAGCGCGGTTTTAACGCCATGCTTGAGCAGCAGCTCGCCGATGCGCGTTGAACCCATGAAGGAGTTGAAGTAATCCCAGTCGAACTTGCCTATGGAAGTCACGCACTCACGGAAAGGCAGGAAGTGCGTGCCGGAGACGATGATTTCACGGTCTTTGACGCGTTTTAACTGCGCCTCCAGCCGGTCTAGCTCCACTTCCAGGAACATCTTGTCGTCGTAAGGCAATTTCACGAACACCAAGTCATTCCAACGGCCGGTATCGGTCTGTTTAAGGGCAGCGAGCTCTTCAGAAACACCTTGCGGTCTGAATGAGTAGTCGTACCACATCGAACCGCCGACAAACGCTACGCCGTCCTGCACGAATTCACGCTCGTCAAGACAGTGGAAGCCAAATTCCTTGCAGAGCTTGATGAAGTGCTCGCGCTGGCTGAGCGAATCTGATTCGTGGTTGAACTGGTTACGGCTCACCCAATAGTCGTGATTGCCCATGCACAGCAACAACGGCAAACTGATTTCCTTGTAAAGCCCGAACAGCTTCTTAAGCAGACCCCGGTTGCCATGGCAGTGATCGCCCAATACCATTACTGCGTCCGGCTCACGGGCGTTGATAGACTTGACCAGCGTCTCGACGCCGTCCGAAAAGAGAATGCTACCGAAGTGGAGGTCGGAAGTGGCAACCAGTTTCATGCAAACAATTGCGTGCCAGTTGTTTTTATCCGTGCCTGAACCGCGTTTCCGGAAAGACGGGGTCCGGACAAGTTCGCCTCATGACATCCATTGCAGCGCTTGCCAACCGGTTAAACTTCCAACCTAACAAGAGTGACCCGGAAGCGCCGCTCTGGCTTGATTTCAAGGGAAAAAACCACGAATCGTTGAACTAGGACTATGCCCGTATATCATGTTTTATTAAACGAAGTGCAAACGAATTAGGCGTGAAAGTATGGCATCGTTTGAACGGGTTCGGCTTGATTCCAAGGGTCGTCTCCTTGTTCCCCAGGTTTTTCGGGAATCCCTTAGGTTGAAGGAAGGAGCGGAAGTCAGTCTCGTGCTGGATGAAAAATCCGGGCACATCATCTTAGCGTCGAGCGATGAAAAGGGCCTGATGTTCATAACAATAGAATTTTCGGACGCGCCCGGGGCCCTGGCGAATGCAGCGGAAGTTCTAGCCCGCAACCAAGTTGATTTGATTTCCACCGAATCTCGTTCAATCCAGCGGGGGAAGAAAGCCGAATGGCGCATATTATGCAACGTTTCTGCAGTGAAGGATTTGAATGGTTTGAAGAAAGAATTGCTGCGGGCAAGTGCGTCTTCGGTCAAATTCACCAAGCCCAGCTGATTAGTGGGAAAAAAGTGGGAAAGGTTTATAATCTTTAGCCCCCATAGACTATTAGCCACAATCGATGTGGCGAGTTGAAAGAGATGGGCGGTTCACTTCACGGCACAATGCGCGCGACTGCTTCTTCCTAGCCCTGCTTTTCAACGAAATTTCAAACGGACATTCGAAGCCATCTTGATTCAATTCACTAGCCTTGGCTTTGGTGGTGTAGCGGCTGCATTCAGGACTGTGGATCCTGCGGACCGGGTTCGACTCCCGGCCATAGCCTGCCTTCGGGGGTGCTTCAAATGAAGAGGGATTCTCTTCATTGTCGCCGTTCCCAGCAAAGGCTCCCTTAGTTCGCCTAGCCGCAGGTTATTGTCTGCCGCCGGGTTTGATTCCGTTGAAGAAAGCAGGACATACGCCCTCAACGGATCCGATGTGTCCTTTCTTTTTGTCAGGGCGAGGGATGTGCCGCAATACCTGGAGCGCGGCATCGCCGATGTCGGTATCACCGGAAAAGACCTATTGGTCGAAGCAGGAAATACGTTGCCAGTTCTAATGGAGCTGCCGTTTGGCAAGTGCCGGGTGTCCTTGGCTGCACCAAAAGATGCACCTGGAGAATTCCTAACTATCGCAACGAGTTATCCTAACCTAACCCGACAATTGGGGGGTCAAAATTCTCTCGTTAACCTGTTGGAATTGGACGGGGCAGTTGAAGCCAGCGTCACTTCCGGTGCGGCGGATGCCATCGTTGACGTGGTGTCTACCGGAGCTACCCTGAAAGCCAACGGTCTTGTCGAAAAGAAGGTCTTGTTGGAATCAAATGCCGTGTTAACTGCCTCAAATATGACATTGGAGACTAAGAGAGCGCAGTTGGATGCCTTTGTAGGCAAACTGGAGTGCAATATAGCCATATTTCGCAAGCCTATGACATCCCTTGACCAAGCGGATCGCAGAAAGTTGTTTGACCGTGGGCGTGAACGCAGTTCTGACGTCATTTCCGTCGTCCGAGAGATAGTTTTCAAAGTTGCTTTGGAGCGCGATTCGGCCGTATCATTTTACGCCAGAAAATTCGATGGTGCAGAATTGGCCCCAAAAGAATTTCTGGTAACAAGAAAGGAAATCCTTGACGCCTATTCAATGGTTCCGCCAAAGCTTGTTTCGGCGATGCAGGAATCAGCCGCAAACATCAAGGGATTTGCAAAAAAAGAGCTGCCCCAGCGCTTCGAGATAAAGCGCCAAGGTGGCTTCGCTGGAAAAGCGATTATTCCACTGGACAGCGTGGGGGTTTACGCACCCGGGGGCACTGCCGCATATCCTTCTTCTGTCCTTATGGGCGTCGTCCCCGCCAAAGTTGCAGGCGTTGGCAAAGTCGTGGTTTGCACTCCTTGCGGGGTTTCAAAGAAATGCAATCCTGCGGTACTCGTTGCGGCGGATATAGCTGGCGCCGACGAGGTTTATCGTATTGGGGGCGCCCAGGCAATCGCCGCCATGGCCTATGGCACTTCTTCAATTCCCCGTGTCCGCAAGATCGTCGGCCCCGGTAACGCATATGTGGCTGCGGCAAAGATGGAAGTGCAAGCGCGTGGATTGTGCGCCATTGACTTGCCTGCCGGGCCATCCGAAGTATTAGTCGTCGCTGACGAATCAGCCAATCCCAAATGGGTAGCCGCGGATTTGCTGGCGCAGGCGGAACACGATGTGGATTCCTGCCCTGTTTTGGTGACTTCATCGGCAGGGCTGGCCGACCAGGTTGAGCAGGAGTTGCGCTCGCAAGTGGTGATGTTACCCCGTCGGCGCATCGCAGAAAAGGCGCTGGAATCCAATGGCGCAATTCTCCTCGTGAGGGATGTTGAGGAGGCAATTGCATTCGCCAACACATACGCGCCGGAACACTTGGAATTGTGCGTCGAACGCCCCGGAGCTTGGTTACGGAAAGTCCGAAACGCGGGCGCTGTGTTCCTAGGCAATTATTCTTGCGAGGCCGCCGGAGATTATTCCGCGGGGCCCAATCACGTGCTACCTACCGGCGGGGCTGCCAGGGCGTATTCAGGCCTTTCCGCGTCCGCGTTCGTCCGGGAAATGAATTACTTGATGCTTCAACGCGACGGGCTGGAAAGCTTGAAGGACGGCATTGTGGCCATTGCCGATGCGGAGGGCTTGGAGGCACACGCGCTTTCGGTGAAAAAGAGGTTTGAGGTAATGTGAAACAAAAATCGTTCGTAAGGGAAGGAGTCCGCCAGCTTGCGCCATACGTCTGCGCCCGCGACTTGTACAAGGAGGCGGAAATATTCATGGATGCGAACGAAAACGCCTTCGGCTCTACGGCTGAATTCAAAGGTGTTCCATTGAACCGGTATCCTGATTCGGATGCAATTGCGCTACGCAAGGCTCTTGCCGAATATCTTGGGGAAACACTTTCCCCCGATAACGTCTTGGTAGGCAATGGTTCGGATGAAATCATCGATTTGTGCATCCGGGCATGCGCTGAGCGCGGAGACAACATCGTTTGCGTCGAGCCAGGATACTCCATGTTTGACGTCTGCGCCTCGGTTGAGGGGGTAAACGTGAAAAGGGTGCGCGTTGAGGCAAACTTGCAGCCGGATGTAGCCAAGGTTTTAGCCGCCGTAGATGGGCGAACTCGAATGATCGTTGTGGTCAGTCCAAACTCGCCTTTGGGCAACGTCGTAGATGAATCGCGCATTCGCGAAATTGCCCGTCAGGCTCCTTGCACGGTCTTTGTAGATGAAGCGTATGGGGAGTTTGCGGAACGAACCCTGGCAGCGTTGGTCCTCGAGTATCCGAATTTGGTGGTCAGCAAGACGCTTTCCAAGGCCTGGGGGCTTGCCGGAATCCGGGTCGGCTACGTTGCAGCTGACGCTTCCTTCATTAATGGAATAAGGCGTATCAAGCCGCCCTACAACGTCAATGCCATTTCGATGTCGGTTGCCCTGGAGGCCTTGAAAAACAAGGAAAAGATGGTTCAATATCTTCGGCTAATGCGCGAGGAAAAAGGCGTTTTGGAGGCCAAGCTTCGAAACAGGGGGCTTGAAGTTTTCGACACAAAGACGAATTTCACGGTATTCCGCCTGCCCATCAAATGGAAATCGAAAGAAATCCAGCGTTCAATTGCGGCCAAGGGCATCATCGTCCGCGACCGATCTTCAATTCCCTTGATGGACAACTGCATCCGCATCACGATTGGAACGTCGGAAGAAAACCGCAGGCTGCTGGCAGAGCTGGACGAGGTGCTTGACTCATGAACAAGTCCGACCAGTTTATTGCCGTTTTTGACATGGATGGCACACTTACCCCCAGGGACACCATTTTCGGCTTGTTCGACCTCTTGGGGATGCGGTCCCGGGCTGAACGGGTTTACAAAGCCAGTTTGTCCAATCCGGCATGGGTTTCCAAAGAGTTTGACATTCCCGTCAAAGACGTTTTTCCCGGCATTGATATTGAACTTGTCATAAAGGAAGCGTTACGCCAGGGACCCATTTCCAACCGGCAATTCAATCGCGTGGCAGCCGCACCACTTTATCCGGGAGCCAAGCGGCTCGTCGCAAGCCTCCCAGACTTAGGGGACGTTACTCCGTTCATTGCCACAGCCAGCTATGCCCCAATTGCCGAGCGTATAGCCGCGCGTATAGGTATTGATGAAGCCAATGTTGCCTCTACCCGGCTGTTGCTTGACGACCAGGGAAACGCCGTGGAATTCGTTGGACCGGTCATGGAGGGCCCGAAAAAGGCCGAATTCGTTCGCCAGTTGGCGGCCTCAAGAAAGGTCCCGCGTAGCTGTTTCATTGCGGTTGGCGACAGCCCGTCCGATCTCTCATTCCTTCTTACAGTAAAACGCGCGGGAGGGTTTGCAGCTTCCGTGAAAGACAAGGCGGAAATCCGCAGGGCTGGGATTTCGGTCTTTCGCAAGAAAAACCGACCTGATTTTCCGGGATTAGAGCTGGCGATGAGGCAATTCATGGATTCCAAACAGGTGAACAAGACATGAACCGCATATCGGAAATAAAGAGGGAAACGAAGGAAACCAAGATCCGCCTGAAACTGGACTTGGATGGAAAAGGCCAATTCCGAGGAAAGACCGGCATATGCTTCTTCGACCACATGCTCGAGCTTTTCACCAAACAAGGCCTGTTCGACCTCGAAATTGAAGCCTCGGGGGATTTAGACGTCGAGGAACACCACTTGGTTGAAGACGTCGGAATAGTGCTCGGGCAGGCCTTCAGGCAAGCACTGGGGGACAAGAAGGGAATCCGCCGGTACGGGTTCTTCATCCTCCCCATGGACGAGACCCTGGCACTTGCGGCAGTTGACTTCAGCGGACGCTCGGAATTCGTATGGAACGCCGAGTTCAAGCGCGAGAAGATCGGCGAGCTCCCCACAGAGCTGCTGCCGCACTTCTTCAAGACAGTCGCCGACAACGCCGCGATGAACCTGCACTTGAAGCTGTTCTACGGCGTCAACGAGCACCACAAGTCGGAGGCGCTCTTCAAGGCCCTAGCGCGAGCCATGCGGATGGCTTGCGAGCCAGACGAGCGGGCCAAGGACGCGATTGCAAGCACAAAAGGAGTCATTTGAGAGAGGCGAGAACAATGATCGGGATATTGGACTACGGCCAAGGCAACCTATTCAATGCAAGGAACGGCCTTATGCGTGCCGGGGCAAAAAACGCAGGGATAGTGCGAACCAGCAGGCAGATAGCGGGCTGCGATGCGTTGGTCATCCCGGGAGTGGGCTCGTTTTCCACGGCCATGCTCAAGCTGGCTCTGCTTCGGGAAACAATCCTCGATTTTGCCCTCCAAAAGCGTCCGATTTTGGGAATCTGCCTCGGCATGCAGGTGATGTTCGACGAAGGCCTCGAAGGGGGGCGCACCAAGGGTCTTGGCTTGCTGCGTGGAACCGTGCGAAAGCTCGTAGGCGCCCCCAGGCTGCCTCACATAGGCTGGAACACCGTTTCTTCAAGGGGAAATGGGGTGCTCTTCCAGGGATTGCCGGAGAACCCCCAGTTTTACTTCGTCCACTCCTTTGCCGCCGCTGGTGTTAACGAAAACACAATTGCGGGCGTAACCGACTACGGCCGCCCATTCGTCAGCGCCGTAGAGACTGGAAACATGTTTGGCGTGCAGTTCCACCCCGAAAAGAGCGGCGCTGACGGAGAGGCGCTGCTGCGAAATTTCGTCAAGTACTCAAGGAGATAGAATATGCAAGTAATTCCAGCCATAGACATCATGGATGGCAAGGTAGTGAGGCTCGAAAAGGGCAGGCGGGAGACCGCCAAGGCCTATTTCGACGACCCGGTAGCGGTAGCGCGAGCTTTCGCCCAGGAAGGTGCACAGATGGCGCACGTAGTAGGCCTCGACGCCGCTTTTTCAGGCCGACTGGACAGCCTTGAGCTAATCAAACGGATTGCGCAGGTCGCCAAGATCCAATACGGGGGAGGGATTCGCAGCGCAAGCGATGCGGAAAAGCTTTTTGCAGTAGGAGTTTCCCGCATTGTCCTGGGCACAGCAACGATAGCGAACCCCGGCCTTGGACGAGTTTTGTGCGCCAGATACCCCGGCCGAATTGTAGCCGCCCTAGACATTTCCCGGCCCGGGAAGGCTGGTTTGTCAGGTTGGATTTCCGAAGCCAATCTCCCCGCTTCGCTTGACGGCTTCTCAGCGGTTCTGGTAACTGACATATCGAAGGATGGGATGCTTTCGGGCTCAAACACCGAACTCGTCAAATGGGCGCTCGGGAAGTACGGCATTTCAGTCATTGCCTCGGGAGGGGTAAGTTCGCTTGAGGACATCTCCTCTTTGGGCTCAGCTGGAGCCGACGCGATAGTCATTGGACGCGCGCTCTATGAAAGAAGGTTTTCACTTAGTCAAGCCATCGAGGTGGCCGAAAATGTTGGCTAAACGAATCATCGCATGCCTTGATGTGAAGGAAGGCAGGGTCGTCAAAGGCACTCGTTTCATCAAATTGATGGATGCGGGCGACCCTGTCAAACTAGCAGAACGCTATGCGGAGGAAGGCGCGGATGAAATCGTCTTTCTTGACATCAGCGCAAGCCAGGAAAACCGTTCCACTAGGCTGGATTGGGTTCGAAAGGCCGCCTTGCGCCTGAATGTGCCCTTTACCGTGGGCGGGGGAATAAGCAGCATTGCCGACATCAGGGCCCTTTTAGTTGCCGGAGCCGACAAGATTGCCATTAACACATCCGCCTACCGCTGCCCCACCCTCATCTGGCAGGCGTCAAACGAGTTTGGCAGCCAGTGCGTCGTCGTTTCAATTGACGCAAAACGCGTCCAAATCGGGTGGCAGTGTTACTCAATGGGTGGGAAGCAACCTGAACCTTGGACTCCCGTAAAATGGGCAAGGCAAGTGGAACGCCTTGGGGCTGGCGAAATTCTCCTGACCAGCATTGATTCCGACGGGTCAAGGACGGGTTTTGACCTTGAACTAACCCGCTTGGTTGCCAGAGCTACAGGCATTCCGGTTATCGCTTCCGGGGGCGCAGGCTCCGGGCAAGACTTCTTGGACGTTTTTGCCAAAGGATTGGCGGATGCAGCCCTGGCGGCCGGAATATTCCACTACGGTGTGCTGACGATTGGCCAGGTCAAGAACTTCTTGGCAGACAACGGCGTTGCGGTGAGGACATGAAAAAGCTATGGCCAGCCATCATCCAAGACTCGAAAACCGGCGAAGTGCTATCGCTGTTCTACATGGACCCGGCTGCCTTATCCAAAACCGTCGATACCGGCAAAGTATGGAGGTATTCCCGCTCGAAAAGAAGGGTAATGTTAAAGGGAGCCACTTCCGGCAATTTCCAGTTCGTCGAAAGTCTTTATTGGGACTGTGATTTGGACGCATTGCTTGTCAAGGTCAGGCAGACCGGCTCGGGTGCATGCCACTTGGGCAAACGCTCGTGTTTCTCCCCCAGCAGGGCCTTGGTCCTGGATGAAGTCTATTCCGTGATTCAAGAACGCAAACGAAAGTCTTGTCGAGGCTCATACACTGCGTCGATAATCGGAAGCAGGAAGAAAATTACGGAGAAGCTGGAGGAGGAGATAGCCGAGTTCGTGGAAGCCTTCAACAAGAAAAACAAACGGGAAGCGGTTTGGGAGGCAGCCGACGTAGTATATTTCGTCATGGTAGCCCTCGCCAACCGGGGTATTCCTTTGAACGACGTGTTTGGAGAGCTGCTCAGAAGGCGTAAGTAGATTAGATTCCTCACTAAGGTATTTAACCTCAAGATCGACGCCTTGGCCGCATCCCTAGCCGTTGGCTAGACGCCTCTAAAAAGTTGGCACCACAATGCCAAATTTGGCACGAATCCTAATTAGACCCTTGGTATCGGTTTAGTTTTGTAGGCGGTTTTGCGCCATTTCCTGCATGAAATCGGTAAAGTTTTCTTCCCGCAACCTTGCCGTTTGAAAGAAACTCATCAACACGGAAGTCGTTTGCGCTCCTCGGTCGGACTGGCTTCCGAAACTTATTTTCCGGATGACAACCGCGGGGCGTATGCCCCGCTCTGCATGATTGTTATCCGTCTCTACTCCTCTGCGAGCGCAGAAGGTAAACAACTCGTTTTGGTAACGCGAAAGTGTTTTCACCAAACGCTTGCAATCCTCATTCCGATACTCTTGAGCGAGAAGCGCTTGCAAGCGCTTCTCGGCAAACGCCCTTGTCTTGGCCCCGTGATTGCGTTCAGATTTCGCCCAGTAAAACAACTGCATTAACTGCGAGGCAAAACGAGCGAATTCCTTCGAGTGACGGTACTTCAAAACCTTGTCCAATTCACGCTTCAAGTGCACCCAGCACTTTTGCTTCTCGCAATCCAAGAAATTGTAGGCATTCCAAAAGTCAGAGGAAAAAACGCCTTTGAAGCCGCGCATGACTTCAACGGGCACTTCGTGTGCCCGAGTTTTTCGTATCGTAAAATAGGCCGTGTTTTTTGAAATGAATTCCCACAGCCACCGGCGCTTTCCTTTCGTTCGCCAGCCGGTTTCGTCGCCGTGGACGTGTTTTTCTTTTACCAATTCTTTTCGGAGTTGTTCGTAGTCCTCGCCGAGGAACTCGACGAGTTTGTTGCAAGTGTTGACGACGGTGGCGCTGCTTATTTTCAAGGAGTAATCGGTTTCAAGGAGGAAGCGGGTTTTGTCGATGCTGACGCCGAGCATGCGCAGGCACGCCATCCAGAGCGCGAGCGTTAAGTCAAAACGCGAGTTAGGCAATGCGTTCGGTACGGCGGGTTCTACGGGTTTGTGGCAGTTGCCACAGTAACCTTGCGGAATTTCGTACTCGGTGTTTTCAATTTTTCCTGGAACGAGGATTGTGATAACGCGCTTGCGCACTCGTTTGATTTTGACTGGTTGACCACAGTCTGGGCAAGTGGTTATGGGCGCGAGTTTGGCTTGTTTGTGAATTTCTTCTGGCGTCGGCCTGCCGACGCCTTCGTGGCCTTCCGGTCTGCCGGAAGGCTGGGCGTGTTTGGTTTCTGTTTCAAGTTTGGCGAACTGTGGAAGGCGTTCTGCTACGACTGCCATGAGGTGTTTGATTTGCTTACGTAACTCGCGGTTCTCTTTTTCAAGAAACGCGACGCGTTTGGCTAATTGTTCGCAGTCAGGACAAACCAAGGAAGTTCAACTATTCGACGAGGTGGGTCCACGCCGAGTAAAAAGGCAATGTAGGACGGAATTTTACGCTTTTCGGTTGGCTACAAAACTAACCCCTTAC
>JAZDFO010000015.1:0-3602 GCA_043807785.1 Microcaldota archaeon | reverse complement strand
CCCTGCGCTCGAAAGCAGACCACCTGCATTTGGTGAAAAGCGCTTCGCCGCGGATTTGCCACTCCTTCTTCAAATCGACCAGGACCAGGTCGGCGTCGAAGCCTTCCGCGAGTTGGCCCTTGCCGTGCAGGCCGTAGATTTGCGCCGGCTTTGAGGAATAGATGCGCACGACGTCCGGCAATGAAATCTTGTTCTCGTTGACTGCCGTGAGCAAAAGCGGCAGGGCTGTTTCCAGGCCAGGCATGCCACTGGGCGCGTCTGAATAGGACTTGAGCTTTTCTTCGCTTGAATGCGGCGCGTGGTCTGTTGCGATGATGTCAACCGTCCCGTCAGCGATTGCCTTCCAGAGCGCGGCAGCGTGCGCCTTTGCCCTCAGCGGCGGGTTGACTTTCGCGAAGTTGCCCAAGCGCGCGGCGTCGGAATCACAGAGGAACAGGTGGTGGGGCGTTGCCTCGCACGTGACGTTAATTCCCTCGCGCTTGGCATCGGCGATAAGAGTGAGCTCTTGCATGGTCGAAACGTGGCAGACGTGCAGCCTTGCCTTGGTGCGCGCTGCAATGTCCAACGCGGCCGATACCGCCAATTCGGCGCACAGTTCGTCGCGCAGCTTGGAGTGGTTGGCGACGGTTTTTTCGAATTTGCCGGAGAAATATTGCAGGCAATCCCCGCTTTCAGCATGCACTGCAATCGGCTTGCGGAAGGCCCTGAAGTGCGAGTAGAGTGATTCAAAGCCGCCTGCGTCGAGGTTGCCGGTGGAAGGCCCCATGTAGAGCTTGAGGCCGGCGACGTGATGGTCGTTCGCTGCCCGTGCAGCCTCTCCCGCGTTGCCCGGTGTCGCGCCGAAGAAGAACGCGTAGTCGCAGAGCGCCTTTTTCGCGGCAACCTGCGCTTTGGCCTCAAGCGCAGGATGCGAAGTCGTCGGCAGGGAATTGTTAGGCATGTCGATGACGCTTGTCACACCGCCGGCGAGGGCCGCGGAAGTGCCCGAAAACCAGTCCTCTTTATAGGATTCCTTGAAGTCCCGCAGGTGCACGTGCGCGTCGACCATGCCGGGGAGCACGAAAAGCCCGGTTGCGTCTACGGTTGGCACGCCGGAGTGCGCGGGAATGGACTTGCCGACCTTGGCAATCTTGCCGCCTTCGACTAGGACGTCCGCTAAGACAATCCTGCCGCCGACTACCGCACTGCCGCCGCGAATTAGCATGCCAATCGGAGAAAGAGACGCCGCGTCGGTATTTAACGGTTTATGCTTTCGCAAACGGCCGGCTTTTCCCGCCCCAGTCAAGGAAGGTCTTGCCGAATTCAGGGTTCTTTGCAAGCTGCTCGCCGGAAAAAATCGTTCCGTGCGCGCAGGCGAGCTTGTCGCCGAAAGCGCATTCACCGCAGATTCCAAAGCCGCACTTCATCTTGCGCTCGACGCTGACGTAGACGGGGGTCTTGCGCTTGGCGCACACCCGCACCAGCTCGGCTTCCATGAGTTCCGGGCCGCATCCGTAGACCGCGGAAAACTTTTCTTTCGCCAAAAGCCGGTCGGCGGCGAGCGTGCAATAGCCTTTTTCGCCCTTGCTGCCGTCGTCGGTGCTGACAAAAACCCTGCAGCCTTCGGCCTTGAAGTCGGATTCCATTGTCACGTCGGCGGCAGTCCGCGCGCCGATGGCCAATGTCGTCTTGACGCCGGCTTTGCGGGCCACTGTGGCAAGGAAATACAATGGCATCAGCCCGTAGCCGCCGCCGACCAAGAGGACGTTCTTGCCCTCCAGCTCGAATGAGTTGCCGTACGGCCCGCGGATGCCGACCTTGTTCCCGGGCTTGAGGGCGTAAACCTTCGAGGAATATTCCCCGACGTTGGCGACGGACACGGTAAGCGGGTCGCTTTGGCGGATGCTTATCGGCCGCTCGTTGACTCCCGGCAGCCAGAGCATGACGAACTGTCCGGGCTTGGATGCAAGCGCGCGGTCGAAGTAGAAAGTGCGGATGCGGTAGTTCTCCTGCCTCACGCGCGTCACCGTGAACACGGAAGGCATGTCGAACTGCGAGGCCAGCGCGGGCGGAGTGGACGCGACCAGTGGGGCTTGCGGTTCACCCATGAGCTGCACCCACGAGTTGCTTTACGTTGGAATATCCGTTTTTGTGCATCCAGTCCTGCATTTCCTTTGCGACGAGCGAGAAGACGTTGAAGCCGCGCCAGTAGACCGCACTGCCGATTCCGACCGCGCTTGCGCCTGCCATCATCATCTCGACCGCGTCGAGGCCGCAAGTGACGCCGCCGGTGCCGATGATTGGAATCTTTACCGCGCCGTAGACGTCGTAGACGCACTTGAGCGCAATTGGTTTCAGTGCCGGCCCACTGACGCCCCCGGATTTGTTTGCCAATACCGGTTTCTTGAGCTCGGCGTTGATTGCCATGCCTTTCGCGGTGTTGATGGCGGTGATGCCGTTTGCGCCTGCAGCCTCGACCGCGCGCGCCATGACCGAGATGTCGGCGCAGTTGGGGGAGAGCTTGGCGAAAACCGGGATTTTGGTCGAGGCCTTTACGGCGGAAACGATTGCAGAGGCAGAATCAGGGTTGCTCGAAAAGTCGCCGTAACCCTTGAACCCCGCCTCGGCGGAAAGGTGCGGGCAGGAAAGGTCCAGCTCAATCAGGTCGGGCTTGGCAGTGGAAATCCTGGCGGCGACTTGCGCGAAGGCTTTCGGCGACGACTCAAACACGCTTGCGATGACCACCGAACGCGATTTCTTCTTAAGCAGCGCAATGGTCTTGAGCTCTTCTTCCACTCCCGGGTTTGCCAGGCCGACCGCGTTGAGCATGTAAACCGGCGTGCTCACGACGGTGGGGTTTTGGAAGCCCTGCCTGCCGAGCAGGTTGCATGACTTGGTGGTCAGCGCCCCCGCGCCGCACTTTCCGGCGTACGCCATCACATCCGCGCTCGTGCCGAGAATCCCGCTTGCAAGCACGGTCGGGTTGGCGAGCTTTCTGCCGCACAGGGTTGAATTCAATGAAGGCGCCATTTTACCACTTCCCCGAAACGGCCCAGCCGATGAATGTGACAAAAAACAGGGCAAGGCAGCCCCAGAGCCACTTGGAATCGCGCGGGTGCTTTTTGCCGCGGGCAAGGGTGGCAAGGTAGAAAAACGCCGCGGCGAAAAACAGGGACACGGCGAGCAGGACGGGCGGGAGTGTATCGAAGGCCATCGCAATCCAATGATTGTGCACGGGCGGGGAATAAAAAACAGTAGCAAAACGCGCTGCGTGCCCTGCAAGGCTTTTATTAACCCTCCAACTAAAGGCGTGCATGTCCTCCGCAGAGACGCTTCCCATCATCGCCCTCGGGGTGGTCATACTCTCCGGTTTCGTGCTGGGGACTTTCTTTCGGCGCATCGGCCACAGCAGCTCGCTTGGCTACATCCTTGCCGGGCTGGTTCTCGGGCCGCTGGGGTTCAACTACCTTGCCGGCACGCAGGGGGTCGCGACCACGACGATGCTGGGCGAAATCGGCGTCACCATGCTCTTGTTCTACCTTGGGCTGGAATTGAGCGTCAAGCACTTCAAGGAAAGCGGCGCAATTGCCACGGTGCTGGCGTTCGTGGAAATGCTTTTCGCG
>JAZDFO010000014.1:0-2721 GCA_043807785.1 Microcaldota archaeon | reverse complement strand
TTTCCTACGCCGTCCTCCTCTTGCTGGTGCGCACGAAACCGCTCTTGGGGCGGAAGATTTCCGTCTGCTTGTGGAGCTGCTCGATTATCTCGCGCACGGCCTTGTCGTCCATCCCGTATTGTGCGGCTGCTCGCACGACGTCTTCGACGGAAACCATGTCGACTTCCTTCTCCTTCTCCTCGATGATGCTCAGCACGGTTCGGGCCTTGTCGGTCTTGCTCTTTGCCTGCCCGATGTTGATGATGTCGCTGTCTATCCTGCCGGTGTCCTTGTCCATAAATATGGTCTTGAGCACGTAGTCGGTGAGCATGATTGCGCGGTCTGCGTCCTGGGATTCGACGACGTGGCTGAACCTCGCTTTCGCGCTGGCTTCCGAAAGCCTCACGAGTCCCTCGATCTGCCTTGCCGTGACGGGGTAGTAATTCTGTTTTTCGCCCATGCGGCGCAGCCTAAGGTAGTATTCCTGTATCTTGACTGATGCCTCGTCGGAAAGCGACGGGGAATACAGCCTGCGCGCGTAGGCGATGTACTTTCGCAGCAGGTCGATTGATATGAGCGGCAGGATGCTTTCGCCTTCCACTGTCGGGGCCCCCGTGGAGACTTTGTGGCCGCGCAGGATGTGTTCTGCGACCTTGCGGTCCTGCACTTCGTCGAGCACGTCCTTGATGGGGAACAAAAGATCGAACCTGGACAAAAGCGTAGGGCCAATTTCAAACTGGGCCGCCGGCGGCTCGTTTGGGTTGAACCTGCCGAGCTTGGGGTTTGCCGCCGCCAGCACGCTGGTGCGAGCGGTGAAGCGCGTGACGATTCCTGCCTTGGCGATGCTTACCGTGCCGCTTTCGAGCGCCTCGTGCATTGCGCTGCGGTCGTTTTCGTCCATCTTGTCCAATTCGTCGATGTTGACCTGCCCGCCGCTGGCGAGCACAATCGCGCCGGCCTTGAGCACCCAGCCTTCCCCGAACTCGTCTTTTTCCGCGGAGGCGGTGTTGTGCACTGCAATCCCGTTTGCGAAGAACGCGTGCGACGGCAAGGTAAAATCATATACCCATTCTCCACTCGAGCGCACGACCTCTAGCTCGGTGATTTCCTTCCATTCGATGTCCTGTGAGGCAATCGCTTCCAATGCCTGGGCGTGAATGCTATTCTTAGGCAACTTGCCTGCGATTTGCTTGAGGCGCTTGCGGCTGATGCGCGTCCTTACCCCTTTGAATGACGCTCGAAGCGACGGATATTTTTCTCGCACTTGAGCAAAGAACTCTTGCGGCATTGGAATTTGCGCACGCTTTCCGGCTTTACCGTTGCTGGCTACTGCAATGAATGCGCGGGTAGTGAGATTTTTTGATTTTGCCCAAGCGGGGCCCTGGGTTGTCATGGCTAGAATCGGCGTATTGGCTGTCACGGTAACGTGGTTGCCCCCGTGCGTGATGATGCGTACCATTTCTTCGGGAGCGCGGATGCGCCAGATTCGCCGGGTATCCAGAATTCCGGCGTTCAATTTTGCATCCACGCCTCGAACACGAACAGTTTTTTCTTCAAAGAACGCTCCGGGTTCATTCGGGTCTTCCTGTGGCTGCTCGAGCTTGGATTCAATGAGGCCGCCGATAGGCATGGTGTTTCCATTGGGCAGTTCCACTTTCGAGTCTGGAGCCACGCAAAGCCCTACGCCACTGGTGCCCTTTCCAGAAATATAGATGCACTTGGGCGCCAGCCGGCTGACGTACTGCAGCGTCGCCGATTTTGCCGTGCCAGGATCGCCGATTAATAAAATGTGCGTTTCCCCGCGGATGCGTTTTCCGTCGGGGAGGATCTTGTGCATGTTGCCGCCGAAAAGCTGGAGCGCGATGGCCATCTTCATCTCGTAGTAGCCGTAGATGCTCGGCGCGATGCTCTTGACGATTGCGTCGTAGAGGTCCGGCCGCCGGCTTATCGCTATTAGCTCCTTTTCCTCGTCGCTGGTGACTTCGAGCTCCTCGAACTCCTTTTCGCTGCGCTCGAGGTGGTTGACTTCCAGGAGCTTCTCGTAGACACTCGAGAGCTTGCCGTCCTTTTTTATCGGCCGCTTGCGCAGAATCCCCGTAATGAAGAACTTTTCGCCCGGCTGAATCCGGTTGGCGATGTCGTCCTCGAGCCACAGCGAGATGTGAGAGGTCGGCGCGTTGCCCTTGAGCTTTTCCACCAAATCCTGCATCTGCGCGTTTTGCATGTTCACGAAAGTGTCCTCTTTTTCGGCGTGCTTGAAGTCGCGCCTGCCGCACTCCTTGTTGAAGCAGAAATCCGGCGTTTTCAGGATGTTTTTCTCCGGGTGCGTGCGCGTCTTTTCCCCGCAGTGCAGGCACTCCCACACCGCGGTCTTGATTACCGGCTTGATTTCCGTCGCAAGCGACACGATGCCTTCGACGGTAATGAACTTGTCGAGGTGCTCGGCGCCGAGGTTGATGACCATCACGCCCCTGCTTTCCGGCAGGCCGAAAAACCGCGCGTGCGGCTTGAAAACGGAATAATCCGACGTGGCCACGCCCAGGCCGGAGAGCGCCTTTTCTGCCGCGAAAATCGCCTCGTCCGGGTTGTCGAACAAAAAATCCGCCAAGTCGCTGTCGAACTGCGCCAGCCTCTTGCAGTCGACGTTGATGCTGCGCACTTCCGGGTAGCTTGAGGCCACCGTAGTAATCTCGCCCTTCATGGCAGCGTCAAAGAATTCCGAGAATTTCTCGACCGCGTCGT
>JAZDFO010000013.1:0-3682 GCA_043807785.1 Microcaldota archaeon | reverse complement strand
TACAACGGCGCGAAGGAGTACGGCGAGCGCGGAATCTACATCACTCTCGAGGAGGGCCCGCACAACTTGTGGTGGAACATGCAGCGCTTCAAGTGGGACCTTCTCCCTCTCGAAAAGCAGGGGCTGCTCAAGATTTACAAGTTCGAGCCCAACCTCGAGATGAAGGACGACATCGAGGGCCAGACCAGGCGCATCCTCGAGAAGGCCAAGGAGCTCAACGCCAAGCGGCTGGTCATCGACAGCATTACGGCGTTCTCGTTCTGGCTCGACGACCCGGCAAAGCTGCGCTACGCCATCTACGTCCTCATCGAGGAGCTGCGCAAAATCAATGTGACGACCATCCTTACCGCCGAGACTGCCGGCGGCAAGGACGACATCTCGCGCTTCGGCGTCGAGGAGTTCCTCACCGACGGCGTCGTCCAGCTGTTCTTCTACCCGCCGCACCGCTCGCTTTTCGTGCGAAAGATGCGCGGCACCAGCAACGACATGCGCGTGCACCCCTTCGACATAACGGACAACGGCATCCGCGTGGACGCGCGCGGAGAAATCCTGTGGGAATCCCTGCACTAGCCCCGGCAGCCCAAATCATTCCAGGGCGCAATCCTGTGGCGCAAATTTTTCCCGCGTTTGCCCCCAGCCGAAGCATTTGCCAACCAATTATAAATCTCCCGTGCGAATTGCTTTAGCCAAGCATTTCATTGTCACGCCGGCTTTGGCATAAAAGGGGAGATTCTCTTGGAAGGCCTATCCGATTCTGGCAAAAACGACGGCGCTTACATCATTGCCGCCAGCATCCTGGTGTGCGCAGTAATTTTTTCGGCGGTTGCGCTCTCAACCGCAGGCAACCTCAACGTCGCACTCCAGTCGCTTTCCTCCCAGCTTGCGGGCATCAAGTCGGCAATCGCCTCCGTGGCAATCCCGTCCGCCGTGCCCTCGGCCCCGCCGGATGCGACTGCGACCCCGCAGCCCGGGCTTGCGGGAAAAATCGGCGGTGTGACCATGCAAGGCAGGCCCGTGCAAGGCAATTCCACGAAAGTGGCAATCGTCGAATTCAGCGACTTCCAGTGCCCGTTCTGCGAAAGCTTCTACACCCAGTCGCTTCCGGCGATAAAGCCATACGTCGAGTCCGGGAAGGCGCGCCTGGTGTTCAAGCAATTCCCGCTCGACATCGCGTGCAACAATCTGATGACCCAGCAGCTGCACCCCAACGCCTGCCGGGCTGCAACGGCGTCGTTATGCGCCTTCGATGAAGGCAAATTCTGGCCCATGCACGACAAGCTGTTTGAAAACCAGCAGGCGCTCTCGCAAGCCGACCTCGAGAAATACGCCGCAGCCATCGGGTTGGACGCTGCCAAGTTCTCCTCCTGCCTCAACCAGTCCAATGCATACGCCAACCAGTCGAACAGCTCCGCAGTCATCGCACAGGACATTGCGGAAGGCGCCCAGCTCGGGATAAGCGGGACCCCGGGATTCCTGATTTACACCTCGTCTTCGCCGACGCCGGAGCTGCTGGCCAAGATTGCCGCATCCGCCGGCGGCCTCGCAAGCGAAATCGAGTTGCTCGAGGGCCCCGACGGCAACCTCGTCGTGCGCATCGTCGGCGCGCTGCCGGGAGAGGCATTTACGGCAGTCCTGGACAACTTGTGAAGCCCCTTCAACCCAACACTTTTATTCACGCGGCGCAAACAATCCGTGCAGGTGCATTAAGTTGAAGAAGCCAGCCGAGCCGCTCGTTGTAACCCTGTATTCCGTGCCGTCGTGCCCGTACTGCATGCAAGCCAAGGAATTCCTGCGGCAGAACAACGTGAAGTTTGGCGAAATCGACGTAAGCTCCGACGCCGCCGCAGCCAACCGGCTGATTGAGAAGAGCGGCCAGATGGGCGTGCCCGTCATCGAGGTGGGCAAGAGGGTAATCGTCGGCTTCGACAAGGAGGCGCTCTCTGAAGCCCTTTCGCTGTGACTGCAATCCTTGCATACCCCGCTGCCTCCAGCCGGGGGAAGGAGAGAGAAAGGGTGTCAACGGTTCATCCAATCTGCTCAATCAAAAGCGGCGAGTCCTCGCGCAGCACCGTTGAAACCTTGCCGCCCTTGACATCCGATTCCGCGCTCTGCTGGGTAATCAAGTCAGTGACCCGGATTTTCTTTGCCGGAGTCCCGAATCCAAGCGACGAGTACGAAATGATGCTGTCGTCGTTCCAGGCCACGTATTGCATGCCCGTGGGAGCCGAAAACGCGTATCCGAGCTTGCCCGTTGCCAGGGCAATCGCGTGCGAGAAATTCGCGAATTCAAGCGAGTTTTTCAGCTTCCTGAGAGTGTCAAAGGCCGTGGTCTCTCCACCGGACGGCGCGACTGCGACCGAACAGTAATACGCGTCGCTGGTGCCGTAGCAACCCGCCGGGTGGCCCAAGAACACTTTCTCCGCGCCGCTTGCAAGCGCGACTGCCACCGAGCGCGCCAAAAGCCCTGCCTGCAGCTGGGTCTTGCGGTAGTCGTTTCCGTACCTGCCGCCGAATACTCCTAGTTCGCTAACCCAGATTGCCTTGCCCGAAAGCCGCTTCGACGCGTAAATTGCCTTTATTGCCGCAAAGTCGCCGGCAATCGAGAGGTAGCGCAACCTGCTGCGGTTCGCCTCGTCGTATTCCTTGAGGCCGATTGCGTCAAAGCACCCGTTTGCGCATTGTGCTGCCAGTGCGTTGACGAACTCAATATTTGCCGGCTCCAATGAGACCACGAGCCTGCAGTCCGGGCAGCCCTTCTTGACGCCGTTATACGCCTGCTTGATTTTCTCCAAGCCCGCGACAGCGTCTATTAGATAGTATTTGATTACTGGCCTGCCCGCCCTGCCTGCATATTGAGCTACCGTTTTTGCCAGCTCGTCGGAAGAATACGCTTTTCCAGCCGAAAGCACGGCCACGACGTTGACGTGGCGGTCTTGAACTGCCGCAAGCGCGGCCTCGTCCGGGAATTCGCTGTTGAAGGCCATCGCCACCCAGTTTGCCCCAAACCCCGCCATGCTTCCATCGATTGCTTCGCGGTAGTCGATGTTGGACAGCCCCAACCGGCTTGCCTCGTTCTCCAAAACGAATACTTTGGGCACGGGCGTGGCAGCCGGTTCCGGCCCGGCTGACGGCTCGGCGGTTGGCGTCGCAATTGCGCAGTCTGCCGGGCAGGACAAGGGAGTCTCTGCCGAGCTGCAGTAGCCGTCGCCGCAGTAGCCTCCGGTAATCCCGGCAATCACGCCCCTCTGGATTTTTGCGTCGAAAACCGTCAACGCGAACAGCGCGAGCGCCACGAGGACAATCGGCCCCCAAGGAATGCGCTCGGCGATGCTCGCCGTTCCCGCAAGCGCGCCGATTTCGGCCTTCTCCTGCGCAAGGCTCTGCCTTTTCGGCGAATATTGTGCGGCAAACCTGCGCTCGGCCATGGGTGTTGTAAAGCCTCCGGCGGTTTTTAAAACCTCGCCCCCGCCTCCCGCAAGCCGGCAGCCCTCCCCAAGAGCACGCGGGGTTTGCTCTTTTTGCTTCCGCTTTGAAAATTTCGTGTCGGAAATAAAGGTTTATAAAGTAGTTGACTTAATGATTTCAGAATTTTTCATGGACGGTGCCGGGTGCAGGTGGTTTCAATGAACGCTATGAACAAGCTGTTAGCAGTATGCATGCTCGCGCTCGCTTTCGCGGGGCT
>JAZDFO010000012.1:0-2747 GCA_043807785.1 Microcaldota archaeon | reverse complement strand
CGGAACTGCGGCTACCAAACGGTTAAATATCACTTGCGGGGGATAACTATATCTTGCGGCTGAGCCGGACGCTCTGCAGTGCACTACTCCCGAACGGGAGCTGGCTGCGGCCTCCGCCGGTTCCATCGAGTGGGTTAAAATCCCATTGCCCGCGTCTTTTTTGCCCCTGGCGGTTGCGCTGCCTTTTTTGGATTCGCTTCCGGAAGCGTTTTTCACGGCCCTGGACTCCGATTGCCGTTGGGCCTGGCTCCTCCCACTTGCCGCTCTGGTCGACCGAAAACTCGGCCATGAGCGATAGATGGTCGAAAACCCGCTTTTAACCGCTTCCCGACCGCGTTTCCGGTGCAACGAAGCACACAGCCACCAGTAGCGCTACGCCGCAGATTGTGCTGCGCCTTATTTCATGTGCAGCTCGAGGATGTCTCCGTCGGAGAGCTTGTAGTCGCCGCCGACCTGCTGGCCTGAAAATCTCGAAGAGCCCCATACGCGCGCGTATTTCAGGTTAGCGTAGAGGTCCTTGTGGATTGACTTGGCGACATCGAGCACGCTGCCTCCGCGGCGGATAACAAACGGGTGCGTCAAGTCCGCCTCGCCCCGCGGGTTTTTCGTGTACACGCGGATGAGGTCAAGGCGGGCGACGATTGCACGCTTGAGCGCCAGGACGGATTCCGGAGAGAAAGTGTCGACGGAGACTGATTTCGAAAGCAATGCGGACGCCGAGTATTTGACTGCATAGGAGGAAATCGCCTGCTTTGAGATCACCGGCAGGGGGTTGGGCGCGTCTGCAAAGAACTCGGCCTGCACGTCAAGGCCTTGCAGCGGGTCGAGGATGACAAGGCACAAGTCTGCGTTGCGCGCGACGCTGTAGAGCCGCGGCTTGGCCGATTCCGTCATGGACGGCAGGTCGAGGATCTGCACCTGCATTTTCTCGAACTCCATCATGCCGGGCGTGGTCTCGCGGGTTTCGAAGGGGACGGGCGTGCTGTGCATTTTCAGGCCGGTGAGGGCGTTGAACACCGCGGTCTTGCCGGCGTTGGGGAATCCGATGAGGGCGACCTGCGCGGCACCCTGGGCCTTGACGAAATCGCCCGCGCCTTTCTTGCCGGCCTTCTTTTTCGCCTCGAGCACCTTCTCCTTCTTAAGCGAGGAAATGCGGCCGCGGATGTCCATCAAAATCGTGTGCGCGGACTTGTGCTTGGGGCAGAACTTGAGCATCTCCTGCAGCGCGGCCATCTTGGAGTCGTAATCGCGCGCGTTGCGGTGCCGCTCTTCTGCGGCGTAATATTCAGGGCCCGCATTCAGACTTCCCATAATAAATTCACGAATGGAAATTGGTTTTCTTTGGCGCGGAGCCATCGCACCTCCGCTCTAAACCACGAGGGTTTAGGCGGCCGCCAAGACTTCCGGTCTTGAGCGGTTCTTTTCAAAAGAAAGGGGCAAGGCGCGTAATACTGCGGGCCGGCGTTGAGGGAACCCATGCACGTTATTGGGCATCAAGGCAATAAAAAAGGGGGCGGATTGGGGAAGCGCACTGGGACTGGCGAAATTCATGCAGACAGGCCGGCGACTCCCGCGACGATAAGCAAGATTCCTGCGTACTGGTTAAATTCCAAGCGCTCGCGGAAAAAGAAGTACGCGATAACCGCCACTATGAGGGGGAAGGCGGAGGAAACGGACGCTGCCAGCGAAGCTGGGATGAGGCGCACGCTTTCACCGAAGGTAATCTGCGCGGCAGTGTAGGCAAGGCTCATCGCAACTACCGGCCAGGGCTTGCACAACCCGGGCTCGGCGCCAGAGCGCGAGCGCAGGAACACGTAGTAGAACGGCAGGCCCAATAGCATGAAGCACAGGAAAACGAACGCGCCGCTTGTCGCAGTAACTGCAGGCTTGATCAAAGTATAGCAAACGCCGTAGCCCAATGCGGAGAGTAGTGAGAGCTTTACCCCCTTGACGGTCCGCGCCGAGCCAAGCTGTTTTGAAAGCGTGCTCCACTTGAAGGACACCAACACCGCGCCGGCGATGATGCAAAGGCAGAAAACCAATTGAATGGGCGTCAGGCGCTCGCCAAGGAAGACCGCGGAAAGCACCAGCACGGGAAGCGCAAACGTCGCGTTTAGGGGGCTCACGACGGAAGCCTCACCCTCACGCATGGCGACGAAGAAGGCGGCGTTGGCGACGGTAAAGAAAACCGCCGCGACCGAAATCACGGCAAGCAATGGAAATGAGAGAGAAATCGGCGGGCCGAACAGCACCGCAACGCCGTAGGCGACGGCACCGATTGCGATGCTGTAGAATAGTGCGGTAGCAGGGCCGTTCTCGTGGGAGGCTTTAAAGCTAAGCGAGTCGGCAACGCCCCAGCCCAAGGCGGAAGACAATGCAAGCAAGATTCCCAGTTCCAACCAAAATCACTTACGCTGCGCTTTTTGCTTCCTCTGCGCTCTCAGGACAACGATTTCCTCGAAGAAAAACCTTTGCGAGCCGGCGGCATTCACGGAAAAACCCCGCGATTGCAGGAAGCGCACTGACTTGTGGTAGTCTGCAAGAGAGCTGTCTACCAGCAGTAGCGTGCCGCGGGGTTTAAGATGGGATGAAAATGCACGAAGGAAGCGGTTGGTAACATTTCTCCCGGTCCTGCCGCCGTCGAGCGCGGAATTGAGGGAGCCGGCAACGCGCTCGGAGGGAGAAGTTGGAAGGTAAGGCGGGTTGAAGGCTATTGTGTCGAATTGTTCTGTGCCTAGATTGGAGAA
>JAZDFO010000011.1:0-5248 GCA_043807785.1 Microcaldota archaeon | reverse complement strand
AAATCTACGGCCTGCACGGCAAGGGCCAACTCGCGGAAGGCTTCGACGCCGACCTGGTCCTGGTCGATTTGAAGAAGGAGTGGCAAATCCGCGGCGAAGCGCTTTTCACCAAATGCAGGTGGTCTGCTTTCGAGCGCAGGGCAGTCAAAGGCAAGGTCGCGCGTGTGTTCTTGCGCGGCGAGGAGGCCTTCGACGCCGAGCGCATTACTGCAAGGCGGGCGTCGGGCAGGCCAATCCGCGTCGGATGACGATTGGCGGGTGCCCAGCCAAACTTTTAATAACCTGTTTTCCCGGTAATAGCCTTTGGGAAAAACCGTTTTTTCTGTAAGGGGGTGTGTATTGGCATGGAGCTTGCCTTCAAGGATGCGAAATTCTTCAAGCAGTGCGTAGACGCGATTGCAAACCTCGTTGACGAGGGCAGCTTCGAGGTCTCCAGCACCGGAATCCATTTGCGCTCGCTCGACCCGTCCCAGATTTCAATGGTCGACTTTTCGCTTCCGAAAGGCGCGGCGTTCTCCTCGTTCGACGTCGAAGGCGTGCGCAACGTCGCCCTCAACCTCGTGGAGCTCTCCAAGGTGCTCGGGCGAACCCGGGCCAACGAGAAGCTTTCCATCAAGCTCGACGACGACGAGCGCAACAAGCTCCTCCTCGAGTTCACTGCCGACTCCAAGCGCTCTTTCCGCCTGCCGCTTTTGGACCTTCGCGAGGCAACCGCTCCGCGCGAGCCCAAGACTGTCTTTGACGCCCAGGTGCGCCTGCGCGCCGGCGCTTTTAAGGAAATGCTCAAGGACGCCTCGCTGGTGTCCTCGCACTTGACTCTCGAGGCAGGCGACAGCTCGTTCACCGTCGAAGCCCACGGCGACTCCGGCGACCTGCGGATTGAGAACGACAAGTCCAAGGAAGTGGAAGTCAAGGCAACCGCGCCGGCCAAGGCAATGTACCCCGCCGAATACCTCGACAAGATGAGCAAGTCCGCGTCCGAAAACGAGGTGCTGCAGCTTGAATTCAAGGCCGCCAACCCAGTCAAGATGACCTACAAGATCGGCGAAGCGCAATTGACTTACTTCCTCGCCCCGCGCGTGGAAACCGCGTAGGCAGGCATTGCAGTTTGGGTGATTCATGTGCCAGCGGAAAATATGGGCGAATCTGAACATCTCGTACGGTCGGGAGGACCGGCTACGCTGCTAAAGTTGCTTAGAGAAAGAGAATCAGCCCATGGCCGAAACAGGTTGACTCCGTCGCAAGTGCTTATGGAGGCGCTTCATCAGTCTGGTGGCCGCGTGCCAACCGGCGTTGAACGGCACTTCGAGGCATTGCATCGCATGGGACTCGGCATAAGGCATAACACTCTTGAGACTTGGTTGAACCTGCAAGCGCGCCACGAGTTATTCGTTTCTGGGCATACTTTTGCGCGCACCGCTAGTAACCAAGCAGAAGTGGAAGCGAAATATGCCCGTGCAGTTGCGACAAGGCAAGCCGAGCTTACCGACGGATACCGGCAATTTCTTGCAAGGCAGCCGCGCTAGTGCCCATTATCCTAGCTGTCGCTTGAGGCCTTTTCCGTTATCTTCGGCCGCCGTTGCCTATCCGGCGCCTTCAAAACGCTTAAATAGCCCCCGGCGCTACCCTTCTTTAGCTCTTTTTTTCAAGGCATCAAACAATCAAGGGGGGTTTTGCATTATGGATGACGTGGTTTTGCGTTCCGCCGACGCTTTCCGAATGGCGATCGACCGGAGCATGAACGCTCTTTACGACAACGCCGTGAGCCTGATTCCCGGCCTGCTTGGCGCGGTGTTAATCCTTTTCGTCGGCTGGGTGTTTGCGACAATCATCGCCCACATCTTCAAGAAGCTCTTGGACTTCGTCAAGTTCGATAAGATGCTCACCAAGTACGGCGTCGACGACACGCTTGGCAACATAAAGCTCCAGCCGGTCCTGGTCAAGCTAATCAAATATTACATGATACTGCTATTCCTGCAGGCCGCGGTCTCGCTTCTCTACCTGGGCACGCTGTCAAACTTCCTCTCACTGGTGCTCGGCTACGCGCCGGCGTTCATCGGCGCAATCCTGCTGGTAATCCTCTCGGCGGTCGTCGGCGAGTTCGCCAAGGAAAAGATTATCGAAGTCGGCCCCAAGTCCGGGTTCGCCAAGTCCTTCGCCCAGTTCGTCAAAGTATTTGTAATATTTTTGGGCTTGATGACCGGGCTTTCGACGCTGGGCTTCAACACGTCCATAATCAAGGAGACCTTCCTGACAATCTTGCAGGGCCTGGTCTATGGAGTGGCGCTCGCAGTCGGGATCGCGTTCGGCTTCGGCGGCCAGGAGGACGCCAAGTCCGCAATCAAGGCAGCGCGCGAGAAGCTCCACATGTAAGCGGCGCATTTCGGGGTTTGCGTTTGCAGCCCCCTTTCCTTTATTTTTTTCATTCCCTTTTTCTCCTTTTTTCGCCAAGGCTAGCGCTGGCTTGGGATAATTTTTTATTCTCGGCTGCCTAAGCTTCTTTTAGGTGTTTTTGATGGGCATTAAGATCGAGGGCATCGATTCCAAGTCCGCCCTTTACTCCTCCGCCAGCGGATTAACTGTCCTAGCCGCGTTCGGGGTTTTTCTTTTCACAACGTTGATGACCGTGTTAAGAGGCGGCTGCCTTCCCGGATACTGGTATCCCTTCGCAATAATTGCAATTCCCTTCCTTATCTATGTCGGCAATTCCCAGAAGCTAGGCTCGATGCAGCTCGATTGGAAGACTAAAATAAGCATACTTCTAATAGTGCTGGCTGCGTTGGTCGTGCTACTCTTACTATTGTATCCATCAAGCTACTGTGCCCACATGTACGCCCAAAGCAATTCTCTCTATATCTCCAATAGCATGACGGCTTCAAACGCGCTGCCGTGAACCCAAGCTGCGCTGGGAATTATAAAAGCGCAGCGGTATCTCGCTTTCCCGCACGCAGTGCAGTACCGACGAAATCGCACTGGGGCTTTACTTCCGTGTTCGAAAAGGGAACGGGTGTTGCCCCCAGCCTTTGACCGCTGACATCACTTGTTGGGGAAAGCAGGTTTTTATAGGTTGTGCCGGCTTGCCCTTCCTTTGCCTTGCGGAACTTGCACTGAATACCATTTGTCGATTAGCCCTTCGCTGATTCTGGGTGTAGGCAGCCCAAGCTGCTTTGCCGCCTTCTTTATTCCAACAAATATTCCGGGGTGTTTTTCGGCATATTTCATTTCTGTCGAAAAAGGAAGCCCCTTCCTGTGGGCAAGCCAAATGCCGAGTTTAAAGCCGGTGGTGTTCCAGTCCTTGACCAAATCGTGGTTTTCCTTTGAGAGCACTGGAAAGGCCTCAAAATCTTCCTTTTGGGTTAATTTGTAGTGCGCCTGCGCTTCAGTGACCTGCAATCCCATGTGCGTCCTTTCCACCAAAATCGTCCCCACTGCCTTGCGGTTGTGTATCCCCCGCCCATACGCGCCATAGCTTGCGTCCTCGATTGCTGGAAATAGTTCAGGCTTTGGGAAAACGAAAATCCACCGAAAATATCGGCCGGGCTCCTTGTTTTTTTCATTGCTTGACGGCCAGAGGACTGCGACGTGGTTCTCATCCCGGAAGACATGATAGAGCCCCATTACCCGTTTTCCTCGCCAGTCCCCCTTCCAGGCCTCTTGAGCCACTTTGATTGCAGGGACTTCGCTTTCGAACATTGCGCTACACCGTAACCTTTTCCCCGAGAGCCGGCGCGCTTGCATCAAAGCCTTCTTGCTTGAGCGAGGCAACGAATGCGTCAATCTTTCCTTCGTCGCCGTGCATGCACAGGATTTTGGAGGGGTTGACGTCTTTTGCGTGTTGTATCAGTTCCTTTTTGCCGCAGTGCGCGCTGAAGTCGTAGAACGACACTTCGCCAGGGAATTCCAGCGTGCGGCCGTTGGAGTAGACCTTGCCTTCCTCCAAGAGCCGCCGGCCGTTTGTGCCCGGCACCTGGTAGCCGGTCAAAAATACTTTTGCCTGGGTGCCCGTCTTGATGAACCTCTCGAGGTAGTTGAGTACCGGCCCGCCTTCCATCATGCCCGCGGTGGTGACGATGATGTTGCCGGCTTTTGCCGCCGACTTCCTGCCGGTAGAGTCCTCGACGGCCTTGGCCTTGCCTAGCGCGTTCTCGAAAGACTCCCAATCACGCATGTATGACGGGAACGAGCGCGCGACTTCGCTGGTTGCCCTTCCCATGCCGTCGAGGTAGAGCCGGTCGGCCAAGCCGTTCTCGTAGAGAATCTGCAGCAATTCCTGCGTGCGCCCCACCGCAAAACAAGGCAAGAGCGCCGCCTTTCCTTGTGCAAGCGCGTCCTTGACTTCCTTGCAGAATCTCTTGACCAGCGTCTTGCGGTCGGGGTGGTCTTCGCTGCCGTAAGTGCTTTCCGTTACCAGCACGTCCACGCGCTCTTGCGGCACTGCCGCGGGGGGCTGCGTTGCGGTTTTCACCTTGTTGAAGTCGCCGGTGTAAAGCACGCTCGCGTCGCGCGTCTTGAATAGGATTTGTGCGCTTCCCAGGATGTGGCCGGCGTCGATTAGGGTGACGGAATCGCCGTTGAAGAACTCGTATTCCTTGCCGTACGGCACGGCAACTGCGTGCCGCTGCATCTTTTTGAGGTCGGCTCTCGAAAAGTATGCCGGCTTGCGGTCTTGTGCGGCGATTTTGATGGTGTCTTCGAGCAGGATGTCGGTGAGTGGTATGGTGGGAAAGGTGCACACGACCGGCAGCGCCTGGTGGCGGAATAGTGTGGGAATGTACCCGCTGTGGTCGAGGTGCGCGTGCGAGAGCGCCACCGCGTGCGGCCGCTTGGCGTCATCGAGCAGCGGAAACTGCGGCTGCTTGCCAGTCTTGACCCCGCAGTCGAACAGAAGCCGCAATTGGCCGCTGGTCGCCATCACCGTGCTGCGGCCGACTTCCCGCGCGCCGCCAAGGAAGTGGAGTTCCATCATCCGTTCAACCCCATTATGCGGCGGAACCTGCGCCTCTTGGCCGCGTTCACGGTTATAATTACCCCGCCCTTGCCGGGCTGGCCGTAATACACCGCTGCGCCGACTGGCGCGAACGCGACTGCCGGGATCACCGCCAGGTCCTCCTCGCCGTCGACAATGATTTTAGCAGGAAACAGCTTTTTTGCAAACACGCGCCGGACTGCTTTTTGCAGAGCCGCAGAGACGGTCCCCGGCGGGTTTTTCACGCGCATTATTTTGGCCTTCCACGCCGCGATTGCCGCC
>JAZDFO010000010.1:0-4749 GCA_043807785.1 Microcaldota archaeon | reverse complement strand
CTGCCGTTGTTTCCCGAGAACAACCCCGCAGTTGCCCTGCTCATGATTTTTGCAGTCGTCGCAGGCGCGGCGGTAATCCGCTACCGCAAAGAAGAAGATGCATAGTACGCTGCACTGCCCCTGTTTTTGCCTTCGGCCCGCAATTATGCAGTAACGCTTCTTGCCCGAGAAATTTTACCGTGCCTTGCTGTCTTTGCCTTGCCTGGCCAGTCTGTATTGAAGTGGCAGCCCCGGCTTTCCTTTCTCGCCGACGCAGCCTTTGCCACCAGCAGCCCCACGAGCGCCATGTTCGCGGCTTCCACTGCCTCGTAGCTGGCTCCACGGCGAAGAATTACGTCGGCCCTGGCCTTGATTGCCGCAAGCTCCTTGATTGCGCTGGAAAGCCCCGAGTTTTTCCTCACGATTCCCGCATTTTCCCACATGACCGCCTTGATTTGCGTGCGCAAGAGCTTCTCCCTGCCGGTTTCGGACACCACGCGCGGCTCGAGAGGGTGCATTCCTGTTGCGCCCAGCCGCGGGAGCTTGGCTGCCTCCTTTGCCGCCTCGATGCCCCAGACCAGCCCTTCCGAGAGAGAATTGCTTGCCAGCCGGTTTGCGCCATGGACTCCAGTGCACGCCACTTCGCCTATCGCGAAAAGCCTTTTGATGCCCGTCCTTCCCTTCAAGTCCGTCTTTACCCCCCCGCAGCTGTAATGCGCCGCCGGCGTCACCGGAATCCAGGTCCTCCCGATTTCCAACCCTTCCCGCAGGCAAGTGCGGTAAATGTTGTAGAAACGCTCGCGCAAGAACTTGCGGCCCAACCCCGTGACGTCAAGGAACACCTTGCCTTTGCGCATTTCCGAGTAAATCGCGCGGGAGACGATGTCGCGGGTAGCCAGCTCCCGCCGTGCGTCATATTTCGACATGAACGCCTCGCCGCGCGAGTTGCGCAGCACGCCGCCTTCGCCGCGCAGCGCCTCGGTGATGAGGAACGGCTGCTCCATCGGCAGGTCGAGTTTCGTCGGGTGGAATTGCACAAACTCCATGTCCTGCAAAACCGCGCCGGCGCGGTAGGCCATCGCAATGCCGTCTCCCGTGGCGACCTCGGGGTTGGTGGTCTCCAAGTACATCGCGCCCAATCCCCCCGTGGCAAGCACTGTTGCCTTGGCGTAATAGTTGTCGACGCGGTTGCGGCCGAGGTTGAGAAACTGTGCGCCCACGCATTCGCCTCCATTTACTATCAGGTCGATGGCTAAGTTGTTTTCGTAGACTTCGATCCTCGGGTGCGAGCGCGCCTCCTTCACCAGCGCGCCTTCGACTTCCCTTCCCGTCACGTCCCCGGCGTAAGTCACGCGGTTGCGCGAGTGGCCGCCTTCCCGCGCAAGCGCCAGCCCGTCCTTGCCGCGCTCGAACTTCACGCCCTTCTTTTGCAGCCACCGGATGCCCGCCGGCGCGTTTTGCACCAGCGCCCGCACCGCAGCAGGGTTGCACAATCCTGCGCCCGCCTCGAGCGTATCCGACACATGCAATGCCTTTGAGTCTCCTTTGCCGAAAACCCCCGCCATGCCTCCCTGCGCGTAGTCGGTGTTGCTGTCGAACACCCTGCGCTTGGTGAGCACCGCGACTTTTCCGCTGCCAGCCGCGTTGAGGGCGAAAGTTAGGCCGGCAATCCCCGATCCGATGACCAAATAATCGTAGTGGTAGTCCATAGTCAGTCAACCGGCCTGCCGAATTGAAGCATTTTGTCAATCGCATTGCGCGCCTTTTGGGAAGTCTTTACTGGAATCACGATTTCCTGCCCCTTGGACGGCTTTTCGAGCGCCGCCAGGATGAGCGCGAGCGAGTTTTTCCTCATGTACGGGCACAGGCCGCACATCGCTATAAAGCCCTTGCCCGGCAATTCCACGCGCATGCGGTCGGAAAGCCCGCATTCCGTCACCATCGCGAACTCCGTTGCCGTGCTGTCTTGCGCGTATTTTATCATCCCCGAAGTCCCGCCCGCGTAATCCGCCTGCGCAAGCACTGCTGGCGAGCACTCGGTGTGCACGAGAATCTTTGCGCCCGGATGCGCCTTTTTCAGCGCCCTCATTTTATCCGCCGAGAATTCCTTGTGCACGATGCACTCCCCGTCCCAGCCGATGATTTTCTTTTCCGTCAACGGAGCGAGGTTGGCTGCCATGAACTTGTCCGGCAGGAAGATAATTTCTTTTTGCTGCATCGACTCGACGACGGCAAGCGCGTTTGCGCTCGTGCAGCAGGCGTCGCACTCGGCCTTGACTTGCGCGCTGGTGTTCACGTAGCAGACCACGCCTGCGCCAGGATGCTTCTTTCGTAGTTTGCGGACATCACCCGCAGCAATCGATTCGGCGAGCGAGCATCCCGCGTCTACTGCCGGCAGGTAAACCTTCTTTTCCGGCGAGAGAATCTTTGCAGTCTCGGCCATGAACCGGACTCCCGCGAAAACGATGATTTTCGCCCTGGTCTTCGCCGCGGCCCTGCTCAATTCAAGCGAGTCGCCGACGAAGTCCGCTACGCCGTACACGATTTCCGGCGGCTGGTAGGAATGCGCGAGGATGACCGCGTTTTTCTGCCTCTTGAGCCAATTTATCTCCAGCGTGATGGGCGCGTAGGCCGCGCAGACTTCCTTGTTCCAGCCCAACTTGCATAGCTTGGAGTATAGCCTGCCCGCCTCGCGCTGCAATTCCCCTTCTGAAGGCTTGTATCCCGCCATGAACCCGTTTCCCCAGTTTCCCCGCATTGGGTGCGAAGGATTAGTGTCTGCGCGGGCTTGTTTAAATGAGTTGGGTTGGACCTTCTTACCTTCGGCTTGAACTCTGTCTGCCGGCGAGCCCATTCACAACGCTTTTATTGCCCATTGATGTTGCAAATGCATGCGCTTGGCTACGCCTGCTTTACTGATTGCGTTTTTCGCGCTGTCGGTGAACGCCGATTGGTTGCAGTCGCGTTACAATGAAGCGAGCTTGGGTTATTCAAGCACTTCGGCTGGACCGTCCGCCCCCGACGCTCGCTGGATTTCCGGGGGAATGCAAGATTCAATGGAACCCCTAATTAGTTCAAGTTCAGCCACTGTATTCTATATGGGGCATTATGATGTGACTGTAGAAAACGGTTTATTTGCCTTTGACAAGACCTGCGGAACTCTGCAATGGAAATATACTGCAAATGGGCATGGAAAGGGGGTTATTTCCGGGACCAATATTATACTCCATCAAAGCGACGCATCCGGCCAGTGGGTGCGGGCAGTCAGCATGTCCACTCACGTACCGGTATGGAGCACCCAGATAGATACCATATCTGATTCATACAAACGACCAAAAATATATACTTACTTAAGCGCTACGCATATTATTGTATCAAGCTATACTACCGCTAAAGTCAGGTCCGTAAGTCCTTCCGGAACCCTTGAATGGACTTCTTCAATTACTTCCTCAGACGGCTCAGCTGTGACTTTGAAATCCGATCCCGTCATTGGTACTGTAGGCGGTTTACCGCGCATATTTATCTTCGGTTCACTTGCTGGGGGGAATGTCGAGTTGTACGTCCTTGACCCCCTCAGTTCCGGCGCGATTATCCAACGAAAAATGCTTCCGACTGGAACTTATACCCGTTCAAGTGATTCCTCGCCGATGTTCTACAATAATTACTTATACGTTGCCATCAAGGCGTCTGGAACAGGCCGCATGGCGGAACTGTATGCCCTTGATCCTTCAAACGGGTACGGTACAAAGTGGTCGGCGAATTTTGCTAATGTCGACAGCGGCGGCCCGAAGATAACTTCTCCTTTTGCGTACGGCAACAATGTATACGTAAACGTCATAAGGCACGCCAGCGGAGCGGGCGGGCGTATTTATGCCTATAAATACGACGATGGAACTCCTCAATGGAATGTTTTTACCGGCACCGGCGATTCTCCGATAGTCGGATCCGGCGGAGTGATTTATTCATCCGGAGTTAATGGGATCGCAACTGTCGCGTTGAACGCCTTGTCCGGTGCGATTGTTTTCGGCCAATGGCCGCTTCCCACCGGAGGATGCATCTGGCAATCATTCCCATTGACCATGCCAACTGACGCCACACCGGCTATTGACGGGGCCGACTTCTATGGGACGGGGGCTGCCTGTAAAATTTCAACCACGAGAATACTTGGTTCCATTTCGGTTTCTCCAGCGGATACGAGCGTTGCAGTCGGAGGAACTGTTTCATATACTGCATATTGCCGCGACACATGCGCAACAGCCATGACCTGTCCGACAATCGCCTGGACGGTGACATCAAGCATCGGATCGATCGCTTCCACTGGAACAAACACTGGAACGTTCACGTCAACAGCTGTCGGATCTGGGACTGTTTCTGCCTCTGCTTCGAGTGTAACTGGTTCAACGGGTGTCACGGTAACCGGATTCGGCACGTGCGCGGTATGTACCTCGAATGGCCAGTGCACTTCTGGATATTGTCGCCAGACTAGCACCGCCGGCACTTCGCGTTGCGCACAGGATTCAACTAGCTGTGTGACTAATGCTGCGGCTTCATGTAACTATGCCGCTGGATATGAGCTGTGCTCCGGCGCCACGAGTTACATTTCATGCGGCGAGACCAGCACCGGCCTATGGGGCGCATCGCACGCATGCGATACCACGACAGATTATCAAAGCTGTAACCCGGCTTCGGAAGCTCCCGCTTCACATCCGGCCCCCAACGCTTGTGGCTATCAATCACAGGCTGCCGATTCATGCTCGAGCGGTCTAGCGG
>JAZDFO010000009.1:0-9931 GCA_043807785.1 Microcaldota archaeon | reverse complement strand
TACGAGAAAATCCGCGAGGACTACGGACAGGGCGGGCTTAAAATCTGCATCGACTTTTTCCCGCGGCACGCGCACCTGGGGCACTTCATTGAAATCGAGGCGCCCAGCGAGAAGGAGGTCAGGGCAGTGATGGAGCAGTTGGGCATTGAGCGCCGCGACGTGGTGAAGGAGACTTACCCCGAGATTATCGGCAGGCTGGTTGCGGCGAAAACGAGGGGCTAGTAGAGCATCTTTCGGCGCAGCTTTTTCATGAGGTCCGCGCCGATGCCCTCGATTTGTGCAAACCGCGCCTTTTCCTTGGCCAGCGACGCTTCGAGCTTCTCGAAAGGCAATCCGGGCAGGCCATCAACCGAGCAGGCGGCCTTGCGGGCCACTGCCTCGATTGAGATTGTCTCATCCGGCGCCAAGACGAACGAGTGCAGCAACGGGTTGAGTGGAACCACGGGAGTCACCACGATGCATTCCAATTCTGGTGGAACTACGGGCCCTCCGGCGGAATACGAGTGCGCCGTCGACCCTGTTGGCGTCGCAAGCACTATGCCGTTGGCGTAGAACACTTCGTCGAAGAGGCTGCATGCGAGGCGGAAGTTGACCGGGCGGCACGGCTTTTCACCGTAAGCGTAGGCGTCGTTGAGGGCAAGGTGGCTTTTTCCTTCGATGCGGATTTCAAGCTTGGAGCGCTCGGAAACCTTGAATTTGCCTTCAAGCAGGGACTCGACGCCTTTTTCGAACTCGGAATCGAGTTGCGAGAGGAATCCGACGTTGCCGGAGTTGATTTCAAGCTTTGGCACGCCAGGGTAGGCGCCTTCCGCGGCAAGCATCGCGCCGTCGCCGCCGATGACGATGATGCATTCGACGCCGCAAAGCGATTGCGGGCTGAAATGCCTTGGCGCGGTTGTCGACGGGATGTGCGCTGCGGACTTGGATTCGACGAAATAGCCGGGCAATTCGCCGCTCTCGACGCGCGCGTCAAGCAGGGCGGCGAGCCTTTTGGCAACCGCGCGCGACCTGGAACTGTCCTTGCACACGATTCCGAATTTATTGAAGGGCTTGGATGGCAAGCGGGGTTATTCACCCGGGGTTTGCGCTTTGGGTTTCAAGTCTATAATGCCAGTGAAATCCACGGTCCGCTCGAGCAGGGACAATATTATTTGCCTTGCATCGGCGCATTTGATTCTCTTTTGCGCGGTGGAATCGCGGTCCCGCAAGGTCACGGTGCCGTCGCCAAGGGTATCGTAGTCCACGGTGATGGCGTACGGCACGCCGGCCTCGTCCGCGCGCGCGTAGCGCCGACCGATGCTTCCGCCGTCATCGTATTCGGCAAAAAGCGCCGGGTTGAGGGAAAGGAATATCTCGCGCGCCTTTTCGGCCAGCCCATCCTTTTTCATCAGCGGAAAGACGCAGACGGCAACCGGCGCAATTGAAGGCGAGAGCGCGAGCGCGATTTTAGTTTCGCCCTTGCCGGCTTTCTCCACATAAGCGTCGAGCAGGAGGGTGAGAACTATGCGCTCGAGGCCGAACGACGGCTCGATGACGAACGGAACGACCTTCTTTTTGGATTCCTCGTCGAAGTAGCTTAGGTCCTTGCCGGATTCCTTTGAATGGTGCGCCAGGTCGAAGTCGGTGCGGTTTGCCACGCCCATTAGCTCCTTCCAGCCCCACGGGTAGTCGTATTCCACGTCCCATGTCTCGCTCGAATAGTGCGACAGCTCGGTTTTCACGTGCTGGCGGATGCGCAGGTTCTCGGGCGAAATTCCGATGGAGTGAAGCCAGTCGAGGGAATACGCCAGCCAGTATGCGTGCCACCTGGCCTTGACTGCCTTGCGGCCCAACAGGTCTGCGATTGAATGCTTTTGCGCAGGCTCGCCCTTCTCCTGCGCGGTTGCGGTCAAAACGAGCGGTTCGATTTCCAAAAGCCGCGCGGGGATTGTGCAGTCGTCGAGCTTGTCGGGGTGGATGAAGAACTCCAATTCCATCTGGGAAAACTCGCGGCAGCGGAACACGAAGTTGCGGGGCGAAATCTCGTTGCGGAACGCCTTGCCGGCCTGCGCGATGCCGAAGGGCAGCTTGGAGCGCGACGAGAGCTGGATTTGCTTGAAGTCCGAGAATATCACCTGCGCGGTCTCCGGGCGGAGGTAGGCAGTGTTGCGCTCGTCGGCGACGGCCCCGACGGAGGTCTTGAACATGAGGTTGAACGGCTCTGCGACCGCCAGGTCGCCTTTGCACTTGGCGCACTTGAGCTTGTGCGCGTTGAGGAGCGCCGCAAGCTCGGCGGTTTTCAGGCCGTCGACCTGCAAATTGAGCTGTTCCTCGATTAGGTGGTCGAGGCGGAACTTGGACTTGCACTTGAGGCAGTCGACGAGCGGGTCGTTGAACTCCTCGAGGTGGCCGCTTGCCTTCCAAACCTGCGGCGAAGTGATGATGGAGCCGTCCATGCCCACCACGTCCTCGCGCGAAGTGACAAAGGACTTCCACCAGCTGGCCTCGACGTTGCGCTTGAGCTGGGCGCCATACCCTGCGAAGTCGAAGAATCCCGCAAACGAGCCGTAAATCTCGGCGGCGGGGTAAATCATTCCCCGGCGCGCGCACAGGCTGACGACTTTCTCCATCTTGTCCGGCATAAGGCAGGATTTGGAATCCAATGTTTTAAACCCCTGCGCATAGCGCGGTTCGCGCCGCCCCGACGGTATAGAGCGAGCCGCAGACGACAACTGCGTCTTTGGCAGACGCCGATGAAATTGCCTCCCCTACTGCCAAGCCAACATCGGAAACAACGGACACGCTCTTGCAGCCCGCTTTCCTGGCTAAGACCGCCAGCACATTCGGGCCGGCCGCTCGCGGGGTATCCGGCCTGCAGAAGACCATTTTCGAGGCTAGAGGGGCAAGAAGCGAAATCATTTGCACATAATCCTTGTCTGCCAGTATGCCAACAACGAAGACCAGGTTTTTACCTGGCACAATGTCTTTGAGAGCCGAGCGCAGGACAGCCATTCCGTGCGGGTTGTGCGCGCCGTCGAGTATGACCAGGGGGCGGCGGCGCACGATTTCGAGCCTGCCGGGCCACCTTGCCCGCTCGACTCCATCATACACAGCTTTCTTGCTTACATTAAAGCCACGCTCCTGGAAGCACTCGACTGCGGCGATGGCGCACGAGGCGTTGAACGCCTGGTGGCCGCCGAGGAGGGAAGAGCGCAGCGCAGGGTAGTAGTCCTGCGCGCCACAATAGCCGAATCGCGTGCCGGAAAGCGAAACGGAGTTGAGGGTGAATGAAAAGTCCTTGCCCATGGTTTTTAGGGAAGCATTGTTCTTGGCGCACGCTGCCTTGATTTCCGCCAGCGCGGCGGGCTGGCTCACTCCGGTTGCAACGCTTGCGCCAGGCTTGATGATGCCCGACTTTTCGCGCGCGATTGCGGATAATGACGCTCCGAGCTCGGCGGTGTGCTCGAGGCCGACGTTTGTGACCAGCGCGACTTGCGCGTCGACGGCGTTGGTGGCGTCAAGGCGCCCGCCGAGGCCCACCTCGAGGACCAGAAAGTCAAGCGACTGCTTTTGGAAGTGCAGCAGCGCGGCGGCGGTGAGGGCCTCGAAGGTGCTGGGGATGACGCCATCGGTTTCTTGCATTCGCTTTGCCGCAAGCGCGGTCTGGCTCACCGCATCGGCGAAGTCGTGGTTTGAAATGTCTTTGCCGTCAACAGCGATGCGCTCGTTGTAGCGTGAAAGGTGCGGGGAAGTGTACGTGCCGACGCGGTAGCCGGCGCTGCGCAGGATTTGCGAGGCAAAAGCGCACGCGGAGCCCTTGCCGTTGGTGCCCGTGACGTGCAGGATTTGGCAGCGCAGGCCGATTCCGAGGAATTCGTTGAGGCGCTTTGGCGTCGAAAGCGCCCATTGCGGCGGCGTAGGGAGGGACTCAAGGTAGGACACTGCCGAGGAAAAGGACATTGGGCGCGTTGAAACCATTTTGATGCCTATTTGATTATTTGAATGAGTAAACCACTTTGTCGAAATCCACTATTTTTCCCCGGCTCACCCGGATTCCATCCCGGCGCAAACGCCTGGCCTTTTCTGCTTTGCCTAAAACATATCCACCAAGGCTGCCGTCGCTGCGCACCACCCTATAGCAGGGAGTCTTTTGCAAATCTTCGTTGCAGGCAAGCGCCGCGCCGACTGCCCGATACGCGTGCGTGCCGAGCTTGCGCGCAATCGAGCCGTAGGTCGAGACCCTGCCTGCTGGAATCCTGCGCACGAAGGCAAGGACTTTGCGCGAAAAAAGGGGTTGCATTTTGCTTTTCCCGGTTGAAATGTAAGAGCGGCGATGACGATGCTTTAAACTTACTGGCGCCGCCTGACGGTTTTATTGCGGGCATTCTTCAAGTTCCTCCTGCGACCGTAGAAGAACCACGCGGTGGCAAGCACCAAGGCGGCAACGAACGCGATTGCGGAATACGACTTGAAGGACTCACGCTCCCCTGCAATCCTTGCATCTTCTTGCGACAACAAAACCAGGCCCGACTCGCCTTGCCCTAGCACCTCTTCTTTTACTTCGCTCATAAGCGGGCTGCCGCCGCCGCCAGGTTGATTTGATATTAACGCGCCACAACAGCTTTGACCCACCGGGCAAGAACCGCCAGGCACAGTATAGCGGTGGTGGTTAGCCCAACAAGAACCGGACAAGCACGCGCCGCCAACACTGGCACAAGAACCCGGCGGAGGAGACGGCGTGGGCGTCAAAGTGTAAAAATAGTAAACGCCGTTGTCAGGGTATTCGTAGCCGTAGCGGGAGGAAACGACGCGATAAGAATACGATGAAGACGGCAGTAGATTGGAAAGTTGAACCACATGGCTTGTTACATAGGATGAACTGGTGGCGAATCCTGTTTGCTGGCTGTTAGTGCCGAAAAAAACCGTGCTATCTGAGGGATGCCAAGTCTCCCACTTAATGATTGCGGATGTCGGCGTTACATCCGCTGGATGAATAAACCAAATAGACCACGAGTCATATGCGTATTCTGCAGTAATGGTCGTGTTGAACCTAAGATGGTTGACATTAGAGGTCGTAAATACCAGCGTTCCAGTGCCGCCATTTTGCCCTGCGGCGGTTTGCAACTCAAACTGGACGTCGTGATGACTTTGTGCGGGGACCATGAAGTTTGTGGAGGGAGGGTTTATGTGCCATCCATTCGGCGGATTCCATTGAAATCCGGCGTAGGTTGCAAAAACGCTCGGGCCGCACTGTACCGAATCCTTATTTTCGACCCTAAGCGTGTACGCCACGGTTTCACCGTTTACAATTGGGTTAGGCGGATTCTGGGAAATAACGGAAACAACTGGAAACCTTCGAATGCAGCCAACCGGGTCGTGGACAATCTGAATAGCGACTCCTGTGGGCGTCATTTCCCCGACATTGATGCTCTCGCCTATGTTGTTGTCATGAAAGCCTTGGTTTGGCGAAAGAAAATCTTGGAAAACACCATTATGATCCGGGGATTCGGTGTCAACCAAATGGTCGCGCAGATATTCCCCTTCAGCGTTTGGGCGGCTGCCGAAGACGAGGTACACTCCTTGAGGCACAGGCGGGTTTCCTAGTGCATCATATGCGGATGGATACCGGTATTCCAACGAATAAAACGCGCTTGCCGTGCCATCGTAGCCGTCGAAGGGGACGTCAACTTGGCTTCCATACGGGATAATCAATTGTTTTCCACCGGCACTGCTTGATTCAATGGGAAGCAAATTGTAATTTCCGTCCGTCGAAGTGATGGTTTCACCGCTATTGAGCCAGCCCAGCTCCTTCTTGTGGTTTGCCGTGAACGAAAACGGAGGTTGACCCAAGGCATAACCCATGACTGAATAACCGTTTCCATATTCACGATTTTGGCATGAACTGAAATCATCCCCAAAATAAGCATTGCAATATCTAAGGGTATTCGAGTGCATCACTCCTTGGTTATGGCCTAATTCGTGCGCTGCCCGAGTCAAAAATAAATCATTACCCGAAACCGGGTCGACCCAAGACCAAGATTGATAAAAAATTCCGGGGATATCGGCAAACAAGTGCGGCCCTTCTCCCACTTGGCCCAACCCGCCGTATACCGGACAATTGAAGTTATACACAAACATAATTCGGTTGAAGGAATACATTGCGACTCCATCCAAATATGCTTCATGGAGCATGGCGTCCGCAACTTGATATAATTGGGAGACCCACAGGCTGTGTTGAGACTGGCAATTCGCGGTGTCCGGAACGTGCGGGCCTAAGTTATAGACTCCCTCTACCTGGGTCGAAAACCATGTGCGCGAATACGAATTTTGGAGGTAAAAATCGTTCACGGAAGGAAATCCTCCAGCGATAGCGCTTGTCGCTTGTGCAGTAGTATAGCCTAACTGCCGGTCGTCGTATTGGCCGAGAAGCACAAGAAGTGCTTTCTGTCCCAATGAAGCAGTGGCAGGCAGGGATGGGAGTGAAATCATTTCAATCCCTTCCGGGTTTTGCGCGGGCGTAAGTTCAACCCCGTCAAGGTTTCCGGTTACTCGGACCTTTGCTCCAGATTTCAGGGATTCGGCGTGGGATTCGATGCCCGTGAGAAAATAACGCTTCTTATCGGCGTCGGATTCCAAAATATAGACAAGACGGGAATTCTCAGGATTTTGGAAGTCGTCAACAACAAGTTGAATTACGTACCCCTCGACAGTGACGCCAAGTGAAGGACCGGAAGGCGCGCCAAGGGATTTCGGGAACGGAGAGGCTGCTGGCGGCGTGGAGGCGGCGATTGAAAACGCGGCGAAAGCCAGAAACAGCAACAACGCGGCGGCAGGGAAAAGCCTCATGCGCGAAACCACCGGAGGGAGTTAGTGCAAAGGGAGGAATAAAAAGGCGATTGGACACGCAAGCATTGGAGGGGAAAAACCGCGCCCCCGAACTGCCCGCCTGCGCCGGTTTTACCGCAAAAGCCCGCAGCGCGCGGCAGGCAAAAAAGTGATAGCGTATATCGGTCAGTTTTGGGAAATAGTGACCGATAAATAAGGCGGGGGAGAACCGCGCCGGGGGTCCTAGAACGATATGGAGTCCGCGGCGAGGAACGAGGAAAGCGGCAGCAGGTAAATGGTTTTTTCCTGCGCGGACAGCACGTCAAACGGGCCGTCGTAGACGACGTAACCGCGCTCCAGCCGCCTTTTCTCCAGGTAATGCAAGAGACTCGGCAAATCCGAGAGGGTGACCTTGCCCGACGACTTCACTTCAATGGGATAAACCCCGTTTTTCGTGCGCACCACGAAGTCGACTTCCCGCTTTTGCTCGTCGTAGTAGGTCAGGGGGGAATACTGCCTGAGCTTGTCGAACACCGCGGTTTCCACCAGCTTGCCCTGCGAGAAATTCGAGGTCGTGTTCGAGTAGATTGAAGGAGAGGCCACGAAGCCCTTCTTCTTCTTGCGAATCCCCTTGAGGAAATTCGATTCAGTGTAAATCCGCTTCACCAAATGACTCTGCTCCAAGTATGTGACGTAGTCATTGACCGTCGGCTCGCTCAAGCCCACGGCGCTCGAGATAGTGCGCTCGTGGATAAAATCCCCGGAATAGTTCGCGAAATACTCGAAAATCTCAAGAAGCTTTGAGACGTGCTGAACCTTGAAGGTCTGGGGGATGTCCTCGAAAATCATCTTTTCGACCGTAGAGTTCTTTATGTAATTCTTCACGACTCCGGCATCCTCCACACCGGACAGCTCGGGATACGAACCGCGGTTGAAAAAGCCGTCCAGGTGCTCCCGGAATGCAAGCCGGAGTTCGGGGCGCGAGAAGTCAAGCGCCCTGCGGCCGCGGCCAACGCCCACAAGGTCCAAGTACTCGTCGAAACCCAGCGGCGGGAGGGTGTAATTCAACATCCGCCCGGCAAGGCTCTCCTTCCCCTGCCGCACGCGCAACGCCGCCGAGCTGGAGACGAAAAAAGTGGCGTTCGAGGAGTCATAGTGCTTTTTCACCACGCCGGCCCAATCATCCACCTTCCCAATCTCATCAAGGCACATGACGCAGGAAGCATCCTTCCTCAAGAAATAGCCTATAACATCCTCAAGCACGCCGGCATTCTGGTGCGCGCGCTTGTCGAAAGAAAAGTAAAAGACGTTGCACCCCTCCTTCTGCAGGCGGTTGAGCGTTTGCTTGAGCAAAACCGACTTGCCGACCCGCCGGAGGCCGTCTACTGCCACCACAAACCGCTTCTTTTTAGACACGAAGGAATAAATCTCGGCGGCAAGCTTGCGCTCGAATTTCGGGACCGGCTCAGCCCCGCCGGTATTCAACGGGCTGTAGCCAAGTATTTCGTCCGCAGTGATTCCCGCCATGAAACTCCCCGCAAGATACAAGGATGGAAAAGTTTATATAAACTACGTTTTAGCTATTATTGTAATAAATAAGACACAATTTAACAAAACATGCAATGGTAGTGACATAACAGAATAAACAAGAAGGAATTTTGAAAATCCGCACGATTTGTGCAGACCTGCGCATGCGCTTTAGCGAGGACACGGGCCGGATGCTCGAGAATTCCGTCGCAATAGAGCTCAAGCGGCGGGGCTTCGCTCTTTACTACCTCAAGGACCGCAATGGCCGGGAAGTGGATTTCGTACTCCAGAAATCGGATTCGGTTGCCGGCCTGGTGCAGGCCTGCGCCCATCCCGACGACCCGATGGTGCGTCAGCGCGAGGAAGAGCCGCTTGACAACGCGCTAAAGCATTTCAAGCTCAAGGAAGGCGTCATCGTCACTCTCGACTACGCGCAAACCAAGACCATTGACGGCAAGAAAATCTCGTACGTGCCGGCCTACAAGTGGTTTTGCGGGGATCCAGTGCGTTTGTCAGTCCTTTGCAAGAGTCTTGAGCCCGACCCAGAGCAGCAGGCCCAAAAACAGGACCGCCCCTGCTGCGACGATGTAGCGCGACGCATCCTGCTCTAGCTCGCGGCCGATTTCCTGCAGCGTCCCGCCGGGCCCAAATGACGGGGATGCGGGCTGCGACACGGTTGGGACGGAAATGGTGGCTTGCGATGTGGGTTGCGGGCGCTCGGTTGGCACGGCGGTCGGCCGGTAGCGGATTGAAACTAAGGCGGGCAAAAGCACGAAATTGTTGGCGTTGTCGGCGTCGGCAATCCGGATTGACGCGATTACATTGTCGAACGGTTCCGTTGCAATCCCCACGAGGTATGCTTGCGCGTCCTTCCAGCCAAGGCCGGTTTCGAGCTTGTCGGGAGCAACGTAAAGCTGCGCGCCGGAGCCGTTGACGGACGCGATTGAGAGCTTGACTGTGCACCCGGCGAGGTTTCCTCCCACTGCATCGCCTTCAATGTAGACCGTAAACGATGCGTTTGCCGCATCCGCGGTGGCGAGGTCGAGCGTGACGTTGGGAGCAAGCGGGCGGATGCCGAGGGGGTAGCCGTCCTTTACGAAGCTCTTGCAGTCTGCTGCGGCAAATGAGGATAATGCAAGCACGAGCGCGAACGCCAGCAATGCAGTGAGCTTGGCCATAAGATTTTCCAACTATGCCGATTGTGTACACTACTCATCTGCCGTTAAAAAACCGGCCTCTTGCTCAATTGCGGCGAGAGCGAGAGCGGCTCGAACGGCTTGCCTGCGCATTCCTTGCGCACGATTTGTGCAAGCTTTTGGAGGCTCATGGACTCCTGCCTTCCTTCCGTGCGGATGCGCACGCTTAGCTCGCCGGACTGGATTTCCTTGTCCCCGACGACGGCGATGAAAGGCACCCACTCGCGCTCAGCGTCGCGGACCTTCTTTTGCAGCGTCTCGCTGCGGTCGTCGACGTCGACGCGCACGCCGTCCAAATCGGATGACGAGAGCAGCTGTTTGCAGAAATCCGCGTGCTTGTCGCTTACCGGCACGAGCCTCACCTGGGTCGGCGCAAGCCATGCCGGAAACAGGGGAGCCTTGCC
>JAZDFO010000008.1:0-5130 GCA_043807785.1 Microcaldota archaeon | reverse complement strand
GCGCTGTTTCCCTTCTTCATTCTCGCCTCGCTTGCGCTCACCGGCGACATCCTGCTCGCCACCATGGCGCTCATCCTTGCCGGAATGCAATGGTACCTCCTCTTCAACGCGATTGCGGGCGCCAAGAACATGCCCAACGACTTCAACGAGGTATCCGGGGTATTCCACATCAGGGGCTGGCTGTACTACCGCAAGGTACTGCTGCCGGCGATGATACCGTCGCTGATTACGGGAAGCATTACCGCAATCGGCGGCGGGTGGAACGCGCTTGTCGTCGCAGAATACCTTGAATACGGCGGCAAGACCTACTCGAGCTTCGGCATCGGGTCGCTGCTGAGCGAGGCGACGTACAAGCTCGCCGACTTAAAGCTCATCGCGCTCACGCTCGTGGCGATGACACTGGTAATCGTCCTGCTCAACCGTCTCGTGTGGAGGCCGCTCTACGCGTACTCAACGAGGAGATACCGCCTCGACACCACGAAATGAAAAGCCAACAAGGAGAGAATGATGGGGGAAAACGAACGAGCGCCAACTCCGCGACAAACGCGCGCGAAATGGAAGGAAGAAGAAATCCGGAAATTCCCACAGCTCAAGAGGCTATGGAAAGACGTCAACGAGGCAACCACTGCATACCGCAAAGCGCGGGCAAACAAAAATGAAGCGTCTGAAAAATACGATATCGCAGGAACGGAACGCGCATCGGAACTCGCGCGCTGGGATTTGGAAAACGCGTCTGCTGATTTGCGCGACGAAAGGAGGAACCTGCACCTTTTGGAACTCGCCGCCAATGCCGCACGCGTCAACTGGGAGGCGCCTGCCAGAAGAAAGCTCGTTGAATTTGTGGGGCATTTGAGGGGCATCCAGTCCGGAAACCGAATCCCGAGCAATGCCCAGCAAAGGGTTGCCACCAACCGCCTCAACTGGGGGCTTTTCGGAGGCGAAGTCCAGGTCGAACTAAACCGGGGAGGAACCGTGAGAATCCTAAGGGAGGACTCGGCCCATCGAATACATATTTTCACGCTTGCGCAAAACGATGGAAGGATAGGGCTGGAGCACACAACGGTAGAGCATGAGGGGCTTGTACGCAAGCCTCCCGAAATCGAAGAGTTTGAGGCGCACCTGCGCAAGCACTTCGGCATCGGCTACAGTGGCCCGCCAGCCTGGGGGAAGCTAGGCAAACGGTTGAGCCCGGTTGGCAGACTGCTAAAGCTACGGAAAAGCTAGCGCTTGTTTCCCTTCAACGCCTTCTTCCCCACTTCTGCCTGCCGAAGTTCCCGCGATTGCCCTTGTCACCAAAGCGGCTGCCGGAGTCCTCGCGCCCGACGCGCTCTTCCTTGCTTCCCAAAACGGGGAACACGACGGTTTCCTCGCCCCACTTGTATATCTCGAACTCGACGGCCGCAGTCATGAAGTCCTTGACCTGGATGACCGGCCTTGCAAGGTCAGCTTCGCGCATGCCGTGCGGCGTCTTGATGACAAACGCCAGGTCGTAGACCTTGGCCACGCGGCCTTTTGCGATGAAGATGATCGTGTCGATGACCTGCGGGATTACGCCAAGCTCGATTTTGCCGATGAAGCGCTGCACCGCGTCGATTGCCTTGCTCGCGTGCACGACGCCGACCATCCCGATTCCCGCCATGCGCAGGTCGGTAAACGTCTTGAAGTCGTCGAGGCGGCGGACTTCGTCGAAAATCGTGTAGTCCGGGCGCACCAGCAAAAGCACGTCGGCGGCCTGGGCAAACGAGCCTTCAAGCGGCGCGTACTGCGTGATGTCCTTGCTCACCTGCAAATCGCGAGGCGACTCGAGCGTCTTGACGATTTTCTTCGACGACGCGTAATACTCGGCAAGCGCGGTAACGAACGTGCTCTTGCCGCTGCCGGGAGGGCCTGCGACGAGGATTCCTTCAGCGTGCGACGCCAGCCTTTCGCTTAGCTTCGGGGCAATGGCGTAATCGGAGAGCTTCAGTTTGGTAATCGGCCGAACTACCGTCATTTCAGCGGATTCGGAGAACGGCGGCTTGGTGTAAGTCACGCGGTAGTCCTGGATTTGGAGAACCGTCGCACCCTTCTTGTCGATTTCGATGAAGCTGCGCTCCTCGCGCTTGCAGAACTCGACGGCCTCCTTGATCATCCGGTCCAAGTCCGAGCGCGAAATCGGCGCGGTCGCCACTTCACGCAATTCAAACTCGCCGGGCAAGCCGACTTTAGCCTTCGGGACGCAGCATTCCTTGAGGTGCACCGAAAGCGTGTTCTTGTTCGAAAAATACTTCTCGAACGAAAGCGTCGCGGCCTCGACAATCGGGGCAAGGTAGTCGACGTGGATTCCTTCCGCCATGGCCACCTCGCGCATCACCACGTCAGTGGTCATTAGCGTGGCCTTGAGTTCCTTGGCAAGGCCGCGGATTTTCGAGTCGATTTCACCAAAGCGCGCTCGCCGGATTTCGTCGCCGCTGGGCCTCTCGCCCTCGAAAGACAATTCAATTATGCCTTGCGAGTGCAGCCTCTGAAGCTTCTTTAGCTCGTCGAGCCCGGCAAAGCCTACTTCGCGGCCGGAATTCGCCTGGTATTCCAGCTCGGCCAAAGTGCTGCGGCTCACGATTACCCTGGTCTTTTCTTGGCCCGTTGCGGCAAGCTCTGAAATCCTGCCGTCAATGAGCACCCCCGTATCGGGGACAATGTTCTTCATTCCTTTCTTTCACCTGTGCACAGCTGGCGTCCTTGAATGCACTGAAAATCAGACTGTAAATCTTAAGTTTCGTATGCCGAACGCCGCTGAAACGGAAATTGCAAAAAAATTGCAAAACAAAATCCGTTAAGGGTGTTTGGGCGGGCTTCTATATATACTTTTGGATTCCGCAAAAATTGGGCGGATGGCAGCCGATATCCGCAACCGCCGCAACAACGATTGCCAGCGCCTAAAGCCTTTGCGCGGCCTTTTTCGAGAGCGAGAAAAGTTCGGCGTAGGCCTTGGAAAAGCCGTCTTGCGAAACAGATTTATCGCCATCCTTGCCTTCCTTGCCGCACGGGTCGAACAGTTCCCCGGATTCCCCCGCAAAATCGTTGAGCAAGTGCATCTCGTCGGCGTGCGCGGGGAATCTTTCGCGCAGCGCGCGCAGGTCTTGCGCGTTGAATGCGAAAACAAGGTCGTGCGACGCGATTAGGCGCTCGTGTGCCGGCTTGGCGCGGAATGACAGGAACATCTCGAAGTCGAATCCCTCGTCGCGCAAAAGCTCGCGCGCGTGCATGTGCAAAAACGGGTCGACCACCGCAAGGCCCGCCGAAGTGGCCGGCACGCGAAAGCAGATTGCCTTGCGGAAAGCGAATTCCGCAATCGCGCTAAGGCAGTTGTTGTCCTGGTCTACAAAGAGGACGGATTCATGCATTTCAATCAATGGATGCATTGCGCGAAGAAAGAATAATAATCGGGCGTTTATTCGATGCGCAAGCCCTCCAATGCCTATGGCTTGGCAAGGCCCGCTATGACGAACTGCACGCCGCGCGTGACCAGCAAAAGCCCCATTATCTTTACTACGACGAGCAGCATCTGCCTGCCCATCGCCTTCTGCATCCGGTTTGCGCCGCGAAGAATCAGCCAGCTGATTGCAACTGACGCGAGGATTGCAAAAAAGGTTATCAGCGCGCCGTGGTCTTCCGACATCAATATGACGCTTGTGAGGACTCCGGGGCCGGTGAGCAGCGGCGTGCCGATGAGGACCGCGACGGCCTCCTTGTCCGGCTCTTCCGCGTTGGAAAGCTTGACGCCAAGCACGGTCTGCAGGCCAAGCAGCACCAGGACAATCCCGCCGGCAATCTTGAACGAAGAGAGCGAGAGCGCCATGAGAGTCAGGATAATTGGCCCGGCGAAAAGAAACGACACGGCAAGCACGCCGGCGACCAACGACGCAAGGTTGGCGCTGCGCGCGCGCTCGGCAGCCGTCTGGTCCTTGGTAAGCATGATGAACGGCACGAGGCTCGAAAACGGGTTCATGATGACAAACAGCGACGCAAACGCGGTCATGAAAGACTCGAACATCTGTTGGGCACCTAAAGCAGTAGAACTGGCTGTGTGGGCGAAGAGGCATTTGGGGCAAAACGGTTTTTAAACCCGCCGAATTGCGGGCGGGGCTAATCAGAAAGAAGTTGGTTCAAAACAATTCTTGTTCGGGGGTTTAGGGTGAAACGCTCCCCGTGTTCAATATCCACGAATCCCTTGGAGTATAATGTCGACAAAATTCCAAGAGTATCCTCACGGCTTTTCCCAATCAGGGCCGCTATATCGTCGACGGGAACGCGGGGGTTTTTCTCCCGCAGATATAAGAATATTTTCAAAATCATTGGATTCTTCAATAATGGGTAAAGTTCTTCGAATGTAAATAATTGGCGGCAAACCGCTATTCCATCCACCATACAGTTACCATCCCCTGGATTATATCCGTTTCGAAAGACAAGTATTTTATGCTTTGTATCCACTTCCCAGTAGTTTGGCGACAATATTGTTTGCTTGGGCATATGCGTCATGTTCGGCTACCTCGAGAATAGCCGTAAGATACCCTTGCTCTCCCTCAAAACAACGCTTTCGGGGAAAGTAAACCGGATAATCGATCTTTGTTTTTGCACGGAGTGGAAGCTCTTTTCCTTCGAACAGCAATTCAGTCCGAAAACGGAGGCCGTCATCGCTCCTAATGATTGTAACCTCCGTAGCGGTTCCCGGCCCAGAGCCGTCAAGCAAGAGGATAGACCCTTCCTTGAATGAACTCAGGCAATCCATTTTTGCCGCGTCAGTAAGACAATCCGTCTGAATGTCTTCAAGAAGGAACGCCGAGTAGCCCTTGCTTTTCAGATGCTCTTTCCCTTTCCGAAGAAGAGGGTATTTCACCGAATCGCCGAGCAATAAGACAGGATAGGTGGCTACCTTTGACTTCACCAGACGATCCGCATCGCGCATCCGCTCCTGGATTTTTGTAGCGTTTTGTTCAATCTTTCGAAGAATGTCCGCATCAACAGCCATAGGGCGCCACCAATAAAGGCCGGCAAACTTTATTTAAACCCAAGCCCGGGTCGAACAACTAAATCTTGTGTTTTAGCTTCTTTTGCATCCCGCCACCAACCGGGTTTAGCCTTGCCCACCGC
>JAZDFO010000007.1:0-2407 GCA_043807785.1 Microcaldota archaeon | reverse complement strand
CGGCGTAGATAAAACGAACCTTTAATAAACGCCCAAGCGAATACCTTACTCGGGGATTACAATAATGACACTTACCTTCAGCCAGTCGCACGTGCTAGTCAACAAGGCAATCAAGCCAAAGAACCCAGTGCTCATCGTCGGATTGCCGGGAATCGGGTTTGTCAGCAAGCTCGCCGCAGACCATTTGGTCAAGTCCTCGGGCGCAGAGCACTTCGCGACGCTCTATTCGCCCAACCTGCCCAACCAAGTCGTGGCAATGAAGTCCGGCAGCCTAAGGCCGTTTTGCATGCGCTTTTACTACAAGAAGTTCAAGAGCCGCGACGTGGTCATACTCAAGGGCGACATGCAGCCGCTCACCGTCGAAGGCCAGTACGAGGTCACTGCGAAAATCCTGCGGTTCTTCCAGCAGCTCGGCGGCCACGAAGTCATCGCCATGGCCGGGTACGCGCTCAACAAGCAAAACGACAAGCCCAACGTCTTTTGCGCGGCGACTTCAAAGGAATACATGCACCAATTCCTCGAGCTAGGCGCAAAGCAAAACGACGCAATCGTGCCCATAGTCGGCATGGCCGGCCTGGTCCCCGCAATGGCGAGGCTCTACAAGATGAAGGGCACCTGCCTATTGGTAGAGACCCCGGGACAGAACATCGACGCCACCGGCGCAGGGACTCTCGTGGAACTCCTCGCCAGGATGCTGCACGAAAAAATCGACGTGTCGCCCTTGCGCGGACAAGCCAGGAAAGCCGAGGAAGTCATGCGCAGGATCGAAGCACAGGCCAAGCAGGAGGAAGGCAGGGCTGTGGCAATGCCCGAGGCAGGCGCGCGCAGGGAAACGCTAAGCTACATACACTAGCGCAGCCACAACGCACGTCAGCCCAATAGCACGTCGAAGGTAATCCCGGCGTGCAGGTCCTTCTCGCTTGCGGTGAAAGCCTTGCCCGTCTCTTTGAGCGCCGAGAGCGGGAAAAAACGCCATTCCTGCCGCGAAACCTTCCACGCGACATAATAAGGGATTGCGGTCTTGCGCTCGAAATCCGCCATGATGGCAAAGCGCTCCTTCTCAATCCACAAATACCCCGAGTTCCACGCCTTGCACTCGATTGCGATGCGGCGCGTTGAAGAAAGCGCAAGCAAGTCCGGCGAAGAGTGGTCCACGCCGCTGCCCGCCGAGCGAACTACCGCAAAGCCGCGGGACTCGAACATTTTTTTCAATGAACGCTCCCAGTTGGCGCCTTTTGAAGACATTTGAGTTCGTACGCTTACATGCCAACCATTATTATTAGGGTTTTGGCACAAGCGTAAAGGAAAGAAGCATGGGCGCGAAAACCAAGGAAACAAAAACAGGGGAAAAGAAGTTCCGATACCTCAGCCACACTGCCGACGTGATGTTCGAGGCGTTCGGCAGAAGTTTCGAGGAATCGCTCGAAAACGCCGCACTGGCAATGTTTGCGGTAATCTCGGACACCAAAAAGCTCAAGGCAAGGCAAAAAGTCACGCTTAAAGAAAAGGCCGGCACTCTCGAGGACTTGGCATCCTACGCGCTGGCGGACCTGAATTCCGAAAGCGACGCGCGCGAAGTCTTCTTCAAGACGATGAAGGTGGAAAAGCTTTCCAAGAGCAAGGCCGGCGGCTTTTCGATGAAATTCAGCGCAGTTGGCGAGCCGTATTCAGTGGCGAAGGGAAGGTCGCACGTCAAGGCCGTAACCCGCCACGAGACGCAGGTCGAAGAGAAGCGCGGCAAGTGGAGGATACGGATACTGCTGGACATATAATTTTCTGAAAATATCATCTTGAAAAATGCGGGGGAAACGGAAAGCATGAAATTCTTGGCCAAAGGCGCGGAAGCCTCAATCTACCTTACAGTGCACGACGGCAAGCCTGCGGTGCTCAAGCGCAGGGCGCCAAAACCATACCGCGTGCCGGAGCTTGACAAGAAAATCCGGCGGGAAAGGACGCGCAGGGAGGCGCGCACGATGGCGGCGGTGAAAAGGCTCGGGGTAAGCGCGCCATTGGTTTATTGTGCCGACGAGGGAAAGGCCGAGATTGTAATGCAGAAAATCGAGGGAAGGCTGCTTAAGGACGTCCCGACTGCAGGCATGGCCGCGTTTGGGGAGTGCGGCAGGGAACTGGCGCTCATGCATGGCCAGGGAGTGGTGCACGGCGACTTCACCAGCGCCAACGTGATGGTCGAAAAGGGCGGGGGAATCGTTTTCATCGACTTCGGGCTGGCATCTTTCTCGCAGAGCGTCGAAGAACAGGCAACCGACCTGGTCGTGTTTGCGAAATCCGTCGGCGCGGGACAGTACGCGGCGTTTGAAAAAGGCTACTGCAAGGCAAGCGGCGCCAAGGCTAAGGCAATCCTGCGCCAAGTTGACCAGATCGAGAGGCGGGGCAGGTACGCCGTGCG
>JAZDFO010000006.1:0-7118 GCA_043807785.1 Microcaldota archaeon | reverse complement strand
TTTGCGCCGACTTCGGCCTTGCCCAATACGCCCATGCTGGTGAGGTCGGCAGGCAGCGCCGAGGCGATTATCCCTAGCTCTTCTTCGGTAAAGTTGTAGAGTGCTTCCTTGCCGCCGATGATTTTGGCGTAGTCCGGGAATTCAGCCGACCAAAGGCGCTTGTATTGAGAGAGCGCTTCCTCGGAGAAGTCTCCTTTGTCGACGGCGTCCTTTGCCACTTGCGCTGCAAATTTGCCGGAGGTGACGCTCAAGTGCGTGCCGCCCTCGAAAAGAGGCGAAGTGAATCCTGCTGCGTCGCCGACGAGAAGAAGGCCTTGCGCGTAGGTGCGCGGAGCTGGGCCGCTTGCCGGGATGAGGCCGCCGAAAGTGCGGTTGACTTTCTTGGCCTTCCAGCCCATTTCCGATACGAATTGGTCTAGGTAAGCCTTTGCCTTGGACTTTTCCTTGGTGACCAGCCCGACGTTTGCCCTTCCGCCGGACTTGGGTATCATCCAAAGGTACCCGTGCGGGGCAAGCCGAGGCCAGATGTAGAAGTCGATGTAGCCTTCCTGCGGGATGTCCTCCATCTCGTACTGCAGGCCGATGACATCGCCAAAGCGGGGGTTGAGGCCGAGCTTTGCGGAAGTGAAGGCGGTTACGCCGGAAGCGTCCATGACTAGCTTTGATGAGACCTGGCCTGCTCCCGCGTTTATTGCCCAAGAGCCGTTCTCGCGCTTCAAATCGGTGACGCGAGTGGAGAGGCGGATCTCTGCGCCTGCGTCTTGTGCCTGCCGGGCGATCCACTGCTCGAACTTGTGCTTTTCGAGCACCACGCCGGGCTCGTTGAGCACCGAGACCTTGCCTTGGGGGAAGATGACGCGAATGCCTTTGGCCGTAAACGAGACCACGTCGGAAGGAAGCACGAAGTTGAACTTGTCGATGCAGGCCTGCGAGAGGCACTCGCCGCAGTGCACCGGCTCGCCGATTGAGGCGTGCTCTTCGAAAAGGACCGTTTTAAGGCCGTTTCTTGCACTGTGGAGCGCGGCGCTCGTGCCCGCCGGCCCAGCCCCAATGACTGCAACATCGTAAGAGTCTGACAACTTAAATCACCTTTGGCCGCTTTGCAGTTGCCGCCGGAAATTTAAAAGAATGCCGTTGAATGCCGGCCCGCCCAGATTCGCCCAGGCTATGCGCCGTGGGCAGCCGCTCACAGGTGCGGAGGGGCGCGGTGCTCGACGTATTCGGTCGCGACCATGGTGATGGTATAGAACACCAATCCTACCCCGGCAAAGGCGAGGAAAACGGTGAAAAGCTTCGTTAACGCCGTCGTTGGCACGTGGTCACCGTAGCCGATGGTTGTGACGGTCATGGAAGTGAAGTAGAACGCGTCAAGCCATGAGAAATTGTTGAAGTAATGGTAGACTACCGTCCCAAGCACGAGCAAGAAAATGACGCTTGTGACGGCTATCGCGATGCGCGTGTCGCGCTTGTTGTGATAGTGGTGGCTGACGGCGTGCTTTTTCTCCGGGAGAAGCTTTTTTGGCATTTGAAAAAGTACGCTCAAAGGGTTAATAAAACACAATGCGCGCTAAGCACGTGCGGGGGGCAAAACCTGCGCAAAAGGCGCTTGCGGCACGCGTCGTAGAAAGGTTTATATAGTAGTTGAAAGTCACCGATAGGTTGCGTTTTTAAGATTAGTTACCCACTATTAGTAGTAGTCTTGGGGGATTGGTGGTTGGCATGAAGGCGGCAACTCGGGCTGAGGCTGTATCGCAGGAATTGGCGTTTAGGCGGCGCTTTTGCAGGGACGGCGTTGCGCCGTTTGACGCGGTTGCGTGGGAGAAAAGGGACGCCACGATACGCGACCAGCGGGGCAACGTGATATTCCAGCAAAAGGGCGTGGAAGTGCCCGCCGGGTGGAGCCAGTCGGCGACGAATATTGCCGTGTCCAAGTATTTCCGCGGCCAGCTGGGCACGCCTGCGCGCGAATCCAGCGTGCGGCAGATGGTCGGGCGCGTGGCCAGCACGATTGCGCGGTGGGGGCGCGAAGGCAGGTATTTCGAGGGCGCCGATGAGGCAGGCGCGTTTGAGGACGAGCTGACGCACATTTTGGTCAACCAGATGGCGGCGTTCAACTCGCCGGTCTTTTTCAACATGGGAATCGACCCAAAGCCGCAGAGCTCGGCGTGCCAGCCCTACCACGCGCTGGTCAGCACTGCAGAGGGCCTCGTCCCCATCGGCGAAATCGTGGAAAAAAACCGCGTGGGCCTGCCGGTTTTCGACGGCGAAGGGCTTACCCAAATCGTTGCCGTTAAGAACAACGGCCGCAAGCAAGTCTACCGCATCCAGCTCAACGACGGGTTTTTCGTGGAAGCCACGGCAGACCATGTCGTCTGCGCGCATGGCATTAGGAGGACGCAGACACTCGAGTGGAAGCGCGTGGACGGGCTCAAGCCGGGCATGCACATGCGGATTTACCCGCGGTCGGCGGCAGTAACCGCCCCAGCCTCGCCGCAACAGGTTTCGGAAGCGGCTCTTGCGGGCTGGCTTCAGGCGGACGGATTCGTCGGGCAGTATTCCCATGGCACCAACCAGTCGTTGACTGCCGAATTCATTACGGTAAACGACGAGGAGCATGCGTGGGTGCAGGGGCATTTGGATGTCGTTTTCCCGCACGACCACCGGAAAGTCCGCGAATTCGAGACAAAAAACAAGGAACTCAAGGGGCGGTGCGTTAGGCTTTACGGGGAATGCCTTCGGCCTTTCGTCGAAAAATACGGGCTCTTGGCTCGCGGCCTTGAAATGCGGGTTCCAACGGCAATATGGGCAAGCCCGCGGCAAGCCGTTGCCGCCTACCTCAAGAGCCTCTTCCAGTCCGAAGGGTACGCCACCATCCACGGAGAAAGCGCGCAAGTCGCGCTGGCAATGATTTCCCGGAAACTCGTGGAGGACGCGCAGGTGCTCTTAACGCGCCTGGGCATATACTCGCGGGTCAGGCAGAAGCTCGAGGCGCGGCCAGACCGGCATAACATGTTCGAGCTCAACATCAGCGTGCAATCCGAGCGGGAAAAGTTCCTTAACGCAGTGGGGTTTGTCGACTCGAGGAAAAACGGGCTGCTTTCGCAGAGCGTAATGCTGCATGGAAAGGACTGTCCGGAAATCCGGTATCCTGAAATTGTTTCCATCGAGCCGTTGGGCGAGATGGAGGTATTCGACATCCAGACGCAAAGCGGGAAATACCTAAGCAACGCCGTGCTCGTGCACAACTGCTTCATCAACAGCGTCAAGGACGACATGCGCTCGATTCTGCAACTTGTGGCGACGGAGGGCATGCTCTTCAAGTACGGCAGCGGCACTGGAAGCAACCTCTCGACGCTGCGCTCGAGCAGGGAGACGCTGTCGTTCTCGAGCGGCAAGGCAAGCGGGCCGGTTTCTTTCATGAAGGCCTTCGACACCATGGCAGGCGTAATTAAATCGGGCGGAAAAACGCGGCGCGCGGCGAAGATGGTCATCCTCAACGCAGATCACCCCGACATCGTGGAGTTCATCAACTGCAAGGCGATTGAGGAAAAGAAGGCCTGGGCGCTCATCGAGGCCGGCTACGACGGCGCGGTGGACGGCGAGGCGTACGGCTCGGTGGCCTTCCAGAACGCCAACCACAGCGTGCGCGCGACCGACGAGTTCATGACTGCAGTGGCAGAGGACCGCGACTGGTCGACCAAGGCCGTGACCACTGGGGCGACGGTCGACACGCACAAGGCGCGCGAGATAATGCGCATGATTTGCGAGTCGACTTACATCTGCGGCGACCCGGGCATGCAGTTCGACACGACAATCAACCGCTGGCACACGATTCCGAATTCAGGGAGGATAAACGCGAGCAATCCGTGCGTAACCGGGGACACCAGGGTATTGACCGCGCAAGGCAGGTGGCACAGGATAGACTCGATGGTTGGCAAGCCTACAGAATTGGTGACAAATGTCGCCGGCTTGGCGTCAGGCTATACGCCGGGATCTTTCAAGACCGGCACCAAGCCAATCTACAGGCTTGAAACGAGGGCCGGATACTGGATAAAACTGACTGCGGATCACAAAGTATTCACCCCAAACCGCGGCTTCGTGCCTGCTGCGGAACTCACAAAGGATGACCTCGTGCAACTGCCGGCGCAGGCAGTAGCGGATGTCTTGCCCCTGCCGGACGGGGATGAAAAGTTTTTCCAACTTGTCGGGCTCTACCTCGGCGACGGCTGCCACTCCCAGAACGCGATCCAACTGACTATGGACAAGGAACTAGACTTGCCAGTACTGGAAGCCATTGCCGGGCACGTCTCGTCAAGCTATGAGAAAATTTGTTACCGCGGACAGGCGCTCCAGGTTCATCGCACCCCTACAAGCGGGAGGTTGACTATCGTAGCGAAAAGCGCGGTTTCAAAGGTCGGCCAATTCGTTGATTTTACCCAGAAAGCGCATGAAAAGGCAGTATCCGAAGCGGTATTCGGGCTGACGCTATCGGAACAGAGATGCGTACTGCAGGGATTGTTTACCGCGGACGGCACGGTAGCCAATTACGGCGAGAAGTCACAATACGTTTCCCTGGATTCAACGAGCCTCAAGTTGCTCAAGGGAGTGCAAGTGATGCTGACCGGGTTCGGCATCAAAAGCAGGATTTACGAGAACCGCAGGGCTGGGAAGCTCGCGAGCCTCCTTCCCGACGGCAAGGGCGGCGTGAAGGAATACGCGGTTCTTGAAATGCACAGCTTGAGGGTGTCCCGCTCGAGCAGGCTGCAGTTCGAGAAGCTCGTCGGGTTCATGGCCGAATCGTATAAGGCGGAGGCATTGCATAAGATGAATGAGGAAGTGGAAACGTACTTGGATTCGCCATACGACTACGTCAAGAGCCTCGAATACGCTGGCGAAGAAGATGTCTATGACCTGACTGAACCGATTTCCAACTCGTTTATCGTTAACGGTATTACAGTCCACAACTGCAGCGAGTACATGAGCATCGACGACAGCGCATGCAACCTCGCGTCGCTCAACCTCATGAAGTTCCGGACCACTGACGGCAAGTTCGACGCCGAATCATTCAAGCACGCCATATCCGTCATGATTACCGCAATGGAAATCATTGTCGGCAACTCGAGCTACCCGACGGAGCCCATCACGCGCAACGCCAAGGACTTCCGGCAGCTCGGCCTCGGCTACGCCAACCTCGGCGCGCTGCTGATGGCCAACGGCATCGCCTACGACAGCGACGAGGGACGCAACACGGCGGCGATGATTACCGCGCTGATGTCCGGCTCAGCCTACAAGTGCAGCGCGCTTGCGGCCAAGAAGCTCGGCGCGTTTGCGCGCTACAAGGAAAACGAGGAGCCGTTTTTGCGCGTCATCGGAATGCACCGCAACGCCGCCTACCAGGCCTCCGCAAAGGGGGTGCCCGGCGAGCTAGTGGCCGCAGCCAGGACTGCATGGGACGAGGCCCTGGATTTGGGCAGGGAATACGGCTACAGGAACTCGCAGATCAGTGTTCTCGCCCCTACAGGTACAATCGGCTTCCTCATGGACTGCGACACCACGGGAGTCGAGCCCGACATCGCGCTGGTGAAGTACAAGTGGCTCGTCGGCGGAGGCATGATGAAGATAGTCAACGGAACCGTGCCCGAGGCGCTCGAGAAGCTTGGATACGGCGAGGCACAGAGGAAGGAAATTCTTGCGCACATTGGCGAGAACGACACTATAGAGGGCGCGCCGCACCTCAAGGAAGAGCACCTGCCCGTGTTCGACTGCGCGTTTCGGCCCAAAAAAGGCAAGAGGAGCATCCACTACATGGGCCACGTGCGCATGATGGCGGCGGTTCAGCCGTTCATCAGCGGGGCAATATCAAAGACAGTCAACATGCCCAATGAGGCGACTTCCGAAGAGATAATGAACGCCTACGCCGAGTCGTGGAAGATGGGCCTAAAGGCAATCGCGATATACCGCGACGGCAGCAAGCGCACCCAGCCGCTCACCACGGCATTGGAACAAAAGAATGCGGACAAAACCGCGGCAACGGTTTACAAGCCCGTGCGCAGGCGGCTTGCCGACGAGCGCCGCAGCATCACGCACAAGTTCAGCGTCAACAACTACGAGGGCTACATCACCGTCGGCATGTTCGAGGACGGCACGCCCGGGGAAATTTTCATCACCATGAGCAAGGAAGGAAGCACAATTTCCGGCTTTACCGACGCGTTCGCCACCAGCTTGAGCATGGCACTGCAGTACGGAGTGCCGTTGCGCGTTCTGGCCAGCAAGTTCGTCAACGCGCGCTTCGAGCCGGCAGGCTTTACCCACAACCCTGAAATCCGCACGGCCTCGAGCGTCCTCGACTACATCTCCCGCTGGCTCTCTCTCAAGTTCCTCTCCGACGACGAGCTCTCCGAGCTGGGAATGAAGCGCCGCAAGGGCGCGACCACCGTGAGCGAGCAGCTGCTCAAAGGCGACTGGCTGCCGGCTGCGACTGAAAAGCACCCCGAACAACCCGCAAGGGAGGCGCAGGAGCCCCAGCACGCCGCGCACGAGGAAAGCCGCATGGAAGGTGGCATCAGCGCGAGCAAGATAACGTTCGAAGGCCAGATGGACGCGCCGCCGTGCCGCGAATGCGGCAGCATCATGGTCAGAAACGCCGCGTGCTACAAGTGCCTCAACTGCGGCTCGACAAGCGGGTGCTCGTAAGCTTGTCTAAACTCAAAAAAGGCGCCTCAAGAATAGGGGTATAAATTTTGCCCAAGGAAATAGCTTCATGGAAAATGTCCGGTTGAAGAAAGCGCTTTCGCGCTCGCGAGCGGCGAAGCAGTCCGCCGGGGGCGGCTGCGCTAAACTCGGTGAAGAAATGCTTACCCCGAAAGAGATTTCGCGATTGAACCGGATTTTCAAGGAGATGGAGGCAGGTAAGGAAAAACCCCTTGAAGACATCCTTAAGGAACTCTGACGCAAACGCGCAGTGGAAACGACGTTTGGAAAAAAGGTTAAACATGCACGGCAGTAGAAAATAGGGCGATAAAATGACAAAGCTTGTCCGCATTCGAATTAGAACCGGGACGAAAAAGAGGCTGGATGAATTCAAGTCCAATCACAGAGAGTGGCCTACGATGGGATTA
>JAZDFO010000005.1:0-2066 GCA_043807785.1 Microcaldota archaeon | reverse complement strand
GCGGCGCCGATTCCCACTCCGGCAAGGAAGTCCCCGACAGCTGCAAGGATGCCTGCGCGCACGGATATTCTCCCGCACGGAAGCCCATGCTTGGCTGCTGTTTTTCGCTCGTCCATCAAAGCAATTATTAAACGCTTGCTCTTAATCCTATCGCTTGCGCAAGTGCGCGCAGGGGGAAAAATACAATGCCTTTGAGCTACGCCAAGGCTGGAGTTGACGTGAAAAAGGTTAAGGGCATCCAGAAGGACATTGCCACGACGCTTGCGCCGACGCTTTCCAAGGACGTGCTGCTCGGGGCCGGGCATTACGCCGGCGTCGTGAAGGCCGGGAATTCAAGGCTCGCGCTGCATACTGACGGCGTGGGCACCAAAGTGCTCGTCGCGGAGGCGCTGGGAAAATACGACACGGTCGGCATTGACGCCATTGCCATGAACGTCAACGACATCGTGTGCCTCGGCGCGCGGCCAATCGCAGCCGTGGACTACCTGGCAATGCGCAAGGCCGACGACGCGCTTATTGCGGAGATTCTCAAGGGGTTGATTGAAGGCTGCAGGCAAAGCAAGTGCTCGCTAATCGGCGGCGAGACTGCCATCGTGCCTGACCTTGTAAAGGGCGGCGAGAAAGGGTTTGACTTGTCTGCAACAGCGCTCGGGGTAATCGAGGGCGAGATGATTACCGGCAGGGCGCTTTTACCAGGCGACGCCGTCGTCGGGCTATATTCCTCGGGCCTGCACAGCAATGGGTATACTCTGGCGAGAAAAATATTGATGCCACAAGGCAGGGCAGAAAAGCGCGTGCTGGAAATGATGCTCGTTCCGACGCTCATTTACACTGAATCGGTCCTCGAAATGCTTGCGTCGCTGCAAGTGCACGGCCTGGCGCACATTACGGGAGGCGCGTTTTGTAAGCTCATGCGCATCGGCCAGTACGCGGGGGCCGGGTTTGTGCTGGACTCGATGCCAAAGCCGCCGGAAGTGTTCGAATTGATTGCGCAAGAGGGCGGCATTGGCGCGAAGGAAATGCATTCGACGTTCAACATGGGCGTAGGCTTCTGCGTCGCGTTGCCGCAGGGGGATGCGGCTGCGGCGGTAAAGATTGCCAAAAGGCACGGCTTTGGCGCAAGCGCAATAGGAAGGGTAGTAAAGGGAGTAAGCGTGACAGTGGAATCTCGCGGAGAGAAAATGAGGCTGGCATAGGATGGAAGCGTACAACCTGGAGTTCCTGCGGATTGCGATTGCGTTGGTGGGCACGGCGATTGCGGCGTGGCAGGACCAGCGCACGAGCTTCATCGACGACAAGATTCTTTTCGGCATGGCCGGAGCGGGCGCACTGCTCACTCTTGCAACAATGAGCCAGGCGTTCATCGTCAACACGTTCGCGGTCGCGGCCTTCATCATGATTTTCGGGTACCTGCTTTACCGGCAGGGCCAGCTGGGAATGGGCGATGTAATCCTCTTCGCCGCACTGGCATTGCTGCTGCCGTCCCAGCCCGCGCTGTTGAAGGGCGCCATCCCGGCGCGGTATGGGCTATTCGAGCTTGCCGCGTACTCGCCGCTTAGCGCGCCGCTGGCGGTATCCCTGGGAATCCTCAAAAACTTCCTGTTCTTCCTCACGATATTCGTGGTCAGCTCGTTTGCCGCGACGATAGCGAGCGGGCTGTTTTACGCTTACCGGCTGTCCAAGACCGGCAAGAGGCTGCAGCCCAACATGCTTGCGGCTGCCGCGTCGCTTTTAGCGCTTGCCGTCGGGGGATACTTTCTCGTCGGCGCGTTCGGCTTTACCGCCACGACCGCCGCGTTTTTGCTGCTGCTGCTTTCCAGCGCGTTTTTCCTGACCTTCCGCGACCAAATCCTCAAGGAAATCGTGGTCAAGCGCATCGCAATCAAGGACGTAGAGGACGAAGACATCCTTGCCGTGGAGATGATGGACAAGACCATTGTTGCAAAATACGGCCTTGGGCGCGTGCTGACCAGGGAAATGGTCAAAAAGCTGCGGGCAATAGAGAAAAACGAGGGCCTGAAATATTTTCCCGTCAACAAGGTATTGCCGAGGTTCGGGCCGTACAT
>JAZDFO010000004.1:0-15464 GCA_043807785.1 Microcaldota archaeon | reverse complement strand
CCGGCGCATTTTTCCTGCAATAAACCCGGCGGGCCGTCGCTATGCGACCTGCAATACCACGCTTGGACGCCGATTACCGGACTGTTATCGTGCGATACCGCCCAAGACTGCGGCGCCTGCGGCCTGGTGTGCCTTGGCGGCACATGCCAGGAGCCCTTGCCATGCCCGGCTTGCGATGAATCCCGCGGCGAGCTTTGCGACGCCCTTACTAACCCACAGGAACCGGTTTGCGTGGCGAACTCGTGCCTTGGCACGGTCATCGGCGGGGCGTGCGGCAGGCTCCAAGACGGCACGGGCACTACGTGCTGCGGCGCGGGCCAGTCTTGCGACGCGTCAACGCAGAAATGCGTGCCGGCGGACTCTGCATTGGTTTTCTCCCAGTACCAAAACTGCCCGCCGTCTGACGCCCTGGACAGCACGCAAGGCTGCGCAAGCGAGGCATTCGGCAACTCGGGCTTCTCCGCCAAATCCACAATGGATGCTTTCTGCCCGCAAGATGCTACTACCGGTGTTCACGAGTGCGGCGACCGCTACCTCAAGGTGCGCTACGCCCTTGATTTCGGCTCCGCGACCCCGGCCTATCCGATTTCCTTGAAATTCTCGTTTCCCGACAACCCAGCCGCCAAGACCCGGCTCCAGCTCGTCGGCTACAACGTGGGAAGCGGTTACGTTGCAGCCTCGCCGGAATTCACCAGCGTCAAAGTGTTCCCCATCAATTCGGCATCCGGCCTCGCCGGCTATCTAATGTTCCGGCCGTTGAGTCTCACCGGGTTCTTCCGCGTCAACCTGACCGTAGTGAACACCGGCAAGAGCACCGTGCAGTGGATGACAATAGACCCCGGCAGCATCAAGCCTGTGGCGCCAATTCCGCCTTCGGACTTCATGCAGTGCAGCAACCTCGCGATAACAATGTCCGCCCCGGGCGGAATCCCGTCGTACACTACGACTTGCACAAACGTCACCTTCAAAGTCGACTCGTTCTTCCCCGCGGATGCCATCCCGTACTCCTGCACCGGCTGCGACAGCACTACGACGACCAAGCTATTCCTTTTCAATGAAGGCAGTGGGACTTGGACAGAAGATGACAACCTGCGCAACTGCGTCAACTTCGCGTCCGCGCCCGGCGGCCCGGCATTCCGTTATACGCCCGCAAACAGCCGCTGCACTGCATCGCTTCAAGCCCACGGCAACCACGTGCCTGCAGGAAAATTCCGCATAGTGTTTTTCCAGTCCATCGGGTCCCCCAACAAAAACCTTACGATCAACGTCAACGTAAGCAACGCCACGACTTTGGATGTCAGCGCCATAGAGGCTTCAGTCATCGGCTACAAGATGCCATTCAAAGGCGCCGAGTCCGTGCCCCGCCCGCTTTCCTACTACGGCTCTGAATACAATGGAGAAGACTACTCGCCGATGCGCCTGGTGTACGTCTTGGACAACGTCGCCGGCGCGGTCAAGGACTTCAATAGAAACAAAATCCAGGCCGGGGAGTACGCCAATGAAGGCGGCCAATACAAGTTCGACGGCCCGCTGGTCTACTCGCCTTCCGCCAGCGGCGCGCCGGCCTCGACGCTCGCATGGAACACCAACGATGAGCTCAAACTCTACCTCGACCCCAAGAGCAGCTTTAGCGAACAGGAACAGACCCAGCCGGTCGTCACCATCCAAACGGGCACGTTAGTGCCTTCCGAAGGCACCCTCGTCAAGAAAGTCTACGACCAGGCAATATCCTGCTATGCCGACCCCGGCTCACAAGGCTGCGAAGGCATTTCATTCGCTTTCGCAAGGCAGGTGTCGTTCTCTTCGCCCGCGCAGCCGGCAGGCACTCCCGTGCAGGCATCCGGCAGCGCCAATGAGGAAACCTTGCCCGCCACCGGCAAGGAAGCGAGTTTCGAATCCCACGGCTCTCCGGCTTCGCCGCTTGACTACTCTGACGCGCTTTACTTTGACGGCGAGGTGCTCCCAACTGGCTGTCGGTCAATCAATTTGATGCACTATCAATGCGACGGGATAAATTATTGTACCCCTTTCTTAACCCAACAATCTTGCGTTGGGCCGAACGATCGCGATGCCTCGAATTGCATTAGTGGCGACACTGAAATATCTGTTGATACTGACTATTCGACATGGTACTGCGAATATAATGTCGGATGCTCAAGAGGTTTGCCATTTGGATCCGGGTTTCCGCAGTATTCATATGATAGCCGCAGGCTCTGTTCCCGCAGGGTGCCGCTTCTGCCGGCTCCGTCGCAGTTGCCGGAAGGCTGCGAGCCCGTTGGCGACAACGTCGAATGCGGGTCTTACGACCGTTGCCAGGCGACGTTTTGCTATAGTTACATTAACCAAAGGCAATGGCCGGACGCAAGCGACTGCCCGACCGGTTTCATCCAAGAGGGCCAAACGGAAATGAGCTACAACGCCAACACTTATTGCAAATGGCCATCGGAAGGTATATGTAGGGCAGAGGCGGCAAGCGCCTATTTGAATTATGATTACGACTGGAAGCGCATTTGCAAGCGCGAAACCGAGCCGGTTCCGGCTGTGACGATTACGATAACTCCGTCTCTTGCTTCCGTGACCACCCGGCAAAACGGGCAGTTTACTCTGACATTCAAGGTGGATTCATCCGTCAACATCCAATCCGCATCTTACGCACTCGACTTGAAAGGCGGGATGACTGTAACCGGCACTCCCAACCCTGCAAACGGCGTGTTCTCCGTGTCCGCCAATTCATATACGGATCTCGCATTCACTTTCAACGTTCCAAGCGGCATCACTCCCGGAACCTACCCCGCCACCTTGAGCATCTACGGCGGGAACCTTCCATTTAAGGTAGTGCAAAAGGCTGCAGCCATAACAGTCCAACCTGAGCCGACAACCAGCTGTTTGAGTTCCATCGGCGAAGGCACGGTCTCTCTATGCCTGCAGGGCATAGTAACCCTCAACAACGGCCTGCGGATGCAATTCACGGAAATCCGCGGCACGGCCGTGCTATTCAAGATACTTGAATTTAATGATAACGTGCTCGGTACTCCGACGATCCTGAATTCCGAAATAGGGGTGCTTAAGACCCTTTACGACACCAGCGGCTACGGCAAGGTGCAGGTCAAATTGAATAGCATTGCTTCCAATAGCGTCGGAATCGTTGTTTCAAGCATCCTGCCGCAAAATAGGCCATGCACCGGCACACAATGCCCATTACCGGCTGGATGCAAACCAGGGAGCGTTCCTTCCGGCGCATCCGATTTGGTTCCGAGAAAGATTTGCTGCAGCGGTGCGAACCCTTGCGCAGGCGCCCCGGCGGCTGGTTTGGACGTAATCGGAAGACCACTTTCGGCAATCATGCGCTCCGACCAGCCGCTTGTGTGGACTGTAACTTTACACAATCCTTCCAGCAGCAGCGCGATTTCCACGACTTATTCGATATCGGGCGCAATACCGTCCGACATTTCATACAGCCCGACGGCATGGGTCGTTCCAATAACGCTGGCTCCCAGTGAAACCCGAACTCTGCAATTCACCGTCAGCGTAAGCCCGACTGCACAACCTGGCGGAATAGAAAGTCTGAACTTTTACCTTGCGGATGACGCCGCGTCCAAGGCGACACTAGCTGTAACTATAGGCGGCACAACGCCCACGCATAACTGCGGCGACTCCGGTGTGGGAGGCACGTTGTGCACCAGCCCCAACCTCCAATGCAACGGCGACTGGATTCCCGATGTAGCCGAAAATAACTGCTGCAGCGGGAATTGCGTGCCGCTTGTCGCAGACCCGCTTGGCGAGACGGAATACACTAAGCTAGTCCTGTCGAGCTTCGTGGCCAAGGCTCGCGAGATAGCCCGTGCGACTGCATTCCGCAGGAGCTATACCCAAACAAAATACTGCGTCAAGCCAAAGGAAGATGTAACGCCATCTGATTTCGAGGATGCCAACGTATGCCGGGACAGCATCACCGAATGGTACCATCTCAAGACCGAGCAAGTGAAGACCGATGTAGCCTGCAGGTTCTGCGACGACAAGTCCGGGCAGAACGCATTCAACGGCCCTCCGGCCAGCAACCCGCCGGCTCCGTTCGTTGATTCCTGCGACGTTCGGTGCAAGCCGGTTTCCGACTATTCTTCCGCCCAAGACCAGCAGGGGTGCGCCGATGCAGGCGCCTCGGGTTACTGCGTCAGGCTATCGGCCGGAGATGATCCCTACACGAATGATGAGGGCACTTCGCGGTGCATGCAATCCGCGTGCTACTACGCTTGCAGCGGCCAATCGGATGCAACCGGCGACTACTGCGAAGGCTCGTCGGAAGACGACAAATGCGATGACTGCAAAGCATCAGGCTACAAGACGATTTCAGCGTACGACCAATACGACATCGAGTGGGACCCGCCTGTGGTTGACGCGTTGATGCAGGGCGCGTGCGGCCCTGCGCCCGCCAAGGGCGAGAACTGCATTCACGAAGTGGAGCGCGCGCAAGTCGATTCCGCTGCAGTGGCGGCGCAGGCCCCGTACAAGTATTTCGCTGACCCGGCAACTTCGCCTTTCAAGGTGTCGATGGTGCTGCAGGCGTCGGCGAACATGATGTACAACGTGCTGCCTGAAATCGGCAGGCAGGATTTCAAGTATTCGACTGACGCCACCGCAGCCTCGCTAGGCGACGAATGCAGGGTGCGGCTGGGCCTCTACGGCCTTTCGACTGCGACCGCCGACGGCACGGAATTCAGGGTGGGCGCAAAAATGTTCCACGTCTCGCAGCTCAATGTGGAAACCAACTGGCCCAAGGCTTACAAGAACGTGCGCTACCCGGACTACTGTGGGAGCCCCAATAAGAAGATTGTGGCGTGCAACCTCTTTGACCCGTTCCTTGTAGACACTGACCAAGGCAAAGCCCTGTACGGGGACTTCCTTGCTAATACCGGCTTCCCGCGCAACGTCTACGCGGGCAACTGCTTTACCAACGAGTGGCCGGTTGTCCCCGACGGCGCGGGCTCAACTTACGGCACTGCCTTTGCCTACGACTCGTCCGGCAGCGCCATTTCCGTACCCAGCCCCGACTTGCGCGCCTACGCCGGCTACAAGTTCGTCGGCACGAACACTCACCCCGCGCAGCTTGCGGACGACAACACCTTCAAAGGCATCATTTTCTCCGACGGCAAGACCGGTGTGACCAGCCTAAGCGCCACCGGCGCGTACATGGTCGACCTGTTCCCCAAGGAAGGCAATGTCTGCCGCACCTTCTGGAGCCTCGGATACGGACCGTACAAGATGGATAGGGATTATTATCCTGCAGTGTTCGAGCTGTTCGGCCACAAAACCGACCAAAGCAGCCCGTTGTGCAGCACCGACGCATTTTATACTGCGGACTTAGGCGGGTCGAGTTTCCAGTTTGTAAAAAATTAATCGGCTTTTTGGCGATGCCGCGACTCTCCCCCTTTCGGGAAAAATCTCGCCACCTGCGCAAACGAGCCTTTTGCCCGTTTAGGGGCATCATTTATCAAAACAGGCTCTGGCCCTTCGTCGTCCTCGCTAGAGCCGCTGCCTGCCTCTGACCCGCCCGCAACTGCCTCCCCGGTGTCCGATGGGCCCTGCGCTTGCGCTGTTGCCTGCGGCTCTCCGGAGAACATCGACATTGCGCTTGCCATGTCCGGTCAATTAAATCTGCAGGCACCATTTCCATGCCGGGACGACTGAAATCTTTTTTCCCTCCCGTTGCATTTCCTTCTCCTGGCCAAAGGTCACTATCGTGCCTTTCTTGATGCCGTAGGCCGCCATGGCTTCCAGCAGCCCGCCAATTTCGCGTTCCTCGTTGCCCAAGTGAAGCTCGTACGTCGCCTGCACTGCCTGTTTTCCGTCGATTATGAAATCGCACTCCTTTTTTCCCTGGTGGAAGGCCGCAGCCCTGCCCTTCTTTGCGAGTTCCATGAAAACCAGGTTTTCCAGCTGGATGCTCTTGTCTTCCTTGACTTCGAGGAGCTTGATGTACCCGTTGTCGACGAAATAGCGTTTCTTGCGCTCCTGCTTGCGCACGGATTTCGCAAACGGGAGGCACGGCACGGTCAGGAGCGCTTCCTCCAGGTAATCTACGTACTTTTCGAACGTGTTTGGGCCTGCCTCGATTCCAGCGCTTTTTGCCGCCGAGTAAATCGCGCTCGGGCTGACGGCCTTGCCTATGCATTCCCTGATTTTCTTTATCGCGAATTTGAGCGCGGCCTCGTTTTCCAGCTTTTTTTTGCCGACAAGGTCCTTGTAGAAGACACGGTCGACATAGGTCTGCAGGAGCCTGTTGTTGCTGTCGGCCCCAAAAAGCAGCGCCACTTCCGGGAAGCCGCCGTATTCGAAGTATTCCCCGAAGTGTTTGATTGCCGTGAATTTCTCCTGCGAGTAAAAGTGTTCCTTTTGAAAATCCATTCCCCTGAATTTCAGGAACTCCCGGAAGTCCAGGGGGAAAACCCTGATTTCCGTGAACCTTCCGCCCAGCTTCTGTGCTATTTCGCGGCTGAGCATCCTGGAGTTGGAGCCGGTAACGACCACCTTGTAGCCTGCGTCCGCGAGCCTGCGGACGAACTGTTCCCAGCCGGCCACGTTGTGAATCTCGTCGAGGAACAAGGCGGGCTTTTCTTCCCGCATTTCATGGTAGGCCTCGATGATTTCGTCAAAGTTTTCTTTCCTGAAGCCCTCGAGCCGCTCGTCCTCAAAGTTGATGTATGCGAAGTTGCGCCCGCGCACTCCATTTTCCCCAATCAAGCCCTGCATTTCGTAAGCCGCATAGCTTTTCCCAGCCCGGCGCGGGCCGGTTATGACTATCGACGGCTTTTTTAGCGCAAGCTCAGCCGGCACTTTGTGGCGCATGATGCAGTCCGGCCTGGGCGCCCAGCCTTCGGCGATGATTTTCTTGAGCGTTTCCTTCATGCCAGTATTTCGTGCCTGCATGTTTAAAAACATATTGCTGATGATACAAAAAATGGCAATTATTGTATTATCGATAATATAATTTCCTGCGGTGCTAGAACAGGCTCTGCCCTTCGTCTTCCTCGCTTGAGCCGCTGCCTGCCTCCGCGCCTCCCGCGATTTCCTCTCCAGTGCCCGCGTCTGCGGCCTCTTCCGCTTGCGCCGGCGCCTGCGGCTCGCCGGAGAACATTGACATCGCGCTTGCCATGTCCGCGTTGGCAATCTGTGAGTGCATTTCCGAAGGCGATTCCACGATTTTCTGCACGGCTTCGGCGATGAATCCAAGCCTTTGCGCGGCGAGCTCCTTGAGCCCATCCTCGTTATCGAATTCCGCGTCGGACACCACCACGACGAAAACGAACTTCTTTTCCTGCATCTCGACGTCGATGATCTTCTCCTCCACCAGCCGGATCTGGTCGAAGTCGTCGGGCAGCGCGGTGAGGAAAACGATTACCGCGTCGCAGCCCCGAGCGAAAAGCAGTTTTGCGCACAGCGGGATTTTCAGCAGGTGCGGCGTGGTCATTCTCTCGAGGGACACGTTGGCGATTTTTCCCGACAGCGCCGACGAGGCAGCGTCGTAGACGTCGGCGTAGTTGAAAATGCTGTCAAGGAATCCGAGCTTCATGCCAATGCACCGCAAGCCACCATGGCGGGGCAATTAATAAATCCGCCCGCCGCAGCGGAAACGCGGTTGCGCAAAGCTTATATATTAGTTATAACTAGTTATAACTTGGTGGGGGCAATGGAAGCTGTGGAAGTGAAGGTGAGGCCAGTGGGCAACGCGTTGGGAGTAATTTTCCCCGGGAGATTGGTCAAGCAGGCGGGGTTGAAGAGGGGCCAGAAGGTGTTCGTCAGCGTGTTCAGGCGGAAAAAGGTCGACATTGATTCCCTCTTTGGCATCACAAAGGGCGCCTCGGGGTTTGAACGCGACCATACTGACCGAGTATGAGGCGGATTAATGCATGCTATTCGACACTTTTGCATGGATTGAGTTCTTCAACGGCACAACCCTTGGGAGGAAAGTGACTGATCTTCTAAAGCATGAGTCTCCCGCAACGGCAATGCCAACCCTATCTGAACTTGCCAGCTGGGCGCTCAAGAACGGATATGACCCTGGCGAAATCCTGTCGAAAGTTGCGCAGGCTTCAAATATACTTGGTTTTAATGCAGCCGTCGCGCAACTTGCCGGCGAGCTTCATTACAAATACAAGAAAGCCGATTCCTCTTTCGGAATGGTCGACTCAATGATTTATGCGACCGCGCTCTCGTATGGCCTAAAACTGGTCACCGGCGACCCGCACTTCAAGGACAAGCCGGAAGTGGTATTCCTCTGATTCTATACCCGCAATAGCCCCGAGCGGATTCGAACCGCTGTCTCCGGATTTCCCCTGCTCTTTCTCATGTGTGAAAAAGGTTTCAGAGTCCGAAATCCTTGACCATAGCCTTGGCCAAATCTCCTAATGGAGGAAAAGCCATCTAGACGACGGGGCTGCGCAATATTTTTTCGAGTTTAAGCTTTTTTAATGGATGCCGGAAACCGATAATCTCCTGGAAACGGCTTTTGCTGCAGCTTTTTATCGAAATGGTGTAGAGAAGCTTGTATCTCTCGGCTTTCAGCCAAGTGTTGAAGGAGGTGTTTAGTCCAAGTTCCCCGAGAAGGAAATTAACCTGCTCGAAAAGTTTTTTGCTGACGGTTGAAAACCTGACATCTCTGCCTGTGACTGTCCCATCGGTGTCGAACAATCCTGAAATGAATGCAGCTTTTATCCCGGGCGAATCCACATTCAAGACGAATTTTGGGACTTCCACGCAGCCCGCCTTTTTCCCTTGCCGTATTCCCAAACATTCGACAAGGTAATTTACTGCGATTGCAGAGTGGATTGCCGTATAATAATTTGAGCGCCCGTCCGGGCGGGGTTTTGAGTTGTAGGCAGGTGTTACTCCGAAAAGCGTTTCTATCAGCGGGCGGCAGACTTCCAAGTGGAATTCGGGATATCCCTCATAGATTCCTACAGTCCAACTGCCTCTTACGCCGGGGGAATGGATGGGAATGCATCCGTCGCCTGCGTGGACTCCTAGGAAATAGGCTAGGTCTTCATTCAAAATGAACGGCAGCCTGACTTTTCCACTGCTAGCGCCTTTTTTGCTGAACCTGGCTTTCTCGAGCACCCGGAAAAGCTCGCCGGACCCGTCTCCAAAAGATTGGACGAAAAATCTGAGGGGGAAATATGCCCTTCCATCGAACCATTTCCTCCTATCTCCCTCGCCTTGTGTTGCGCTCTGTAGCACCATCGCCTGCTCGGCAGTCAGTCCGCCCTTAATTTCTGCAAAATTCGCTACTGTCGCGTGCTTGTCGACAAGAGGTTGGAGAGAAATTTCAAGGAATTTTTCCCCGCGCGTTGTCATGCCCGCATTCTGCATTGTCAAGACGGCGTTCCTTGCGGGGCGTCATTTCCGGTGCGCTGCAGAAAGGCGGATTTCCTCCTCCCGGGATTTAAAAAGGGTGGGTTTTTTAAACGCCGCAAGGCATCAATTGCCCTTATGGCATTCCTCGACGAGGCTAGGGAGAAATACGGGGAGCTGGCCGATTCTTTTTCCGAGAAGGGCTGGCCTTCGCCTGCAATTGTTTTCGGCGTGCTTTTGGCCGTCGGCTTGGCTGCCGCATACTTTGCCTTCTTTGCCGCGCCGGTGACTCAATCCGTCGCAATCACGGTGAAGAACTCCCAAGGGACCCTGCTTTCCGGCATGGCGGTCGAGCTGCTCGACGGCGGAAAGTTCGTCTCCCAGGCGGAAACCAACGCCGAAGGAATGGCCTCGTTTGCCAAGGCCCCCGCCAGCACATCCCTATCTGTCCGCATCAGCGACCCGCAAAAGGCGTATCCTACCCTTGAAAAGCGCCTCGCTTCGGCCACTGCGGAATTCACCATGGATGATCCGGCTCCCGTCGAGTCAGCCCGCGAGTACGTCAACGTGCTGGTTTCCGACTCCTTCGGGACTTCCGTGCCCGCTGCGGGCGTTACCCTGCGCTTCGAGGACGGTTCCGAGAACTTCTCTTCCACTTCATTTGACGGCACAGCGTCCTTCGTGCTAGGCGAGTTGCCAAGCATGGTGACGGTCACGGTTTTGGCAGACGGCTTTTTGCCCAAGACTCAAAGCTTCTCGAAAACAGACCTGGTTGCATCGGGCGGCTCGGTGGCGCTTGTGCTCACTTCTACCGACGAGCAAACGGACGGCGAAAAGGGAGGAGGTACGGCCACGTCTTCTTTCGGCCAGGTCTCCGTGTCCGTGTATTTGCCGGACGGCTCGCCAGTAGGCGGCGTGCAGGTGTCCCTGCTGGATTCTGCAACAGGGCGTCAGCTGCGCACATTGAAGGCCGACTCCGGCGGCACGGCGCTTTTTGCAAACTTCCCGATCGGCAAGATGTTTTTTGTGCGCGTGGGGGAGACCGGCAAGTCGGCATCGTATGCCTCCGATGAAATGGAAGTGCAATCCGCGAGCGAGACTCTCGACGTGCCGATTGAAGTAGCGGAAAAGAAGGCCGGCGACTACATTTACCTCCAAGTGGTCTCAAGCGACGGTAACGAGCTTGAAGGCGCCACTGCGACGCTTTACGATTCAACCGGCAAGCAGCTCGACGTTTCGGCCACTGACTCGCAGGGCAAGGCTGAGTTTGCCGTGCCTTCTGCCACGCTTTACCATGTTACCGCCTACGCCGAAGGCTACCACCCGGCCTCGATTGATGCGCGGCCGTCGCCTACCTTGAGCAAGATTGCGCTTTCTGCGGCAACCGACGGCAATTCCGCGGATGTCATTGTTTCAGTCGAAGGCAATGACGGGCCCGCAATCGGCGCGGATGTCCTATTGTATTCTGCGGACGGCTTTCCGCTAGGCGTGCCGGCGGCGTATACCGACGCGGACGGCACTGCGGCTTTCACAATCCCTAGCGAAATCGGCGGCGGGGCGTACGAAATTTTCGCCAAGGTATCGCAATACGGAATGCGCGGCGAGAGCGCCAGGGTTGCGGCGCAAAGCGGCGCGGTTTTGGCCGTGACGCTGGAATACGAGCCGGGAACTTTCTCGGTGTACCTTGAAGACCTTTCCCTCGGCACCCCGCTTTCCAACGGGACTGCGTCGGTGCAGGATTCGCAAGGAAATATCATCTCGTCGTGCGATTTTGGCGGCATCAACTGCACGCTTAGCGCCCCCGCAGAGCAGGAAGTGAGCATCGCAGCAGTCAGCGAGGGCTTCGTGCGCGCGGTTTCGGTGCCTTACACGCTTTCGCCGGGCGAAAGGAAGGCCGTCAAGCTCTCTCTAGTGCCGCTTTCGGCTTCCAAGGCAGTGAGCGTCAAGTTCCTCGGCCTGTACAGCCCGGCAGGCCTGGTTGCGGAGGCAGGCAACGCCGAATACTACCGCGCGCGATTTTCCGTCACCGCCCCCGCGTCGTCAAAGAACGCCGGGCTGCACGCGCACATCAGCGGCGGCGACTTTGCGTGGTTTTCACAGGAGCCTTCCATTGACGGCGCGGTGGTGTTCTCTTCCGCCTCGTTCGATTCCGAGTCGTGCTATTCATCCTCATCCGGCAATTCGACTTCGTTGCGCTCGCTCGACGTGGTCTTCCCCAAGGGCTTTTCCGGGACGAAGGAAATCGAGCTATCGCTCTACGTCGCGCCAAATGCCCCGGCGTCGTCCCAATTCACGCTCAACTACAAGGCCTATGCGGCAAAAGGCGGCATAATTTCGTCGTCGCCGGAACTCGAATCCTACGATTCGGTTTCAACGCCTGATGCGGCATCCGACCTTGTGCGCCAAATGTGCAGGCAGAAAAGCCTCGCCGCGCAGGTAAAGGTCACCGCCTCGCCGCTTGTTTGCGACGAGAAAACAGGTTTCTGCCGAAGGCTTTTCCTCAAGTCCGCAGAATCCTCCTCCAAGTCCTCGATTGAAATCGCCAAGCAAGCCGACTTTTCGCTTTACTACGAAGTGCTCTCCGATTCCGCCATCGACTCAATCGGCATCCGCAGCGCGGTATCGCAATACACGGGCGCAGGCGGGCTTGATTTCGCCTCCGATGCCGGCAAATCCGCGGTAGGAGTATCCGATTCCATGCAATCCGAGCAGCGCATCCCCGTGCAAGCCGAGGCAGGCGCGCGCTCGTCCGGCGTGCTGAATTTCAAGGCAATCAAGGCCGCGCTCTCATCCGATTTCGTTGCAACGTTCTATTCCGAAGGCAAGGCCTGGCCCTTCCATTTCTCGCTCAAGGTCACCGGCGACAACCCGCTCAAGCGCTCAACCCCTTCGCCGTCGATGCTCGAAGTCGGCAAGCCCGCAAAAGTGCGCATTAAAGTGCTCGACGAGCGCAACAACCCCGTCGAGGACGCGCTCGTCACCCTCTTTGACTGCGAGGGAGCGCCGCTGGGCTTTAACGAGCCGCAGGTGCAGGGCGACGGCTCGCTTGACTCCGGCCTGCACGGCTCGTACGCGGTAAGCGCAAGCCCCGTCGCGCTTGGCCGAATCGGCGTGCGCATAGAGCACGAACAATACCGCACGCTCGAAGAGTGCCTGATCGAAGTAGCCCCTCCGTCCGGCGCGCTGGAAGCCTCGCCCGAGAGCCTCAAGTTCGCCGGCAGTTCCGCCGACCTTGCCTCCCAGACCGTCACATTCTCCTCCGCGCTCAACGCAAAAAGCGCGCTCGACCTTTATTCCGACTGCAGCGCCAACAACATCCCTATTTTGACCTTCGTGCCGCCGTACTTTTCGAGCTTTACCGATGAGGCAAGCGTGGACGTCTCCGTCCTGGCGGACACTACGGCCAAGACTTCCTGCCAGCTCGTCGCGCGCCAGAGGATTTCCTCCCGCTACACCCTTACCCGCTCGGTTCCCGTTTCAATAAGCGTCAAGTCTCCGCTCGCCATCGGCATCGAGAACCCGACTCCGACTCCCACGCCGACTCCCACGCCGGTTCCCGGCATCCAGTACCCGGCGATTCCGTCGCTAGTGCGCCTCAACCTCGACGACACCGGGTTTGCAGAGGCGCTGCACTCGTACGCCGGCCGCGGCGAAGTGACCGCCTGCGCGCTGCGCGGCACCACAATTTTCGAGCAAGGCGTGGCTGTCGAGTGCTCCGGCGGCGCAATCCACTTGTCCGCCGACTACCCGTCGCTTGCCCCGGCTGCGGGCATCCGCGAGGCCGGGCGGCTGACCGTCTCAACCGACGACGGCCTTGGCCACATCTATAATATCCTCGTGTTCCGGCAGGGAGCTCCGACGCCCACGCCAGAGGGCACGCCGACCCCGACGCCGACAATGACCCCCGGGTTGTGCACCGACGAACAATGCGACGGCACGGGCGGGCAATTGGGCTGCTGCGACCGCAACGGAAACTCCAATTGGGAGCGCGGCGAATGCAACAGCCTGGCCGCATACAATTATTTCACGGGCAAAATGTCGCTCGACGACGCCTGCAACGCGCCTGCGCCGCTGTGCATTTTGACCGTCGAACCCAACCTGCTAAGCGCGTCCGGCGAAGTCCGCGTGCAGGCAGACTACTATGATTTCGAGGAGCAAGCGAATTCGATAACGGTCGACTGCGACAATGGCCGCAGCGCCCCGCTTGTAGGCTGCACTGCCGGAAGCTGCAGCGGCAAGTGCACGTATACTGCGCCCGGGGTATTTTTGGCCCAGGCATCCATCGGCTCAATTGAATGCGCGTCCGCGCAGGTGGACTACCCTGCCCCGGCCGTGTCCCCAACCGTTTCCCCAAACCCGTCGCCCTCCGTCTCGCCGACTCCTACCCCGATACCTTCGGGCGCGGAAATTTCCTCCCCCGTGCACCTCAACCTCGACGACACGGGTTTCGCCGATGCGTTCTACGTCTACAAGGCCGACGACATTTCTTCCTGCGAGCTGCAAGGCCCTGCCAACCTCACCGACAACGTGCGCGCCGAATGCATCGGAAGGAGCATAATGTTTTTGGCCGACTACAGCGGCACCCAGATTGCCAAAGGCACGCGCATTAAAGGCAATCTCATCCTTTATGCCGGCACGGCCACAAAGAAGTATACCGTAATGGTCATTGCGCGCGATTTCGACGGCCGCAATATCGATGAAAATGCATATCCTGCGCTTCCCTCGCGCATCGAGATTTCCATCAACGAGCAGAACTATTATTTTGAGAAAACGTTTGGCATGTATGGCTTTGGAGAGGAAGTCATCCGCTGCGAAAAGCAGGGATTTGATTCCACGGTATCCTCGTGGGTGGACTTGCAGTACTGCAGCCCATCCGACCAGCGCCTGCAAGTCGCCGCCGACTTCACCGGAAACCCGTACCAGCAGCTCCTGCGCATGGTCTATTCCTCCAACCCCGCCTGCATCGGCTACTTCGGCGCGCCCCAAATGTCGTACAACCAATTCGCGCAAGCCGGCGGCCAATACGGCAACTCTTACGGAAACCAATACGGCAACCAAAACGGATATTTCGGAGGCACATACCAGCCGCTCTCCCAGGGCTACAACTACGCCGGCAACACCGCCATGCCCGGATACAATCCGCCTTCCGGTTTCTACCAATACAACCAATACCCGTCGTCCCCACAGGACGGCATCTACGGCAACTACGCTTCCGGCCCGTCCCAATTGCAGTACTACAACCCGAACACTTACGGCGCCCAATTCTCCGCCCAGTTCTCGGCAACCCTGCCAAGCTCGTGCGTGCCAACTCCTCTTTCAGGCTACGTAGTCTTTACCCTCAAGTCAGGCGCCTCGCGCAGGATTCCCCTCATCATCACCGCAACCGGCACCATGCACAACCAGCCGCAAATCCCGATCCAGCCCTACTTCCAGCAGGACAACATGGTAAAGCCCTCCATCACACTCGCCCTCGACCCGTACACGCTTTCAAGGTGGGTGCGCGCAAAAGAGGCAATCGACGGCGTCGACACTCCGCGCTGCGGCATCAAGTCCGACGCAACGCTCTACAGCCGCATTTCCCAAGGCACGCAGGACTATTCCACTGCAAGCCCGTACATGCCCAACTACCCCGGCTACGCCCAGCAAAGGCGTGAAACCACCAGCGCAATTTCCAACGCCAACGCCAAGGGAATCGTCAATTCCGAGTCCTTCCAAGTCGAAGCGCTCTGTTCCCGCGACGGCTCGACTCTCAACCACGAGCTTGGCGTCAACCTCGCCGGCGCCGGCATTTCCTCCCTCGACATCGCGCAATCGTCCCGCAGCCTCAACGCGCCGCAGGAGGCATACATCGACGAATTCATGCCGCGCAGCAACTCGCACCAGCTCGCGCCCCTCATCGTCACGGTCGGTGACTTGGAACAATTCAAGTACGAGCCGCTCTCCGGCCCGCTTCAATTCATGGTCACTGGCGGCTCGCCTTCCATCAACAGCGACCCAAACACCTTCAAGGCAGTCTACGACATCATCGACCCCAACGGCTGCAAGGTCAGTGGAATCCCTGATGCAACCGCCAGCGTGTCCGGCGCCGGAAACTTGCCGACCGTCGTCGCCATCGACGC
>JAZDFO010000003.1:0-3701 GCA_043807785.1 Microcaldota archaeon | reverse complement strand
GAAGCCTCCTGTTCCCGTGCGACGGCGTTCAAGGCCCTTAAGGCGCTTTATTCCGCGGGGGTTGCCGCTAAGAATGGGAAAAACGTCAGGATAACCGATCAGTTCGCCGCCTTTTTTGCCGCAGCATACGCCAACTCGCTTTCCGACCTGTTGCTTTCCGGCTCAAAGGGGTACAATGTTTCAATCCGAGTTCGCAAGCACATTATCTTGCGGACGGACGCGAAACAAGTTCCCGAGTTTTTTTGCAGGACCGGAATTAACCGCTTGATGGAAAATGGGCTTGAGGCGGTAAAGACCAGTTACGATGACTACTACTTTAACCTGGGCAAGGAAAAGCACAAAATTGGGCTGGAAGAGGCATTTATCCACGCCTTGCTGCTGACTACTTTGCAGCAGCACCAGGACAAGCCGGTGCTCGCGTCGTTTTTTATCAAAAATTATCAAAATTTGAACGTGGGAAAAATCCGCAGCTTGGCAAAGACGTTTAGGGTTGAAGGAGACGCTTTAGGATTGGAAAATGAAGTCGGGTTAATGCGCAACGTCGCCTCCTACCAGCAAAAAGGGCTAGCCCTATGAGAAAAGCGTTCGAAAGAAACGATTTGACTCTTGCATTGGAACGAATAGGTTCCATCCTAGCCTTGCCGGTTGATGTTTTCCTTCTGGGCGGCGGTGCAATGGTTTTCCGCGACCAGAAGACTGCCACGAAAGACCTCGATCTCGTCTTTCGAAACGCTGCCGGCTGCAAAGCGTTCGTTTCAGCCGTTGAAAAAAATGGTTTCACCCGAGCAAAAAACCTTGAACCGGCATATCTGAAAATGGACGCGATGGGAGTCTGGCACGACAAGAACGGTTTTCGGCTTGACCTCTTCGTTCGAACGGTTTGCGGCTGCCTTGAAGTTACGCCGTCGGTAGTTAAGCGGGCTGAACTCTTTGGCGAATTCGGCAAGTTGAAAGTTGGGCTGGTTTCAAACGAGGACGTCGTATTGTTCAAGGCGGTTACTGAACGCCCAAACGACGTGGACGACATTGCGGCCATCGTAAGAACTGCAAGAATCGATTGGAAAGTCATTTTGGAGGAATGCAAGCTCCAGAGCGCAAAACGCTCCTGGCACGGGCTAGTGTGCAACAAGTTCAACGAGCTTTCCGAAAAGCACGGAATCGACGCGCCCATACTCCGCGAAGTCTGCAGGCTGGACCGGGCGTCAATAGTCACGGAGGCCTACCGTCGACGAAGAGAGGCGGGAAAAAGCCAGGATATTGCAATCAAGGAACTGAAAAAGCTGGGTTTCACTGAAAAAGAACTATCAGCGCTATGATTAGCAACTCTCGCCAAGGGTTAATTTATAATTTCGTGCCAAATTTGGCATCGTATTGCCAACTTTTTGGAGGCGTCTAGCCCACGGCTGGCTGCTCGGCCAAGGCGTCGAGGCACATGGCATGCCCCTCAACGGGATTTGAATCACTTGCGCATGCACACAGTTACTGCCATCGGATGCAATCCGCGGTATTTCGTGATGCTGCCGCAGTATTCGCCGGGGCCGCAGTGCTCGTCAAGGCCGCACGGCAGGTAGCAGAGCTTGTCCCCGTAGTCCCCGCAAATTCTTTTCATTGAAGTGGCGTTCCCGTCGGCTGCCTTGGAATAGCATCGCGTAAACCAGTTGCAGAAGTAGCCGGCGCTGCAGTTGGCGCCGGCCAAACAGCCCTTGCCGAACTCCGTGGCGGGAACCTGCGTCGGGATTGGAGTCGGATAGATTACTTCCGGGCGGGCGATGGGAGGCGTGCGGAAAGGCGGCATGGACCAATAAATCATGAATTTCTCGCCCGTCCATTCGCTTGCAGTCGTCGGAATCACGGTCGGCGTCGGGATTATGGTCGCAGCCGGAACTCCTGCCGGCGCTTGGGGCTGGCTAAAAATGCAGCCCAGTGCAACTACAAAAAAGGCGGCAACGGCAAATATGGAAACGCGCATGCAAACACAAAGGCAGCCGGCTTTTATTTCCTTTCGGGTAGCCGGCTTCTTTGCCGCATCGACTCGGAGTTCAGCGCTTCAATGAGCTTGGTATAAGACTCGTAGTCAATTTCGCGCTTCATGAACCTCCTGGCCAGCCCCGCTTTCTCGGATTCAACCTGCTTATAGCGCGCGAGCGCCTTTTCCTGCCCTGTAGGCTTGGCGTAGGCACGCCTTTTCCGGTAATACACCGCAATGTAGGCGGCAAGGATTATGATGACAAGAATCATCGACACGGCAAAGCCAAGGGACTGCAGCTCAAAATACCGCGCCTTGGACAGGAGCGAATCGAGCCTCACGCCAATCTGCTGCCATGCCGCATCGGATTCCCCAGCCTTGCCCTCCATGGAAAACCGCTTGGCTTCCCCGACAAGCGCGCGCAGCTGGTCGACTTCCGGACCGGGAGGAAGTTCTGCAAGCGCGGCCTCGATGTCCTGGGCAGTCCATTCCTGGGCGGATTTTTTCTGGCCGGTTGGGGATGCCAAATATTTCTTTTGAATCGCCTTGCCAAATTCAACGTACCGGCATACCCCGCGGTCGCAGGAATCCGCCGTCGACTTGCTGCCGTCGTCGCAGTTGACCGCGCAGCACATGTCCGCCTTGGCGCACGCCGACCAAGAGCCAGACTGGCAGGCCTGCCTTCCCAGGCAATCCGACGCCGCCGGGCAATCCCGCTTGGCTCCATCAATGGAACAAGGCTGTGAACTATTATCAGAGGCAGGAACCGTTGCGGGGGCAAAAACGAGGGTTGAATGGGAATCAGTTGCCGCATATGCCGCCTGCCCTGTGGCATCAGTTATTGCCGCAAATGATGTTGCCGCAAAGGACGACAACAACAGAGCCACCAAGACGGCAGAGGGCTTCATACATGGGATTATGATGAAGCGAATATAAAACCCACGATTTAAATACGGCGGACGAGCAGATGGCTAACGGAATCAACATGGGCGCGGTTTCAGTCGTATGAATCAATGCGGAGGCTTGAACGCGAAAGGGAATAAACCGTGAAACTCCTTAAAGACGTCCCGCGAAACGTGCTGGCACTCGGCTTCGTGAGCATGATTACCGACATCAGCGGCGAAATGATTTTCAGCGTCCTGCCGCTCTACATGTCGGGAGTCCTGCTTTTCGACAAGGCCACAATCGGGCTCATCGAAGGCATTGCCAACAGCTTCGCCAACATCTCCAAGCTCTTCAGCGGGTATTTCTCGGACAAGTTCGGCAAGCGCAAGCCCATCGTCTTGGCTGGCTACGCGCTTTCGGCCGTCATGCGCCCCATGTTCGCGTTCGCAGTATTGTGGCACGAGATGTTGTTCGTGCGAGTTACGGAAAGGCTCGGCAAGGGAATCCGCGAAGCCCCAAGAGACGCAATCATCGCAGAATCCACGACGGAAAAAAACCGGGGAAAGAACTTCGGCGTGCACCGGATGATGGACACCATCGGCGCAATCATCGGCCCGGCGCTGGCATTCGTCATTCTGGCGGCTACGGCAGACAACTATAATGTGCTGTTCTGGGCTTCAATCATTCCCGGGGCGATTGCTCTTGGAATTCTGCACTTCTTTGTCAAAGAGAGCAGGCCAAAGGCCGCCAGGCAAGAGGCCGTCAAGCCGCAAATCACGGCATCGTTTGTGTGGGCCAAGTTCCCGCCGCAATACCGCAGGTTCCTGCTTACCGTCGGCGTGTTCTACGC
>JAZDFO010000002.1:0-10478 GCA_043807785.1 Microcaldota archaeon | reverse complement strand
AATGTCTTTTTGGGAAAAATGGGTTGCGGTGCTGACTAAACCGAAGGAGACCTTCGCTGCGGAAAAGGCTAACGCAAGCCTCAAGGAAGGGGCAATTCACCTGGCGATTGGGTATGGCATCTACGGGTTGATAACTGGCATCCTAATGGCGTTCGCACCGTCGCTTTTTCCGGGAATTCCGGGAATGGCCGCAGGAGTCACCGCCATAATTACGACACCAATATCGTACACACTATTCGGAGTCGCCGCGACGGCCATTTTGACCGTTTTCATGATGGCCATCGCCAAGCTGCTAAGCGGTCCGGGCGGGTTTGCGCAAATGTATTACCTCGGAGCGCTATACATTGCGCCGATGGCAATCCTGCAGGTCTTGACCTTCGTGCCGACGGTAGGCAGCCTAGTCATGCTGCTCATAGGAATCTACATGCTGTACCTGAAGACGCTCATGATAAAGGAAGTGCACGGATTTTCGACCGGGAAAGCGGTTGCGGTCTGGCTCATCCCCTCGGCCATCCTGCTAATCGCCGTGCTTGCAATCATACTCCTACGGAGTGCAGCGGGCTAGTTTTTACTTTCCCCTCCTTTTTTCTTCCCAATAGCACAGCGTAGGCTATGGAAGCAGCATTTGACTCGGCAAAGCGGCGTTCAGCATCCTTTCTTGCCTTCGGAAATCATCTTGACGACTTCCGGAAGCAGCCTGTGCTCTTCGGCCAGCACGCGCTCGGCGAGGGTTTCTGCAGTGTCTTCTGGTTTGACGGGCACGCGCGCGGAAGCGATGACCGCGCCTGCATCGACTTGCGCGCTGACCAAATGCACGGTGCAGCCGCTCTCGGTTTCCTTCGCGTCGAGGACGGCCTGGTGGCATTTGATGCCCATGCAGCCTGCAAACTTTGGCAGCAGCGTGGGGTGGATGTTGATGATTGCGTCCGGGAACGCCTCCAATAGCGGCGCGCCGACTATCTTCATGTACCCGGCGAGGACGACGAGGTCGACGTTGCGCGCCTTGAGCAGGCCGGCGACATTTCGCTCGAACGAGTCGCGGGAAGAAAACGCTTTCGGGTCGACAAAAATTGCCTCGATGGCGTGCTTTGCAGCGCGCACGAGAGCCAGAGAGTCTGCCTTGTCGCTGACCACGCAGGCGATGCTTGCACAGAGGTGCTTGCTCTCGATTGCGTCGATTATGCTCTGGAGGTTGCTTCCGCGGCCGCTGGCGAGCACGGCGATGTTGAAGCCCCGCTTTTCCTCCCGCTTGCGTGAAGCCGCATACGCGTTTATCTTGTCAGTCGGGTAAACGCCGGTGAGGCAGCTAAGGCACAGGTCTTCTTTGGGCAGGCCGATGGCTTTGACCAGGCCTTCAACAGTCATATACTTGACGCTGTCGGCGCCGATTTCAGTGGAAATCTGCGAGAGGTTGTAGTCGAAGGCAATCAGTTCGGCGTAGGTGGGAAAGTCAATGCCCATGTAGCACGGCGAGACTATCGGCGGGCACGAGGAAAGAACGTGCACTTCCCTTGCCCCGTGCGACTTGAGCATGCGCACGATTTTGCGCGTGGTATTGCCGCGCACGATGCTGTCGTCGACCAGCGCGATGCGCTTGCCGCGCACGACCGGCTCGACTGCCGAGAGCTTGAGCGCGATGCTTGACTTGCGGCACGATTCGCTTGGCATGATGAAGGTGCGGAAGACATACCGGTTCTTTATGAGCCCCTCGTCGAACATCAGGCCGCTTTCCTTGGAAAAACCCAAGGCCGCGGACCGTCCGCTATCGGGGACGGGGACCACGACGTCGACGGCGTGCTTGAATTGCCCGGCTAGCTCGCGGCCGAGGTTTTCCCGCACGGCGTAGACGCTTTTCCCGTTCACCACCGAGTCGGCGCGCGAAAAGTAAACCCACTCGAACATGCAGTGCGCCTTGCGTCCCTGCGCCACTATCATGCTCTTGACTTCCGTGCCGCGTATCCACACCGCCTCGCCGGGGGCGATGTCGCGGTCGAATTCCGCGTCGAGGGCGTCAAACGCGCACGATTCGCTTGCAATGTACACCGTGTCGCTTACGAGGGTCTTTCGCCTGCCAAGGCAGAACGGCTTGTAGCCCTGCGGGTCGCGCGCGGCGAGCATCGTGCCATCAGGAAACAATATGATGAGGGAATACGCGCCTTCAAGGCGGGACATTACCGACTTCATTGCGCTAAAGCAGTTCTCCGGGGAATTGGCGCCGCCGTTGGCGCGCAGGCCGTCTGCAAACAGCCGCGCGACGACTTCCGTGTCCGCCGAGCAGGTGAACGGCGAATGGCGCAATTGCTGCATCTCGCGCTTGAGCTCGTCGAAGTTCACGATGTTGCCGTTAAAAGACACGGCCAGACTGATGCCGTCCTGTGAAAAGATGAAAGGCTGGGCGTTTTCTAGAGCGGAAGAGCCGGCGGTGGAATAGCGCACGTGGCCAATGCCTGCAGACGACGCGAGCGACTCGAGGGACTCGTAGTCGAAGACGTTGGAAACCAGGCCCATTCCCAGCTTGGCCTTGAGCTTGCCCGCACAGGCAACGGCGATGCCGGCCGACTCCTGCCCGCGGTGCTGGAGCGCCATGAGGCCGTTGTAGAGGCCGACTGCAAGATCAGCGGACGCAGCGAGGCTGCAAGCCCCGACTACCCCGCATTTCTCCCTTAGTCCCATAAGACCAGCGGCAAAAAACTACAAAAGAACCTTCCTTGCAAGCACCATTGTGCCTGCGCAAATATTTTAATGGATGGAAACGATTATAATGCATGGGTACGCAAAAGCGCCCGCGGCAACTGGCTTGCGCGCAAAACGCCGGCCTTGCCAGGTTCAGCCCATTTTCACCGCAATTGCGCGCTCGTGCTCGTCGCAAAGCGCGGTCACGCTGCAGTCAACTGCCTTCCCCCCGTCGGCGCTGATAAAGACAAGTCGCTTGTCCTGCGTGACTTTCCCGATTGCCGCGGCCGAAACGCCCGCATCGCAAGCCAGCGCAAGCAGCCGTGCAGGGTCGCGCGTGGAGAAAACGAACCTGCCGCCGCCTTCGCCGAAAAGGATTTCCTCTTTTGCGGCGCCTTTAGCCGCAGGAACGCTCTCGAGATTAAGCTGTGCCCCGAGGTTGCCGCCGCAGCACATTTCCGCCAACGCGATTGCAAGGCCGCCTCCCGAAACATCCTGCGACGCACTGACCAGCCCGCTGCGCACTGCATTTCGCGCCGCATCGATTAAGCGCTTTTCCTCCGGCAGGCCTGGCTTGGGAGGCGTTCCGTCAAATGCCCCGAATAGCTCGGCAAGGTAATAGCTGCCGCCGAGTTCGCGGGGAGCCGTGCCGAAAACGACGATTGCGTCGCCGGCGTTTTTGAAAGCCGTAGTGGAAACCGTTGCCAAATCGTCAACCAGGCCAATCATGCCGACGACTGGGGCGGGCTTTATTTCGAGCCCGTTGACGTCGTCCTCGTTGTAGAACGACACGTTGCCCCCGATGCACGGCACCGAGAGCGCCTTGCATGCGTCGGAAAGCCCGCGCACCGACTCGGAAAACTTCCAGAACGCCTCTGGCTTGTTGGGGTTGCCGAAGTTGAGGTTGTCGGTCATCGCAATCGGCTCGGCGCCGACGCAGGCGAGGTTTCGCGCGCACTCGAGCATTGTTGCAACCGAGCCTCCGTGCGGGTCGAGGTTGCAGTGCAAAAAGTTGCAGTCCGTCTTGACCGCCAGCCCCTTTTTGCCGGAAATGCGCAGAACAGCCGCGCCGGACATGCCGGGCTTGACTACAGTGCGCGCGCCGACCTCGTGGTCGTACTGGCGGAAGACCCACGCCTTGCCGGCGAGGTTGTCGGACGAAAACAGGGAAAACACCGCCTCGGAGAGCGACATTTTCAGCTCCGGCGTTTTTTGCGAGAGCGCCTTGTCTAGGCCCTTTGGCCGCGAACTTGCCTGCTCGACTACGGGCGCGTCGGTAAGCAGCTCAATCGGCACATCCGCGATTGCCTTGCCGCCGTAAGTGACGACGAAGCGCTTTTCCTCCGTGATTTTGCCGATGACGGAGTGGCGCAGGCCGTACTTGTCGAAAACCTTTTCCAAAACGCCCAGGTCCTTTGGCGCGCACGAGTAGAGCATGCGCTCCTGCGATTCGCTCAGCATTATCTCGACTGGAAGCATGCCCTTTTCGCGCAGGGGCACCAGGGATGCGTCGATGACTGCACCCTTGCCGCCCTTGTATGCAAGCTCGGAGCCGCAGCAGGTCAGCCCGCCGCCGCCGAAGTCCTTGATTGCCTTGACCTTGCCGGTCGCAAGCGCCTCGAGAGTCGCGTCGATGATGAGCTTTTTGGTGAACGGGTCGGGAATCTGGACTGCAGGGCGCTCCTCGTCGCTCTTCTCGTGAAGGTTTTTTGAGGCGAATGTCACGCCGTGGATGCCGTCGCGGCCGGTGGAGCTGCCGACATAAATTACGAGGTCCCCGGCGTCCTTTGCCTTGCCCAAGACGATTGAATCGCGCTTTACCAGCCCAAGGCAGGTGACGTTGACCAGGCAGTTGCGCTCGAAACTGGGGTCGAAATTCGTGTCGCCCGCGACTGTCGGAATTCCCACGCAGTTTCCGTAGTCGCCGACGCCCTTTACCACGTAATTGAAGAGCCAGCGGGAATGGTCGCTTGAAAGCTTGCCAAAGAATATGGAGTCGGTGAGGGCAATCGGCCGCGCGCCTACGGCAAGGATGTCGCGGATGATGCCGCCGCTGCCTGTTGCCGAGCCGCTGTAAGGCTCGATGGCGCTCGGGTGGTTGTGCGACTCTATCTTGAACGCCGCGCACTCGCCGTCGCCGATGTCCACCACGCCCGCGTCATAGCCAGGGCCAAGCACCACGCGCGGGCCTGTCGTGGGAAGCATCTTGAGCACGGGACGCGAGCTCTTGTACGAGCAGTGCTCGCTCCACATGATGTCGACCATGCCGGCTTCCACCGCGTTGGGCTCGCGGCCGAGCGCGGCCCTGACCTTTTGCAGGTCGTCCTTGGTCAGGTCCGTGTTAAACCCGTCGACTATCATGCAATATCACTTGGACTGCAATTTTTCATAAACTTTTTGGACCGCGATAACAGCGGTTATATACGTCAGTAAAGGAATAATGAAAATTCGCTGATAGAAAACAGCATCAAATGTTGGTTTCCCAATCCAAAAGATACTCAAATAAGAAAATAGAATTACTGAAAATGCAACCCGTATAACGGTAATGCCAATTACGAAAATGGCGATTTTCATCAACTCATTTCCGGGAAGATGGGGGAAAATTAAAAAATAAAGTATTGAAAAAAATACTCCGTAAATTATTCCATAAAGAATAGTCCAAAATAAAAAGGATGTGAGAAAAAAGGATGGATTTTCAATTAACAAGTCAAAAAGTCCCGAGTTTGGGTATGACGTTATGGCATCGAAAAGGACGAACACGAACCCGGCAACAATGCCGGCTATTGTGGCGTTCTTCCAATTCACTGGCTCGCCGTTCATTGTCATTCAACCTTTTGCGCCGAGGAATTCCTTGAGGCTGGAAAAAACCTTTCTTGCATTCTCGTTCTTGTAAGGATTTAAAATCGCCTCCGACGCCCGCTCGGGGTGCGGCATGAGGCCGACGACGTTGCCCTCCAAGTTGCATATTCCGGCGATGTTGTCCAACGCTCCGTTGGGATTTGACTCCTTGGTCTCGTGGCCAGCAGCGTCAGAGTACTTGAAGACCACCTGGTCGTTGGCGTAAAGCTCTTTGAGGCCCTCAGAGCCGATGACGAAATTGCCTTCGCCGTGCGCAGTGGGGGAGGAAAACACGTCGCCTTTGACAAACGCGCGCGAAAACGCCGTTCGCGGGGCGACTACCTTGAGGTTTACCCACTTGCAGACAAAGCGCGTCGAAGCGTTGCGCACCAGCGCGCCGGGGAGGAGCTCGGACTCGCACAGGATTTGAAAGCCGTTGCAGATGCCCAGCACGGGCTTGCCCTCGGAGGCCATTTTCTTGACCTCCGCCATTGCAGGGCTGTACGCCGCAATGACGCCGGCGCGCAGGTGGTCGCCGTAGGAAAAGCCGCCGGGAAGGACCACGGCATCGTACTTGGAGCCCCGAAAATCATTGTGCCAGACCAGGTCGGTGGGGAAACGCATGACTTCCTTGAGCACGTGCACCGCGTCAAGGTCGCAGTTGGCCCCTGGAAAACGGATTACGGCAACGCGCATTGAAAATCACTTCCTGATGATTATGGAATAAGCCTGTGAGACGGGGTTTGCAAGGCGCAGCTCTATGCACATGCGGTCGGCGATTTTCTTCGCGTCCTCCTCCGAGGCGGCGGACAATGTCACCCGAAGAAGCTTGGCGACGCGGACAGCGGACACCATGCCAAACCCGTTCTTGCGCATTAAGTCTCCTGCGATTACGGAGCCTTCAGGGTCAGCCAGCCCAGGCTTGCTTTCGATTGCAATTTCGACTGCGTACTCCTTGTGCTGCACGAAAATCCCCCCGGTAAATGCGAACTGCAAAGCCACTAAAAGGAGTGGTTTATTAAAATGCTTTCGCGCCGCGCGCATGCACTGGCAAACTTTATAAATTTCGTTGAAACCAAGCCTAAGGCAACAAAAGGAGGTTAAACCGCTAATTCAACCGTTTGGGGAAGCATTCGCCACATTGCAGTTCAAACCAAGTCCAGGCTCATATCCACCGGCTTGCTTGCCAGCGTCAGCAAACCCATCGAAACGAAATCCACGCCGCACGCGAGGTACCTGCCTGCATTCTTTTCCGTAATCCCGCCGGAAGCCTCGATGACAACACGCTTGCGAATGCGCCGCAGGACCGCGACTGCCGCACGCACCTGCCGGACGGACATGTTGTCCAACAGGACCGCGTCCGCGCCGGCATTGGCCGCCACAACCGCCTCCTGCAGGTTGCGCGCCTCGGCCTCGACAAAACCCACGCCACCGTTCCTGCGCCGAAACTCCACCGCCCGCTCAACCGCGAGCTTCAATGCCCCAATATAGGAAAGGCCTTCCATTCGGGAAACCACGCCCACATAATTGTCCTTAATCAGGATTGCATCACAAAGAGAATGCCGGTGCGAGAGCCCTCCGCCAATTTGTACCGCGCGCTTTTCGCTCGCGGACATCCCTGGGTGCGTCTTGCGGGTTGCAGCAACGCGCCTGCCGAACTTGTTTGCAAGCCTGCGCGAGGCGGTGGCGACGCCGGAAAGCACCATCAGGTAGTCCAGCGCCGTGCGCTCTGCGGCAAGAATTCCTTTTGCAGGGCCGCGCAAGGAGAGAAGCTTCGCACCCTTGCGGAATTCCCTTCCTTCGGCAAGCAACGGCGTTGCATTGACCCCGGAGGCGGAAAATACGGCAAGCGCCTCGCCCGCACCGCACAACACGCCCGCGGAATTGGCGCGAATGAACGCGAACAACGGCTTTTGGCCCACGCCGCCTAAAACGGCATTGCTAGTGGAATCGCCGCTTCCAAGGTCGTCTGCAAGCGAACGCAAGGCGGCGTCCGTTCCCGCCTTTGCGCTTATCCTGCGGTTGAAGGCAGATAAATCGCGCATGATTGAAGCAAAAGCCAAGCCACATTATTATAACCTTTCCCGGGCATAAAGCAAAACGGATTCGGATGGCAGGGGAAAACGAAAGCGACACCCAAAACGCTCAAGGCGAGCAGGCCAAAATGCAGGAGGCCTACCGCAGGAAATACGCGGAAATGCAAAAGGACGCCCAAATCAAGGCAATGCTGCGGGCGTCAACCGAACCCGCGGCATACGAGCGGCTCTTCAACATCCGCCTCTCCAACCCCGAGCTCTACGAGCAGCTCGTCAAGGTAATATTCTACCTGCGCCAGCAGGGCCAGGCCAGGAAAGTCAGCGAAGACCTCCTCAAGCAGCTCATCGCCAAAATACTCTCCCAGCGCAAGGAAAGCAGGATAAGCTTCGCGCGCAAGTGACAAACGCAAGGATTAAAAGCCTCAACGCAGATATTACGTTGGTGAACGCAAATGTCCAGTTTGACTCTTTCGGTGCCGGATGCCGTCCTTGCCCGCATGCGCCAGTTCCCGGGAGTAAAGTGGTCGCAGGTGGTACGCGCGGTAATCGTAGCGCAGATGGACGACTGGGAGAAGGCCGAGAAAATCGCCTCAAAAAGCGCGCTGACGCAGAAGGACGTGGACCAGCTGGCTAGCGCGGTCGATAAGCACATGGCCGGCCATTTCAAGGCGGCGTAAATGCAGCTGGTCGTGGACGCCAATGTCCTATTTTCGGCGCTGCTAAAGGCAGGCATGACGCGCAGGCTGCTATTCGACAGGAGGCTAAGCCTTTACGCCCCAAGGCTCCTTCTTGAGGAATTCGGGAAATACGCGGCAGAACTGCAAAAACGAAGCAGGCTGCCAAAAAAAGAATTCGTAGAGCTAAGCAAAATGCTTCTTTCAAGGATTCACTGGGTGCCAGATTCAGAAATAAACCCGTTCCTCCCGGCCGCGCGCCACCTCTGCAGCGACGAAAAAGACGTGCCCTACCTGGCTTGCGCGCTTGCAGCCGGCGCCGAACTGTGGAGCCGCGACCGCGACCTGCTCCAGCCAAGGGTAAAGGTCTGGGAAACCGCGCAACTCGCGCTATGGATGGAAACGCAGTAAGCCGAACCAAGAGCTTCACGGCCACAAACAAGGCTTAACCTTCTTCAAACCACCTGCCCCAAGCCGATTTCGGCGTGCCGTCGGCGCTTATCAAACCCATGCTGTTGAACGGCTCCACCGCCTGCGGGTCGTACATGAAGCTCCAGACCGCCAGTTCCGGCCGGAGGCCTTTATTTAACGCGAAGAACCTGCCGACAAATTCAGCCTGCTTTGCCTCGCTGCCCTCCCATCCAGCGGGGCTTGCGGCGCTGTGCCACCCGATTTCGGTGAAGGCTACGGGCTTCGAGATATGCAACGCGATTTCCGAATAATAGTTCTCAGGGATTTCCGCCGGGGACTTGTAGATGAGGCCCGGGTAGGTGGAGAACGCAACCAAATCGGCCTTCGGAAATTTTTCGAGCAGACTCCATTCTGCCTTGCTTCCGTCGTTCGTGCCGCCGAACAGACCGCCCCGCAGGCCCTTCATCTTCTCCAACTGGAAGACGGTGAACACCTTCGTCTGCGGGGAAACCGCCTTTACCGCGTCGTAGACATCGGAGAAAAACGCGGCGAAGGCCTCGAAGTCGGCGGGGCTCTTCTCGTAAAGGATGTTGACCTCGATGCCCAAGCCCAGGTAAGGCGGCGAATATTTTTTGGCGAAAGCCGCGGCTGAATCCAGGTAAATCTTCTTGTTCGCGCCATCCAAGGGCCTTAACAGCTTGCCGTCGGACTGCGTGAAGAACTGCGCCTCGACGACCGGCACGTACCGGTGCGAGCTGAGCGCCATGAACCCTTCGACGATTGCGGGAGCGCCCTTGTCCGACGCGAGCTCGTTCCAGTCGCCGGCCCACAGGACTACGTTTCCAGTCTCCCTGGTCTTCTGCATGAACTCGTTGAAGTCCGCGGAGGAGAAGCTCTTTGGGGACAACGACACGCCCTTGAGGACGGCGAAGGCGGTAGGCGAAGGAGAAGCCGCCGGGGAAGGAGTCGGAATGGATGCCGGCGCCGGCGATGCAACGGAAGGTATCGGCGATGAGGTTATTGCCGGCGAGGCCGCGGGAGTTGCGGTTACCGCCGGGGCGTTATTGCCGAGGCAGCCGAAGAAAAGAACGAAAGCAACCAGAAAAAGCGTGATGGCAGTTTTCAAGAAAACCACAATAAAATCAACGAAATCTAAGAGGCAGACCGCTTTTTTACTTTCCCATCAGCCAAAAGAAGCGAAGTCTTCGTCATCCAAATAAAGCCCGGCTGCCTCGCGCAGGTTCTCCAAAGCCTTTTCCTCCGTCTCGCCCTGGCTGGTGACGCCCAACTCCGGGCAAAAGGAAACGAAAGCAATCTCGCCCTTTGTTATGACCGCAGAAAGCGCCAACGGCTTATTCATTCCAATCCCACCGACATGCGTAATGGGCTGGGAAGTATAAAAGCCCTGTGCTTTGGCGAATATGCCGCGTTCAGGGCCCTGGCCCCATGAATGCCGAAAGACCGCCTGATTTCGACTTCCCCGGAGTGCGAATGCCAGTAGAGCGCGCGCAGGCAGGGGGGCAGATGGATGTTTCCGGGTGCCGGGCAATAGATTTATATAATGTCCTCTTATATACTGTTTTGTAGTTAAAGGGACTCAATAGGAGGGGAGAATAATGGCCTTTTGGGACAGCGGAGCCGGAAAAGTCCACAACGTCTTGCTTTCCCGCAATGACCGGGTGGTATCGAGCGAGGACATCAAAGCGGCATGCAAGGCGCTTGGCATTGAATACGGCACGGCCCTATCGGGTTTGAGCAGAACAGGGGCGTTGGTTCCCGTCGTTTTCAGGGGAGTCTATTACGTCAGGGACAGGGAAGAACGCGACCTTAAAACGATAAAGGAAGA
>JAZDFO010000001.1:0-5560 GCA_043807785.1 Microcaldota archaeon | reverse complement strand
CCGACGATGAGCACTGGGTTCTTTGGCTTGATTGCCTTGTTGACTAGCACGTGCGACTGGCTGAAGGTAAGTGTCATTATTGTAATCCCCGAGTAAGGTATTCGCTTGGGCGTTTATTAAAGGTTCGTTTTATCTACGCCGCAGTCAGGTTGCTGGCCGTTGCTTTTCAGCCGTAGAGCTCTTTTCTGCGGTATGCGGCGTACTTGTCTTCCTTGGAGTACTTCGGCGGGTGCGCGCTTTTGGTCTTTTCCCCGCACTTGGGGCACTCGGCTTTGAGGGTGTACGTCGAGTCTGCCGGGCATTTTTGGAGGATGCGCGTCATGGTGTTTCACTTTTCCAGTTCATTTTTTCCTGTATCCGAAGATTCCGTCATGTCCCTACACTTCTAGGCCGTTTTCCTCTGCCTTTGCGAGATTGCCGCCAGAGTGAAACGTCCAGATGAAGCCTTTCTTGATTTCAAGTACGACGCCCCGTTTTTCCAAGTAGTTGAGGGCGGTGTTGAGCGTCGAGCGCATGACTTTTGTCGGAAGTTTGGCGATGATTTGGTTCCTGCTTACCGCAGTGTCCGCGTTCTTGACCACATCTTCGATGGCCATGATCGTTTTCAGCGTCGGGTAGTGCACGACTTCCAATTGAATCTGCCTTTGCGGGTGTGCCTTAACCATTCCTTTCACCGTATATCTTTATGCCCTGATAAGTTTATATTTGCTTTGTTGGCTTTGGCTTTAATAAGAACCAGATTTGCCTTGACCAAGACCGCTTTTATTCCTAGTCCTTTTGCTTTTCTACGGCAAAGTCGATGCCTTTTTCTTTGCCGAGCTGGAGCTCGATTTTCGAGAGCGTCTTTTCGGCGTCCTTGAAGTTGCCTGCGGTGATGTCGAAGTAGTAGTTGGGCGCGCCAAGGTAGTGGACGCTGACTCCCTTGCCGGCCTTCTCGATGTTGGTTAGCGCGGCCTTGACGACTTCCACGCCGTTTTCGGCGTTGCACTGCAGGCGCAGTTTCGCGCGCACGCGGACTTCCTTCTGCTTGATTTCCGCCGCCGCGATTTCCTTGATTGCGCCAACCCATGCGGGCGGCACTTTTTCCTTGACGATTCCCTGCCGTATTGCGTCGAATGCGGTGTAGATGTCCCCGTATTCTGCGGTGAGCATGTCGCCTATTTCCTTGAGGGAGTCTTTGGGGTTCCTGTTGAGCTTGATTGCCGCGCGCTCGAGCCATTTTTCTGCTCGCTTGCTCTGCTGGAAGCTTTCGAGCTTGCGCTTGCGGTCGCTGTCGCTTACGCGCTTTAGGCTCAGGTCGATTTGGCGCTTGGATTCGTCGACGTTGGAGATGAGGGCGACGATTTTTTGCCCTTCCTTGACGAATTCGCGGATGTTTTTGACCCACCCGCTGCTGACTTCCGAAATGTGGAGGAATGCCTCGAGGTCGCCGTATTCGTCGAGGCTGCAGAACGCCCCGTAGGGCATCATCTTCTTTACCGTGGCGATTACGTATTCGCCGGATTCGGGGTAGCCCGCCATTGTAAAACGCGCCCTAGCTTAGCACTTCGATTATCCTGCAGCTCACGTGCGCCCTTCCGCCGCGCGGAGATGCCAGGACCTTGCCGCATTTCTTGCACGAGACCGCGGCTTTCGAGTCGCCGAAGATGATGGCGTTCTCTCCGCATTCGCAGACGACTTTGAGAAACCTGCTCATTGTTCACACCTTAAGTTTTTTGCGTCTCGGCCTTCTTCTTCATGCGGCCGCTGATTACCTGCTCGTGCTTTTTCTTGCAGGTGAGGCACTCGAGCATTATCTTGTTGCGTATGCCCTGCTTTTTGACCTTGGCCTTGCCCTTGACCTTGCCGTGGTAGCCCGCGAGCTTGCGCTCGTGCTTTAATGTTCCCCACGCCAGCGCCCTGCCGGCCCTGTATTTGCTTGTGCTGACCTTGACCTTGTGCACAGTGTGCTTGCGGCAGGTCGGGCAGTACGTGTGCTTTTCCTTTGGGACAATCATGCCTAATACCTCGTTGCGACCATAGAAAGAGGATAAAATGTCGGACTATTAGTATGCCCTAAAAGCCTTTTAAGGCTATCCTTCACTTCGCCGCGCTCTCGCCGCCGCTGTCCATCTTTTCGACGATGCCGCCGATTTCCTCCTCGACGATGCACTCTTCGCTGCAGGGTTCGGCCGCGCCCTTCCTGACCAGGATTTCCGCGACTTCCCTCTTGATTGCCGCGACTTGGCCCGTGTCGTACGGGCCGTATGCGTTTCCGTCGGTGCCGACGAACTGCGGGATTCCCATGAGGAACTTGACGGATTGGAGCTCTTGCATTTCCTTGGCGTTTTGGGCAATGCCTTGGCCGGCTGCCAATGTAGTTGAGGCGGGTTCTACCGCTATCGGCATTGCCTTTGGCTTTGCCGGGTTTATCGCCGCAGCCGCGTTTTTCTCGAATTCCTCCAGGCCGCCGATGGCGCACAGGTAGAGCGCCTTTTCCTCCCTTGCCAGCCCTTCCGAGCTGACTGCGCCGCCCCGGTGGTCCTTTAGCGCCTTGAGGAGTATTTTCTGCTCGCGCTTCTGCCTGATTTCGTCGATGATTTTCTTGGAGTTCTCGTAAGCCTTCATGCGCTCGATGGTAAAGCCCGCCGCCAGCGCGCGCTGGGACTCGAGTATCCACAGCGTGTACGCCTCGTAGAAGTCGTCGGATAGCGCGCTTAGCGCGCCGAAGTTGCGTTCCTGGAGCTGGATTTTGCGCAGCGCCTCAAAGCTAAGCTCCATTTTTCCCTCCCTTTGTGCTTTTATCGAGCAGTTCCCTGCGCTTTTCCGTGTATGCCGCAAGCAGCGCCTCGAGCGCGTCGTCGTAGCCGGGCTTGCCCTTGTGCAGCTTCCCGGAGAGCGTTTGCGCCAGGCTGGTCAGCTCTAGCGGGAAGATTATCTTGTTGCTCTTGCCCTGCGCAATCTTTTTGAGCGCGTCGACGTAGAGTATCGTAAGCGTCTTGTCGCTGATGTCGCGCGCGGCCTCGTCGAGGGTTGTGAGCGCCACCTTCCTTGCCTGAGCCTCGGTCTCGAGCTTCTGCTTGTATTCCTCGGCTGCCTTTCGGCGCGTCTGCGCGTCGATGAGGTCCTTTGGAATCACGATTTTCTCGATTTCGGCGCGGATTATCTGGAACCCCCAGTCGTCCTCGAGGCGCTTGAGCTTGATGAACATCGCCGAGTTTATCGTCGCGGTCTCCTCGATGAGGTCGCGCAGTGTGGTGCGCCCGACGATGCTGCGGATTTCGGTCTCGAGGATTTTTGCCAGCGAGCCGGGCAGGTCCTTGACTTCGACGACCGCCTTTTTCGGGTTGGTGATTTTCACGTAGCTGATTGCGTCGACGTTGAGGGTGATGTTGTCAGCGGTTGTTACCTGCTGCATGCCGGTGTCGACGGTGCGCACGCGCATGTCCACCGTGGTTGCGCTTTCGAACACGGGGAAAATAATGTGCCAGCCGGGGGCGTCCGTGCGCAGGTACCTGCCGAACCGGAAGATGACGCCGCGCTCGAATTCCTTGAACTCGATTATGCGGGGGAAGACGTACGCTATGAGCGCTATGGCGAACAGGCCGATGATTAGCGTCGCCGGGTTCACTATACGCGAGGAGACGGCGTATGCCATCGCCACTAGGAATGCGAGTATCGAGACGAATACGACGACTTCCCTGCCAGCCATTTCCCCCACACGCCCCTTGGGGCTTCCTTGCGCTTCTTTAGCCCCGTTCGAATTCTTCAGTCCAGGTTATTTTTGAGATTTCCGGAATATAAAGCAGCGCGTTTTGCAGCGCGGCGGCTTTGCGGTCTCCGTAGCCTTCCGCTGAGAGCGCCTTCATGCCTGCCTTTACGTGCGCTTCCTTGCCCGCTATTGCGGCGCTCACGCCGCCCTGGAATGCCTCGTCGATGATTGCCTCGAGCTTTTCGGCGTCGCCGGTGATGCATTTTTTTACGGTGAACTCGTAGGTGACTTCCTTGCCGGCGAGCTCGTGGTTGAGGTCGACGCGGACCCTTCCGCCGCTCACGCTCTGCACGCGGCCGCGGTATTGGTCGAGGGTGACCGGCATGCCCACAACCGGGCTGACGCCGTTGTCCTTGAACTTCTGGAGCGGGATGAGCTTTATGAGCGTCTCGTCCCTTTCCCCGAATGCGTCTGCCGGCGAGAGGGTGACGGTTTGCGCCTTGCCAGCCTCGGCTGCCAAAAGCGCGTTGCGGAAGCCCTTTATCATCCTTTGGTCGGAGAGGACCACCAGAGACTCGCCGTAGCGCTTGTGCTCGTCGTAGACGCCGGCTTTCTTGGCGCTCGCCTCGTCGGTTGTGTCGATGAGATCCCCGGCCTTGCTGCGGACGCTGAACTCGACTTTCAGGAAATCCTTTTCTTCGAACATGGATATGGCTCACCAAAGCAAAAGCGTTTTAAACGATTTGCGGGATTAACAATGCTACCCAATCAATAAAAACCTTTTTCGGGGCTGATTTGCATGCAAAAGTCAACTATACTGCGGTATTTCACGGTTGCGATGATTATCCTCTTTGTGGCGGAAATCTTCTTCATCGGCATAAACTCGGGCTCGTCCAACGATTCGACTCCGACGGCGACGCCTCCCGTGGTTTCCGTCGCGCCCGTGGAATCTTTCGTGGGCAATGCGATTGCGCAGGCACAGGTGGCAGGCCTTGGCGACGAGCTTTTGGTCATGTGCAACAGCACTTCCGCGGCGGCGGCGGTGCGCGCTTTTGAGAAGGTGCAGAGCGTCTCGTACGACCCGTCGAGCGCGCTCCTCGATGTGCGGCTATACGCCAAGACTGATGTCCCGGCGCTTGCCCGTGAAATCCGCTCTTCCCTTTCCGGCTACTGCGATGCCAATGTCCTGCGCTTTTCCATCCTCTCGTTTCCCGATTCCGTGGAATTCGCCTCGGCGGACAACAAGACGCAAAACGTGCCTGCAAGGGGGCTCAACTGCTTTTCCGACGGCTCCGGCCGCTGCTTTGCCCTGCTTAACCCCAGCTCGCGGGTCGGGGACAACGTGTCGGTGTCAATGTTCCTTACCCTGCAGGGCGGCCAGCTAGAGCGGCTTTTGGTGCAGGAGTCCGCGCCGCTGAGCGCGATGCAGTCCGTTTTCGCCACGGGCGAGGTTCTGTCCGTTTCCGGGCAAATCGCTTTCGCACAAATGCCGTGGACAAGGCGTGCCCTCGACGAGAATTCGACAAAGGCCACGGCGTTGGGCGCGGGCGCAAATGTGTCTGAATTCAATTACTTCCCCGACTCTTCCATTGTCCTGCCTGCCTTGGGCAACGAGACGCTTTCCCGCGTCGCGAACCTGTCGTTTGTCAAGTCGGCCTTGCCGCGTGAGGGCCTGACGTACGTATCCGTCGACGCCAATTTCTCCAACGAGTCGGCCGCAGCCGAGGCGTTTGCCGCTGCCGGTGTCAATGCTACGCCTGAATTTCCTGCGTCCAGGCTTTCGCTCGCCTTCGATTCCGGCAATTGGTCGCGCGTGTCGTCGTCGCTGGAAGAATTCCTCGGCGTTGCGGTGCTTGTCAAGCGCCAGGC